>CAZWXF010000003.1:32336-52076 GCA_964638055.1 uncultured Bifidobacteriaceae bacterium | reverse complement strand
ACCCCAGAACGCTGGTCGAGCCCGTCGAGACCCCGACTCAGCAGCACATCTCACCGGACTGTGGAGGGACCATGCGAGGATTCCGGCGGTTCGTCCAATGATTCCCGCCCATGCCCTGGACCTACCTGCTGCGCTGCTCAGATGGCTCCTACTACGCCGGTTCCGCATGGGATCCGGACGGCGGGTACGGCAACACGACCACGCGGGCGGCGCTTCTCACACCCACAGACGCCGGTCCGTGGAACTGTCGTGGGCCCCGTGGTATGACAGCATCCCGAGGCGGACGTGGCCGACGAGCAGATCCGGGGCTGGAGCCGGGCCAAACGCGACAAGGCCCCGATCGCAGGGCCGCTACGCCATGCTCCCAGGTGGCACACGGGACGCAGTCGCCCACCCAAGGAATCCGAGGCGCACGGATCCGCTGATTCAGATCCTCAGGCCACCGTTGGTGGTCTCGACAGGCTCGACCGGCGGGGTCTCGGCGGCTCAGTCTCGACTGGGCTCGACCGACGGGCTCGACCCGCCGACGGGCTCAGTCGCGGCGGGCTCGACCGGCTTGGTCTCGACAGGCTCGACCGGCGCGGGTCGACAACCTCGACCGGCAGGACAGCGGCGACACGCTGGTCGAGCCCGTCGAGACCAGCACCGCATCGAACCCGATCGAGACCCCATCCCTCCGGTCGAACAGGCTCGACCGGCGCGGGTCTCGACCGGCGCGGCTCGACCGGTGGGGGCTCAAGCGGCGGGCGGTGGTCAGGTGGCTGGCTGCAGGTCCCTCGCGGCCTCGTCGGCGGCCCGCCGCCACGCCGGGACGAGGTCGAGGCGCAGCCGTGTGTCAAGCACGTCGTCCATCGTGAGCGCCCCCTCGGCCGCCATCCCCCAGAGCACCTCCACGCCGAGCGCGGGCACGCCGGGGGCGATGGGCGCCAGGAGGGCCGGATCCCCCTCGGCCATCGCCGCGACATCGGCGGCCTCCGACCCGAACCGCCGCACGAGACGCGCTGGCAGCTCGGTGGACGAGCCGCCGACCTCCGCGTCGGACCTCGATCCGGGACGCGCCATGCCCGGATCAGCCGGCCGGGGCAGCTTCCCGGCAGAACCCACGAGCGGGAGCTCGGCCGTTGGGCAGGGCCTGTCGGTGAGCAGGTCCACGACGTCCGCGGCCATCCGCCGGTAGGTGGTGAGCTTCCCGCCGGTGACCGTGATCATCCCGGAGTGCCGGATCACGGAGTGGCGACGGGAGAGATCCGAGGTCTCCTGCCCCTCCTCCGGCGCGGCCAGCAGGGGACGCAGGCCGCTGTAGACGCCGAGGACGTCGGAGCGGTCCAGCGGTCGGGCCAGGGCCTCCGAGAACGTGTCGAGCAGGAAGTCGACCTCGTCGGAGGAGGCCTGCGGGCTGTAGCTGACCTCTTCGGCCGGCACGTCTGTGAGGCCCAGGATCACGGTCCCCTCGGCCTGCGGCAGCGCGAAGACCACCCGGCCGAAGTGGCCGGGCACCGGGGTCCCGAGAGCCGCCGTCGGATGACCCAGCGCGCTGGCAGAGACGACCAGGTGCGTCCCGCGGGAGGGCCGCAGCACCACCGAGGGGTCCAGGTGATCGGCCCAGACGCCGGTGGCGTTCACGACGTTCCGCGCCCGGATGTCGATCATCGACCCGACGCCCGTTCCGGCAGGCGAGGAACCGCCGCCGGCGCCCAGGACGACGGCGCGCGCACCGCCGGGACCGACCTCCAGGGCTTCGACCCGCGTGAGGATCCGGGCTCCGTACGACGCGGCGGTCCGAGCCACCGCGATGACGAGTCGGGCGTCGTCCTCGACCTGACCGTCCCAGTTGAGCACGCCGGATCGAAGGCCGTCGCGGGCGATGCCGGGGATGAGCCGCTGGGTGGTCTCGGCGTCGATCATCCGGGGCGCCGGGAACAGGGACCCGGGCGTGCGGACCGTGCGACGAAGCAGGTCCATGCCCTCGTACCCGGCGATGACGGCGGCAGCCATGCCCGCCCCCACGCCGTGCTCGCCGATGGCCGTCACGAAGGGCAGCGGACGGATGAGGTGAGGCGCGACGTTGGTGGCCAGGATGCCGCGCTCCCGCACGCTCTCGGCGGCGACGCCGACCTTCCCGGTCGCCAGGTACCGCACACCGCCGTGGACCAGCTTGGAGGACCACCGCGAGGTCCCGGCGGCGAGGTCGCCGCGCTCGATGAGGGCCACGGAGAGGCCGCGGGCGGCCGCGTCGAGGGCCACCCCGGCACCGGTGATGCCGCCCCCCACGACCAGCACGTCCACGATCTCCCCACCGGCGAGCAGGTCGAGGTCGCGCTCGCGGCGGCGGGCGCTCAGGTGGGAATCGCCGATGCCGTTCACGGTGCCAGGTACCTGTCGAGGAGCACGCCCAGCTCGCCGAGAACGACCTTGGAATCGTCACGGGCCTCAAGGACCCGGGCCGAGAAGATGAAGGACTGAACCGTGAGGAGCACCGCGCACGCGGCGCTCGCTGTCGCGCGGTCCACGTCGATGGAGCCGTCGAGGACGCCGACGGAGAGCAGCGCCTCGATGTGCTCGAGCGCGGCCTGCTGGCTCGACCCGAACCGGTCGACGACGAGCGGGAGCAGGAGCTCAGGATCCACGTCCAGCGCGCGCCGGAACAGGGGGTGATGACTGATGCCGGTGACCAGCGCCTCGGCGGCGCGGACCAGGCGCTCCCGGGCGTTGACCCCAACGAGGTCGCCCGCCGCGTCGTCCATCATGGCGACGAGCTCCTGGGTGAGCAGGTCGCTCCAGATGGAGCCCAGGTCCTCGAACTCGCGATAGACCGTCATGCGCGAGACCCCCGCACGTCGGGCGACATCGACGATCGTCGCCCGACGGAACCCGACGTCCAGGGCGAGGGACCGGGCCGCAGCCAGGATCGCCTCCCCCGTCGCGCTGCCGACCTGGGCGCCCTGGTCCGAGGGCGGCGCGTCGGTTGCCGTCACACTCGGCGCTTCGATCTCGGCCGCACCCGGCCCAGCCGAGGCCCGAGCTGTCAGGTCGACGTCCGCGGGCCCGGTTGGCGGGGACGTGGGCCGTTGTGTCGCCTCGTCGACCTCAGAGCGCTGAGCGTCACCAGCCTCACGGCCGAGGTAGCGTGGCTGCCCGACGACCGGGCCGTTGACGGCCGCGAAAGACCCTGGAATGTTACGTTTCGACTGCATGTGTCACACTGTAACGCCATGGGAGACCTGACGATCACCTCGCCTCACGCCCGACCTTTCGCCCGCTGGGACGAGGAGCCTTCACCCGGGCTTCCCGAGCACGGGCTGGCATGGCTCGCCGAACGCATCGGCCCGCCGTCCCCGAGCGCTGTCACTCCCCCCGCAGAGCTGCAGCTCGCGGATCCCAAGCTGCCCGACGATGCGCGCGCGGCCCTGGTCGAGATCGTCGGGGGCCCGAACGTGCGCAGCGACCGGATGGCGCGGCTGCGCCACAGCGCCGGCTCCTCGCTCGACGACCTCCTGCGCCAGCGCTCCGGCGAGGCGCTGGGCGCACCGGATGCGGTCGTGAGCCCAGCAGCTGAGGGCGAGGTCGTCCGGATACTGGCTGCTGCCAACGCCCATCGCCTGGCGGTGATCCCGGTCGGCGGCGGGACCAGCGTGGTAGGCGGCGTCGAGCCAGTCACAGGGGTCGGCCACCAGGGCGTCATCGCGGTGGACACGTCGCGGATGCGGGGGCTGTTGGCCGCCTCGGCCGAGGACCGCACCGCCCGCTTCCTCCCCGGGACCACGGGCCCTGAGGCAGAGCGCCTCCTGTCAGCGCACGGACTGACCCTGGGACATGTCCCGCAGTCGTTCGCGCGGGCGACCATCGGCGGCTACGCGGCGACCCGCTCGGCGGGTCAGGCCTCGGCCGGATTCGGGCGCTTCGACTCGATGGTGGTGGCCCTGAGGATGGCGACTCCACGCGGCGTGCTCGCTGTGGGCACGGGCACCCCGAACGCGGCAGGGCCGGATCTGCGCCAGCTCGTCATCGGCTCCGAGGGAGCCTTCGGGATCATCACCGAGGTCACGGTCCGGGTCCGGCGACCGGGCGCACAGTCCCGGTACGAGGGCTGGATGTTCCCTGACCTCGCCTCCGGGCTGCGCCTCCTGCGTGCGTTCGCCCAGGACAGCTATCGGGCGGACACGGCTCCCGATGTCTGCCGGCTGTCCGATCCGCAGGAGACGGAGTTGCAGCTCGCCCTGCGCGGCCACGGCCCACAGACCAAGGCACTGGATGGCTACCTGCGCCTGCGCGGGCGGTCGCAGGGGTGCCTGGGCGTGTTCGGGTGGGAGGGGTCCCCTCGGATGATCCGCGTCCGCCGCAGCGAGGCGAGCGACCTCATCCGGCGGGCGGGGGGCGTCGCGCTGGGCAGCGCCGCAGGCCAGGCGTGGCGACGGCACAGGTTCGACGCGCCACGGCAGCGCGACTCGCTGCTCGACGCCGGGGTCCTCGTCGAGACCCTGGAGACCGCGACGCGGTGGTCGAACCTGGGGGCCACGCGCGCAGCGATGCGACACGCACTCATCGAGTCGCTGACCTCCCAGGGGACGCCGCCGATCGTCATGTCCCACATCTCGCACATCTATCCGACGGGGGCCTGCCTGTACTTCACCGTGATGGCGCGGATGGCTGGGGAACCGGGTCGCGAGGGGTCCAGCGCGGCGGCCGCTCGAGCCCAGTGGCACATGGCCAAGCGTGCCGTCAACGAGGCCGTCGTCGGGTCGGGGGCTACGATCACCCATCACCACGGCGTCGGACGAGATCACGCGCCCTGGTTGGGTGCCGAGATCGGGGGTCTCGGGCTGGACCTCCTGCGCTCGGTGAAGGCGGGCCTGGATCCCGAGGGCGTGATGAATCCGGGCGCGCTCGTAGGCTGACGCCTCGGGGCAGACCCCGGGAGTGCCCGGGGCCGCTGCAGCGACGACGGTCGAGTCCCACGGGGCATGCTCGGTTCGTGCGGCTCGGTGGCGCGATCGGGCTCGGTGGCGCGATCGGGCTCGCCGGTGAAGTCGGACATGGCCGCGGTGGACGCGGGGGCTACAGGTGGACACGGTGGCGTGGGGGCCGTCCCAGGACGGTGCCCGCCGTCGTGGACCCGGCGAGTCAGACGGCCTCGGAGTCCCGCTCGCCCGTGCGGACCCGCACTATCGACTCGACGGGAGTCACCCAGATCTTTCCGTCCCCGATGCTGCCGGTCCGCGCCGATTCCGTGATCACCCGAAGCAGTCGGTCGACCACATCATCTGTGACGAGCAGCTCCAGGCGGGCCTTGGGTACCAGGTCCACCTTGTACTCGGCGCCGCGGTACACCTCCACGTGTCCGCGCTGCCGGCCGAAGCCGGATGCCTCCGAGACCGTCATCCCCTCGACCCCGGCCTCCCGGAGAGCGGCCTTGACATCCTCGAGCATGTGCGGCTTCACGACGGCGGTGATCAGCTTCACGGTTCCTCCTGCGGTCCCGGGAACGAGCCGTGATCGACCAAGCGGACCCGGGTGCCTCCCAGCATGGTAGGCGAGCCTGCCATTCGGCGTTCCCCGGCGCCGGCCCTGTTCGGGTAGACTTGAGCGGTTCTGGAGTCGCCCGGGTCGCCGGGTGAGGATCAGGACGACCAGCCAGATGGACGCCCACAGGCGCGGCTCATCGGAGGCCCGGAGGGAAGATCCCCGGCGGTGCCACCGTTGTACTGGTGGAACGACCGCACGTTGACAACTGCACAGGGGGTGACAGGTTTCGACATCGGATGTGGTCGAACGGAGAAGCGGGCCGAGGATGGCAGAAATCTCGCAAACGCCTGCCAAAACAACAAGTGCCGATGTTAAGCGCACTGATCTCGCCCTCGCCGTCTGAGCGAGCCCCGAGATCCGTCAGACCGGGGGCGTCTCCGCCCCGAATCTGGCGTCGTTCAGGAGACTCACCAACCCACCCGGTAACGGGGTGAGACGGGACAACTAACAGTTGCTGGACCGCGTTGCGCGCAGTGCCGCACGAAGCGCGCAGGTCGAGAACGCGACAGCGTGGCTGCGCCCGGAGAAGGTCGTTCAGAGGCACCGATGGACCCGGGTTCGATTCCCGGCACCTCCACCCTGGCGAATGCCCCGGTCGGGCCGACCCCACCGGGGCATTCGCATGCTCAGGACCGTGTATCGGGCTGGGACGGGCCCGGATCGGACGCTGACCGCCTGATCGCGAGGGTTCCTCCCACCAGCCGGATCACCCGCCGAGATCGGTACAGCCCGCAGTGCCCCCGTCGGTGTCGCGATCGATGCTTCGCCGGCAGGTCCGATCCGAGACGCCGGACCGGACTACCCGACGTCGAGATCCGGCCGTGCATGACTATCGCGATCTCACGGAGACCCCTGGGCGGCCATCTCCAGGGTCGGGATGGAAGACATGGCCGAGGACGTCGTACCGTACGCGCGAACCTCGTCCCGGGTCAGCCAAGTTCCGCCGCCCTGGCCCCGCGCTCATCTGAGCCGCGAACTACCGGGTCCCCGCGCCCGGTCGGAAATTTGCCACGAAATCCGCGTTCTCGCGGCCGTCTGGTCGGCGGAACAGCGACTCGCGCTCGGAATCCACGCATAGACGGCCTGCAGGACACCCTAATCGTGGATATCGAGCGCACATGCGCTATCTGGTCCCGGGACGGGGTCCTAGAAGGGGGATTTCGGGGCAGATTCGTGCCTGAGTCCAGGCGTCGGTGCGCACTGCGACCACAGCCGTGCCGGTGGCGGTGAGGCGACCATCTGTGTGTCTGCCACTCCGGAGGTGACCACGGCCTGTTCGCCTGGGATGCCCCGATGGCTGGCCACCCGGTGGATGGCCAACAGGAGAGCTGGGCCTGTAGCAGAGGGCATCAGGCCAGAGGGGCGCTCAGCGCCCCCCGCGATATGCCTCCTCGAGCGTCGCGACGTCAAACTTCTTCATGGGCAGGAATGCCTGGGTCACCCGATCGACCTGATCGGGGGTGCCGTTCTCCATCATCTCGTTCATCACGGTCGGCACGATCTGCCACGAGAGGCCGTACTTGTCCTTCAGCCAGCCGCACTGCTCCGCCTGAGGCACCGCCGAGAGCTTCTCCCAGTATTCGTCGATCTCCTCCTGCGTCTGGCATCTGACCATGAACGAGGTCGCCTCGTTGAAGGAGGATCCGTGCGGACGGGCGCTGTCCCATCGCTGCGAACCATTGACCCTCGAGCACGAAGTCCGTGAAGCTCACGTCCCCCTCCCTGTCAGGTTCCTGACCCGCGCCGTAGCGCGAGACCTGGCCCCGCCTCGTGTCGTGGAACACGCCGAGGTAGAAGTCCGTCGCCTCCTGGGCCCGGCCGCACTGTTCGCCGGTGAACATGAGGGAGGGCACGATGAACGGCCGATCCTCCCCGGCGGGATCCGCCAGGATCAGCTGCCAGGACACCCCGTATCGGTCCTGCACCCGGCCGTAGAGCTGGCTGTAGGGGTACCCACCCAGCGGGATCAAGACGTCGCCGCCTGTTGTCAGGGCATCCCAAGCGGCTCGGAGCCCCTGCTCGGCGCCGTCCATCCTCGACGGGTCGTAGTTCAGGAAGAACGACACCGACGGATCGAGTCGGAACAAGGGGCCCGCGCTGATCGCCATGAAGTCCAGCCCGGCGATCGCGAAGGAGACGGTCTCGGCATCTCCGCCGGGGGTGTCATGCAGGGTGACGGTCCTGCCGATGGAGGAGTCCGGGAACGGCGACGTGTAGAGCTCGGCGGCCTCACGTGCTTCCTTGTCGAACCAAAGGTGGGGAGCGATCCGCTGCATGATCACAAGCCTTCCGGTGGACCTTCGAGCCCAGGGTGTGTC
Source organism: uncultured Bifidobacteriaceae bacterium (assembly GCA_964638055.1). GTDB lineage: Bacteria > Actinomycetota > Actinomycetes > S36-B12 > CAIYMF01 > Prado023. Next base: position 44,235 of record CAZWXF010000003.1, on the reverse strand, counting down.
TCCATATCCACTGACGTTGCGAGCGGCGTTCGGTGCTGTGCATCGCAAGGCGGCGGAGTGAGTCGGGCTGGTGGCCCGGCGAGCGACGGCAACGCGGCGAGGTGCAGTGCCCGGGCGTCGCGCAGCCGGCAATCGGGATATGGAGACACGCCCTAGGCCCGAACCGCTGCGGCCGCTGTCCTATCACCTGGCCCTGAACCTGCCCCTTGTGCCACGAGCACAGCTGGTCCCAGGTCCGGAAGCGAGCGCTCCATGAGGGTCAGCCGGTCGACAGGTCGGCCAGACGACGGACTCATCCCGAGACCGCCGAGAGGCCGGCCCCCACCGCGAAGCCGAGGACCGTGAGCAGCCCGGCCGTGTCGCCGGCCATCCTGCGGGCTTGGGGGATCATCTCGTCGACCAGCATCACCAGCAGCGCACCGGCGGCGAAGCCGTCGATCAGCGCCTGGAACGCCGGGCCCGCGGCACCGGCCAGCGCGAAGCCACCCGGGGTCGACAGGGCACAGAGCGCCGTGATCGCCGCCCAGATCACCAGGATGCGGCGCCGCGATGCGCCTGCATCGGCCATCTCGGTGGCGGAGCCGACCGATTCGGGGAGGTTCGAGACGAAGACCGCCGCGAGCAGCCCGAGGCTGACCCCGGAGTCGATGCTCATGCCGATCCCCAGGACGACCTGCTCGGGGATGCCGTCGAGGAAGGCCCCCAGGGCCAGGCCGGTGCCCGCAGCGGACCGACTGCCGGTCTCGCGTCGGTTCAGCCATCGGTTGGCCAGGAAGTACGTGATCGCACCGGCGCCCAGCCCGAGACCGACGGGCAGGCCACCGGCGAGCGAGGCACCCTTCTCCGCCAGATCGAAGCTCACTGCGCTGATCAGGGCACCTGCCCCGAACGCCAGCAGGGAACCGACGAGCCGCGTCGGCCAGGCCCGGAGCAGTCCGAGCACGGCGCCGATGAGCAGCGAGGACGCAGCGACCGCTCCCATCGCGAGCGCCTCCACCATGGGGGTCAGTCTGCTCCCGACAGCGGCCCTGTCCGGGGCGACTCGTCCATGAGGTCGAGCAGCCAGCCTGGCCCCACGCACTGGGGCGTCAGCGGGTCCGACGCGCCGCCCAGGGCCTCGACCCGGGCGCGCAGGCCCCGGTCCGCGGTGACGGCAAGGACGGAGCGACCCTCTGCGAAGAGCGCCGCTGCCGATGCCGCGAGGACGTCGTCGCCGCTGGTCTCGTGGCCAGGTGGCGTCCGCTCGACACGCACCCACCCGGGGTTCTCTGCGGCCCTGGCGGCGCCCTCCAGCACCGCGACCACGGACCCGATCACGCGCAGGGCAGCCGCCGACCCCCCGACGGTGACCCCGCGCAGGGCGTCCAGCCGGGCCAGGAGCCGGGTCGACGCCCCGGCGCGGTCGCGCCACCAGCCGTCAGCGCGGGAGCCGACGACGTTGGCCATGTCCACGAGGAGCACAGTCGGCTGAGCCCGGACGAGCGGCCACGTCGCCGCGAACCCCGGATGCAGTGGGAGCGAGGGGACCTCGGCGACGGCCACCCACTCCAGGGCGACGCTCTCCCGATTCGGGGTCGTCGCCAGGGGCGAGGGGGTGTCGGCCAAGACGGTCGTGTACGACCAACGCCCATGGTCGTCGCGGAAAGTGGCCCTGGTCCGGATGAGCGAGACGTCCAAGCCGGCCTCCTCGACACCCTCCCGCAGGGCTGCGGCGACCGGGTCCTCGTGACTGTCGCGGGCCCCTCCGGGCAGTCCCCACGTGTTCCCGTGGTGGCTCCAGTGCGCCCGGTGCTGGAGCAGCGCGCGAACGACTCCGGCATCGTCGACGGTGTGCAGCAGCAGTCCGGCGGCGCCATGACGCCCCCAGTGCGTGTGGCCACGCGAGCACGTGACCCACCCGTTCCCATCACCATCCACGCGCCCTGACTACCACGAGCCGGGGCGACCCGGGATCAGGCCGCCCCACGGGTCGGCCGGGCCCGTCGGGGAACGCCGTGCCCACCCACGTCCAGCGTGGCCCGCCGCATGATCGGCGCGTCGACGTGACACCCCCGCGGGGCCTGCGGGATCGTCCTGGCATGGTCCAGAGCACAGCGGCAGGCCGGAGATGCCTGCCATGACAGTGAACCGTGGAACGCGCGGCAATCGCGTCTCGATCGACAAGGCACACCCCGCGGTCTACACCGCGCAGCTGGAGGTGTCCGACGCGCTGCGCACGGCCACCCAGCACGCAGGGCTCAGCAGGCTGCTCGTGGAGCTCGTGAGCATCCGGATCTCCCAGATCAACGGCTGCTCCTTCTGCCTGGACGTCCACGTCCGCGCCGCGCTGAAGGCGGGCGAGGGGACCCAGCGCCTGTCCGTCCTCTCCGCCTGGCGCGACACGACGCTGTTCACGCCGTCCGAGCGCGCGGCCCTCACGTTGGCCGAGTCGATCACCCGGCTGCCCGACCCCCGCACGCAGGACGCCGACTACGCCGAGGCGGCCCATCACCTGACGCCCGCGCAGATCTCGGCCGTGGCGTGGGTGGCCATCACGATGAACCTGTTCAACCGCCTGTCGATCGTGAGCAAGCACGCCGTGCGCCCCCGGGGGCAGAAGGCCGCCGCTCGGCTGCCGGAGGTGGCCAGGGTCGAGGACCAGACTGAGGCTCCGATCCGGCTCGGCTGACGCTGCTCCAGCCGCACCGACGCGCAGGGAGCCCCCGGCCTACAGGTCGTTGCCGGCGTATGACTGGTTGAAGCTCTTGTTGGCCAGCGGGAAGTCCGGCACGATCGTGTCGTTCAGCGCGATCGGCAGGGCCGGCCAGTTGAACCACGAGGGGTCCACGACCTTGACCCGGCTGAGCAGCCCATCCGCGCCGAGCTCGGCCCGGGTGCACAGGGTTCCGCGCCAGGCTTCCACGACACCAAGCCCGGCACGGCGCGCCGAAGGGGCGGGTGGCTCGGCCAGCCCGGCGGCGGCCGACTGCCTGGCTGGCGTGGTCGGAGCGGCGGGCGCGGACTGCACTGCCATCACGGCCTGGGTGGCCAGTCCCTCGACCAGCTCGGCACTCGCCTCGATCTCCCGGGCCCGGACCATGAACCTGGCGAGCACGTCGCCGGCGCCCTCCACCACCGCCTCGAAGCCGCCCAGGTCGACGAAGGGGTGATCCTGCCGGGCGTCGATCACCCGACCGGAGGCACGTGCGACATAGCCGAGGGTGTCCAGGTGATCGGCTTGCTCCCGGGGCAGGACCGCCGTGCCCGTGAACCGGTCGCGCACGACACTGTGGTCCAGCGCGATGCGCACGACCTGGGCCACCTCGTCGACCACGCCACGGAGCAGCGCGAGGTCGGGCTGATCCTGGAGTCCGGCGCCGCCCACAGTGATGCCGCCGCGCAGGAGTCGGTGGCCGGTCACGGCCTTGTTGTGTCGAAGCAGCGTCTCGCGCAGCCGCTGAGTGTGGGCGTGCGCGATCCCGAAGCCGACATCGTTGGCGATGGCCCCGAGGTCATTGACGTGGTTGTAGATGCGCTCCAGCTCGAGCAGCAGCGCGCGGGCGGCGAGTGTGGGCTCGTCGACCTCGATCCCGGCGGCCTCCTCGACGGCCATCACGAACGCGAGGGTGTGCCCGACTGCGGTGTCGCCGCTGATCCGCTCGGCCAGCTCGATCCCGTCGGCGGGGCGGCGGCCCTCGAAGAGCTTCTCGACACCGCGGTGCAGGAACCACAGCCGGGCCTTCATCCGCAGGATGGTCTCGCCCACCACCCAGAACCGGAAGTGCCCGGGCTCGATGAGCCCGGCGTGGATGGGCCCGACCGGGATCTCGTACACGGCGTCCCCGGCGACCTCCACGAACGGGTACGAGCCCACGTCGGGAGTGAACCGGGGCGTCGGGTCGGCATCGCGGAGCATGGGGTGCCAGCCGGTCGGCCAGTGGCCGTGACGGACCAACCGGCGGGGCTGTGGGTGCCCCTCGGGCCGGATGCCGTAGAGGTCGCGCATCTCGCGCTCGAAGCGGCCAGCGGGATGCGACGCGCCGGCCAGTGAGGGCAGCCAGGCGTCGTCGCGGGGGACGGTGACGACCAGCTCGGTGCGCTGTCCGACCGGCCGTAGGAAGCAGTGCACGATGCGGAACGAGTCCGGGTCCTCGTGCGCGGCGACGAGGGCCAGCCGCCACCCCTGGGCGAAGAGGGCGCCGGCAGCATCGGCGAGGTGCTCGCGGGGGATCTCATGGCGCGCGGTCGGGCCGGTCACGATCCGGCTCCCAGGGCGGCAGCAGCGGCGCTCAGGACGTCGGCGAACGGCACCACCAGGAAGCCCAGGATCGCTGCCGCCGCCAGCGCCATGACGAGCGGAGCCTGCCGCCCGGTGCCGCGCGGGAGGGCCGCCGTGGCCCGCGGATCGGTGTGGTCCGGGTGGCCGGGGAGCCGAGTGGCGGCCGTCCGCTCATCCGGATACACCCCCTCCTGAACCCCGCGGGTGCCCGCGCTGATCGTCATCGCCAGGACGTGGCGGGCCACTCCGGCGAACACGAGCAGGAGCAGGGCCAGCGCGGCCACCATCGCCAGCCCCAGACCCGCCTGCCATCCCGCGACGAAGATGGCCACCTCAGTGAAGAACAGCACGAATGGGGGGAAGCCGAGCAGGGCAGCGGTTCCAGCCAGCCAGGGCCGGGCCAGGTCGGGCCGGCGCAGGAGCATGTCGCGCACGTCGGCGATCCCGCTGGAGCGCTCGGCGGCCAGTATCCGCCCGGCCACGAGGAACATCGCCGCCTTGACCAGCCCGTGGCCGAGCATGTGCAGCAGCAGGGCGGAGGTGGCCAGGGCTCCCCCGATCGCGGCGGCCAGGGCCATGAGGCCCATGTGCTCGATGCTGGAGTAGGCGAGCAGGCGCTTGTAGTCACGCTGGGCCAGGATCAGCGAGGCAGCGACAGCGAGGCTGAGCAGTCCGCCGCCCAGCAGCATCCCGCGCATGAAGCCGGTGCCGAGCACTGCGTCGCTGATCGCCTGTATCCGCAGGATCGCGTAGAGCGCCACGGAGAGCAGCACCCCGGACATCAGCCCCGACACCGGGGCGGGGGCCTGGCTGTGGGCGTCGGGCAACCAGGAGTGCATGGGGGCCAGTCCGGCCTTGGTGGCGAATCCGAGGGCGGCCAGGGCCACGGCCATCCGGGTCAGGTCCGGGTCCAGCGGGATGCTCCCTGAGGACAGCGCCGTCCAGGACAGCGTGGCCGTGCCCGCGGCGCTGGAGGCGGCGTAGAGCAGCACGACGCCCAGGAAGGCGATCGCCACCCCGACCGAGCCCAGCACCACGTACTTCCAGGCGGCCTCCAGTGCGCTCGGCCCGCCGTGCTGGTTGACCAGGAAGGCGGTCGTGATGGTGGTGGCCTCGACCGCGACCCAGAGGATGCCCAGGTCGTCTGCGAGCACGGCCAGGCTCATGGCGGCGAGGAACAGGCACACAAGCGCGGTGAACACCCCATCCGGACCGGCGCCGGCCTCGCTGCGCATCGGCAGCCCGCCCCAGAGGGCGACCACCCCGACCGCGCCGATCACGGTGAGCATCCACGCCGACAGGGCATCTGCGCGCAGCAGCGATCCGGCCATGACCGGCTCGCCGGTCGTCGTTGCGGCGAGCAGGCCGATCCCGGTCGCCAGCACGGCCACGGCCGCAGCCAGGTCCAGCCAGGGCGTCCAGGGCGCGTTGCGGCGCAGCGCCGAGGGGACGGCGAAGGCCAGCGGGACCAGCAGCGGGATCCAGATGAGAACGGCCATCAGTCGTGCAGCTCCGCGAGATCGACGAGGTCCAGGTTGGCGTGGGTCAGGCGCATCTGGGCGGCCAGGACCTGCAGGATCAGGACGACGAGCAGGACGTCGAGGGTCACTCCGAGCTCGACGACCAGGGGGACGCCACCGGAGGTCAGGAACGCGGTCGTGGCGATGCCGTTGTCGAGCACCACGAATCCGATGAGCTGGGACAGGGCCGTGCGCCGGGTGGCCATCACGAGGAAGCCGATCAGGACCATCGCCACGCCGACGGCGGCCGCGTCGGCGTGGGGCGTGTGGGCGGCGGCGGTGATCGGGGCGCACACCACGTACGCCAGACCGGTCAGGAGCGCGGCCATCAGCAGAGCGGCCGTCGGATTGACCAGGGGGGCGACCTCCCGCGTGGCGCCGGTGAGCCGTGCGGTCTGGGCCAGCCCCCAGGGAATCACCCCGGCCTTGACGCCCAGCACCACGACCGCAAGCGCGACGACCACCGGCTCCCCCTCGCTCAGCCCGGTGGTGGCCACCAGCAGGCCCAGCGCCGCGCCCTGGACCGCCAGCAGCCGGATGGAGGCCGCGAGGGACCGGCGCCACACCTGCAGGACGGCCGTGAGCAGCAGCAGTCCCGTGGCTGTGGCGACCAGTTGGGCGCTGAGGCTGGAGTCCATCATCGTGCCGCTCAGCCGATCAGGAAGGAGCCGGTGACGGACAGGAAGGCCAGGACGAAGGAGCCGGCCAGCAGCTCGGGCACCCGGAAGAGCCGGACCTTGGCCAGGAACACCTCCACCAGGGCGATGGCGGCGCCGGCGGCGAGCAGCTTCACCGTGATCGCTCCCGCTCCGATGAGCAGGGACCACGGGGTCAGGCTGGTCGCCACGCCGAACGGCAGCACCAGGTTGACGACGAGGCCGAGCAGGGCACTGAGGCGCAGCCACGATCCGAGCTCGAGCCAGGCCAGGTCGCGCCCCGAGCTCTCCAGCACCATCGCCTCGTGGACCATGGTCAGCTCCAGATGGGTCGAGGGGTTGTCCACGGGCAGGCGCCCGGTCTCGGCGAGGACCGCCAGCAGCAGGGCGATCACCGCGAGCAGGCTCACCGGCGAGACCACCGAAGCCGGGTCCACCTGCCTCGCGGTGACGATCTCCGACAGAGCCGACGTGCCCACCGGGATGGAAAGCGCGTAGACGGACACGAGCACGGTGGGCTCCACCAGCGCGGCGATGGTCATGTGCCGGCTGGACCCCATCCCGCCGAAGGCGGTGCCGGACTCCAGGCCGAGCAGGGCCAGCGCCACCGTGCCCAGCAGCAGCACCGAGACGACGACGAACAGGTCGTCCGGCACGAGGGGGAGGGTCGCGGTGCTGACCATGGGCACCAGCGCGCAGACGAGCAGGCTGGACATGACGAGCATGAGCGGCGCCGCGACGAGAAGTGCGCTGGTCCCCGACGCTCTCAACGGCTGCTTGGCCAGCAGCTTGCGGACGTCACGCCAGGGCTGGGCGGCGCCGGCGCCCACGCGGCCCTCCATGCGGGCGCGGACCTGCCGCATGACCCCGATCAGCAGCGGCGTGAGCGCCACCACGAGCACGACCTGCACGACGATGGCGGCCAGGGCTGTGGCGTTCATGTCGAGACCACCACGAGCACCACGATCAGGGCCGTGAACGAGAACAGCAGGTACCGATGGATGCTGCCGTTCTGCACGCGCGCGGCCGCCCGCCCGAAGCGGACCAGAGCCTTGGAGAAGGGCGAGTACACGCGGTCGGCCACGACATCGCCGACCCGTTGGGAGAACTCCACACGCCGCACGACGAACTGCGACTCCTCGGCATGGGTGACGACGAGGTCCTGCGACGGCTGCAGGGCGTCGGAGAACACCCGCACGAGCGGCTCCGCGTAGGAGGTCGCCGTGTACTGCATCCGCGGGCTCACCCGAACGCCGCCGCATCCCCACGCCAGGTCGACGTCGAGTCGCGGTAGCCGCCTGGCCGCCGCCCAGTGGGCGAGCGCGACCGGGACCGCCAGGAACAGGCCGAGCGCCACGAGGGCGACCGGGTCGAGCAGGGCCTGCACGGCTGGGAGGTCCAGGCCAAGCAGCCCGACCGATGAGACTCCCGAGGCTCCGACCGTCGTGGCCAGCGCCGCGGACACCGGGCCGGGGGCAAGGCCGATCCCCAGCACGGCGACGACTCCGAGCAGCATCGCCGTCCGCATGGCCGGGCCCGCCTCGTGCGCGGCCAGAGCGCCATCGCTGCGGGGGCGGGCCAGGAACGCGATCCCGTGGGCCTTCACGAACGTCAGCAGCGCCAGCCCGGCGGTCAGCGCCACGACGCCGACGGTGATCGGCAGCACGACTGCCAGCAGCTGGTCGCCGGCGCCGTGGCCGTGGACCAGCGCCTGCAGCAGTGACCATTCCGCGACGAAGCCGGCCGTGACCGGCAGCGCGGCAGCAGCCAGAGCGGCGACGCCGAAGGCAGCCCCGGTGACCGGCATGGCCGAGGCCAGCCCGCCCAGACGGTCGAGGTCCCGCTCCCCCGTGGCGTGCAGCACGGACCCCGCGCCCAGGAAGAGCACGGTCTTGAACGCGGCGTGGCTGACCACGAGCAGCAGCGTTGCGGTGAGGGCGACGTCGGCCACTGCGGGCTGCCCCGCCTGTGCCAACAGCAGGGACATCGCCAGGGCCGTCACCATCAGCCCCACGTTCTCCGTCGTGGAGTACGCGAGCAGCCGCTTGAGATCGCTGGCCACCGAGGCCTGCAGCACCCCGTACACCGCCGACAGCGCACCCATCGCCAGCAGGAGCAGGCCCCACCACTGGGGCCCGGCAGGAAGCAGCTGGATCGTCACCAGCAGCAGCCCGTAGACGCCCATCTTGACCATGGCCGCGCTCATCGCCGCCGACACGTGGCTGGGAGCCTCGGGATGGGCCATCGGCAGCCACACGTGGACCGGCACCAACCCGGCCTTCGTGGCGAAGCCCGCTGCGAGCAGCACGAAGGCCAGGTCGGCGCCGGCGCCGGATGACCCCGCAGCCGCGATCGCCGTGAAGGACGTGCCGCCCGCGTCGGCTGCGAGGACCGCGAAGCCGGCCAGGAGAAGGACGAAGCTCAGGTGCGTCATCACCGCGTACCACAGCGACGCCCCCCGTACCTGTGGTCGGCGGGCGTGATCGGCCAGCAGCAGCACGGTGGAGGCCACTGCCATGAGCTCCCACGCGAGCAGGAACGAGACCAGGTCGGCCGACTGCGCGACCAGCTGCATGCCGGCGAGGAACACCGCGAACGCCAGCCACCCGGTGCGCGAGGCCGCAGCACCCGAGGCGTAGCCGATCCCGTAGATGGCGGCCAGGGCTCCCACTGCACCGGCCACGACGGTGAAGACGCCGCCGAGGGGGCTCGGGGAGAGAGCGAGGGGGTCCAATCCCCCGGTCAGAGGGAGCGCCAGCGACACCTGGATCGAGCCGGTCCCGCCCGACATGGCCGCGCCCCCGGTCACCACTCCTGCTAGGCCCAGGCCGACGCATGCGGACCCGCTGAGCTGAGTGCGCAGTCGGGGGTGGGGCACGAGGGCGCACAGCGCGGCGACGGCCAGCAGGCCGACCTGCGACAGCAGCCCGGCCTCCACCACCGTCATCGGCCCGTCACCCGCCGCAGCGCCGCCACGATCTCGTCAGGCTCGGGCGGACAGCCCGGCACCTCGAGGTCCACGGGGACCACCTCGTCGACGGAACCCACGACGCCGTAGCCCTGCCGGAACACCCCGCAGTTGCGCGCGCACTCCCCCACGGCGATGACCACACGGGGCTCGGGCGTCGCGGCAACCGTCCGGCGCAGCGGCTCGAGCATGTTCCGCGTCACCACGCCGGTCACGAGCAGCACGTCGGCGTGCCGGGGGGAGGCCACGAGGCGCGCGCCGTAGCGCTCGACGTCGTACACGGGGCCGAATGCCGCCCCCACCTCGATCTCGCAGCCGTTGCACGACCCTGCGTCGACGTGGCGGACCTGGACGCTGCCGGCGAGGGATCCGGGCGGGGTGAACCCCGGCTGCGGCTCTGGCGCGGGAGGTGCCGGCTCGGCCACCCGCCCCGCGCGCCCGATGAGGCCGACCAGGTCGCGCAGGCTCACGGGAGGGCCTGCGGGAGGACCCGGGACTGCGGCTCGATCACGCCGACCGACCTTCACGATTGAGCAGTTGAACGATTCTTCAGGTGCAGACACTAACACCGTCGGGCTGGCGGCCCCGGTTGTCGCTCGCGCTTGGTCCGACTCCAGTTCTGGACCTGCTTCTCGGCCCAACGTGGGCGATCGTGTCGTGCCCCTGCGCCTGGGGTCGTGGTCTCGACAAGCTCGACCGACGCATGTGCCCGCTGGCCGAGCCCGTCGAGACCACGGTCGAGCCCGTCGAGACCACGCCGGTCGAGCACAGTCGAGACCACGCCGGTCGAGCACAGTCGAGACCAGCGTCCACATGCCCAGCACGGACCGCAGCTCGTGCGGCCTGCGATGTCTCCTACTTGGCCCGACCAATCCTGGAAGTGCCACTCGGGCCTGTCCGCGTCGGCGATCCTGTCGTACCACTGCACCTGGGGTCGTGGTCTCGACAAGCTCGACCGACGTGAAGCCCGACCGGCGGGCTCTCCGGTCAAGCCCACCCCCCGGCTACCCGTCACGCTGCCCCCCCACCGGGGCCCCGGTTGCGGGTCAGGCCGCAGGGCCCGGTCCGTCAGCCCGCGTCCCGGGACACCTCGTCGATCACATCGCCCTGGGCCCGGCTCGTGATGATCGCCCGCGCGGCGGAGAGCAGATCCTGCACCTGCGGCAGGGCCAGGGCGTAGATGACCTGGCCGGCATCCCGACGCTGCGTGACCAACCGGCCCAGTCGCAGGACTGCCAGTTGCTGGGACAGGTTGCTCGGCGCGATGTCGATGAGGTCCAGCAACTCGTGGACCGGTCGGTCGCGCTCGGCAAGGAGCTCGAGAATGCGGATCCGTGCCGGGTGGCCCAGCATGCGGAAGAACTCGGCCTTGGCCTGGTACAGCGGGACGGTCATGACGGCCTCCGAGCAGGTGGGCACCTTCAGCACATCACGATAGTTTCAAGTCCGCACTTCGCACTCATGTGCTCCGCTCGCCCTCCGGGGAGCGCATGCCCCCTGCCGACTCCTACGCGGCCCAGAAGTCCCGCAGCTCGTCGATGTCGTCCGTGGCCTGCTGGCGGCCCGCCGAGAGCCCCTCGTCCATGGAGGACGGCGCCATCAGGTCGAGGTCCTTGCGCAGCGGCGCCCAGCGGTGCAGGACCCGGGTGCCGCTCTCGCGCAACGCGGCGATCTCGGTGAGCATGGCGTCGGCGGGGGCGCCGGCCATAGCCTCGGGGAGGGGCCGATCTCCCGGGGCCAGCGAGAGCACCACCACGCGGCGCGCCCCTGCCACGAGGTCGCTGTTCGTGGCGCTGCCGGACAGCCCGCCGTCCATGCACCGCCGGTCGGCGATGAGCTGAGGCTGGTAGAAGCCGGGGAGGGCGGTGCTGGCCGCCACGGCCCGCGTCGCCCGGACACCGGTCTCCTTGGTGATCACGAGCCTTTCGGCCGTGTAGGCGTCGACGGCCGTGACCCACAGCCTCGGGGACGGCCACCGCAGCTGTCCGACCAGGACACCGACGTTGCGTCGCATGGTGTGCGCGGAGGGGGTCGCTGCCGCCATGGCCGCGTGTCCGATCCCCTGGACGGTCGCGGGCTCGCTGTCGGTGGCCGACCAAAGCAGGTCGAAGGCACGCTGCTGGCTGGGGGCGAGCTGACCGCCCGGGGCGAGGTAGGCGACCACCGAGGTCGCCCGGGCCAGCAGGTCCGCAGCCCGATCCATCAGGCCGATCCGGCCCGCGGCGAGGATCGCCCCCACCAGCGAGCCCGCCGATGTGCCGACGATCCGGTCGGCCTGGCGCAGGTCGACACCTCCTCGCGCCAGCGTCGCCAGGTAGCCGGTCTCCCAGGCGATCTGGAACACCCCACCCCCTCCGAGCACGAGGCCTCGGTCCACCCCCGACCCGTAGCGAGCTGCGAAGTCCGGGGGCTTGACCATGGTGTCGTCCATGGGGGGCACGGTACGGATGCCCGCGGCTCGACGCCCGTCCCGAGCCACGCCGAGGTGGTCTCGACC
>CAZWXF010000003.1:23623-32236 GCA_964638055.1 uncultured Bifidobacteriaceae bacterium | reverse complement strand
GCCACGCCGAGGTGGTCTCGACCGGCTCGACCAGCGTCCTCGGCCCCGGCCGATGGCGATCTGGGATCGCTCCCACCATCCGGCGATCGGGTCTCCAGGTTTGCCAGCCCGCGAGATGGGGGATCATGTCAGGAGTACCGACACTGCACCGACGGATGGGCTGATCCAGGAGGGCCAGGGATGTCCAAGATGTACGTCACCGACCAGCGCACGGGGGCCGCACGCGCCGCCTCCACCACATGGGCCTGGATCGTGGCGCTGCTGACAGTCGGCTACATGCTGCCGTGGGCAATCGCGGCAACACGTGGCGCCCGCAACTCCATGCAGGTGTTCTGGGTCAACCTGTTCTTCGGCTGGACCTTCATCGGCTGGCTGATCGCCTTCGTGATGGCCTTCCGCGCCCACCGACCAGCCGTGGCCTACATCCCGTATCCCTGAACCGCACCACCCCTTCCGTGGCGCGACGTGCCGAGTGGTCCCTCGCCTGGCAGGTCTCGACAAGCTCGACCGGCGGACCCGCGTGGGCGTGGTCCCGACAAGCTCAACCGGCGGAGCCATGCACTGTCCAGCACCAGTCCCCGGCACGCAAGGAGTGCCCGGGAGGGTAGAATGGTCACATCAGCTCGTTGAGTTCTCGCGCGAGTTGTCCACACGTCGAAGCACTTGGCATCTGCTCCGTGTGTAGCTGCCCGAGGATCTCGGCTCGCAGCTGGCGGCGAGACACCTCACAGATTGCGATTCCCCTTGACCTCGTTCACAGACCTGGGCGTGCCCACACGCCTTGCCACAGTCCTCGCCGATCTCGGCATCGAGACTCCGACCCCCATCCAGTCCGCCACCCTGCCCGACTCCCTGGCCGGGCGCGACGTCCTGGGCCGCGGCCGCACCGGCTCTGGCAAGACCTATGCGTTCCTGCTACCGCTGGTCGCGCGTCTCTCCGACGGGGGCAGGCCCCGGCCCGGCGCGCCCCGTGCCCTGATCCTGGCCCCCACCCGCGAGCTCGTGGGCCAGATCGACGCCGCCCTCTCGCCGCTGGCGAAGGAGGCGGGACTGACCACGCGGACGGTCTTCGGCGGTGTCGGCCAGAACCCGCAGGTGACCGCCCTGCGTCGTGGGGTCGACATCGTCGTCGCCTGCCCCGGCCGGCTGGAGGACCTCATGCGCCAGGGCCACGCCAGCCTGGCCGATGTCGAGGTCACGGTCCTCGACGAGGCTGACCACATGGCCGACCTTGGCTTCCTCCCCGGCGTGCGCCGGCTCCTTACGGCCACACCCCGGGGCAGCCAGCGCCTGCTGTTCTCGGCCACCCTCGATCATGCAGTCGACTCCCTGGTGCGGCAGTTCCTGGTCGACCCCGTCACGCACCAGGCAGACTCGGCCCAGTCGCCGGTGTCCACGATGTCGCACCACGTGCTGCACGTGGACAGCGACCAGCGCCTGTCGATCCTGGTCGACCTGACCAGCGCACCCGGGCGCACGGTGGTGTTCACCCGGACCAAGCATCGCGCGAAGACGCTGGCCCGCCAGCTCAACGGAAGCGGAGTGCCTGCGGTCGAGCTGCACGGAAACCTCGGCCAGAACGCTCGCACACGCAACCTCCAGGCGTTCCAGGAGGGTCGGGCCGCTGCGCTGGTCGCCACCGACATCGCCGCCCGCGGGATCCACGTCGATGACGTGGCCCTGGTGGTCCACGCCGACCCGCCCAGCGAGCACAAGGCCTACCTGCACCGCTCGGGGCGCACCGCCCGGGCAGGGAACGCTGGCACGGTCGTCACGCTGATGACCAGCGACCAGGTCCGCGACGTCAGCGACCTGACCCGCCAGGCCGGAATCAAGCCGGCGACCACGCGCATCCACGGCGCCAGCCATCCCGTCCTGGCCGAGCTCGCACCCGGGGAGCGCGTGCTGGCGGGCCCGATCGACACGGCGGCGCTGGAAGAGACAAGCCTGCGCGCGACTGACGACCGGCCTCGCCCGAGGGGCGAGCGCCGACCCTCGGGCAGGTCCGGCGCGTCAGGCAGCCGGAACGCCGACGCCGGCTCGTCCACCGGAACCGCCTCCGCGAGAGGCTCCTCCGGCAGGGGCCCCTCCGGCAGGAGCTCGGTCGACAACGGCTCGTCCGCGGGCGGGGCATCTGGCAGGGCGCCGGCCGCGAAGGCAGGCCAGTCCCGAGGGAACCGCCGCGGCGGCGCCACCCCGGCCCCGCACAGCGGAAGCCACGGGGCCGTCGCGTTCAGCTCGGGGTTCCGCTCCCGCTGAGCTCGCGTCGCGCCCGTCGAGTCACCCTGACGGGCGCGACACCCCAGGCGCATGGCGGATCAGGCAGGTTCGAGGACCGCCACGATCTGATGGGCGTCCACCGAGTCCCCCACCGACACGCGCAGCTCGGCGACTCGGCCGTCGATGTCGGCACGGATGCGGTGCTCCATCTTCATGGCCTCGAGCACGACCAGGGTGTCCCCCACCGCGACGACATCGCCGACGGCGACCGGCACCCCGGTGATCGTCCCCGGGACCGGAGTGGCCGGGCCGTGGTCGGCCCCCTGGCCGGCGGCATCGGAGAAGAGGGGAACCGGCCGAAGCAGCATGGCCCGCTCCGGACCGCTCACGATCACCCACTCACCGGCGCGCCGGATGCGGAAGGTGGACGCGATCCCGTCGAGCTCGAGTCGCAGCAGGTCGCCCACCAGCCCCTGCCCGCCCACGTGCAGGGTCACCGGGCCGACGGGATCGCCGCCGGCTCCTGCGCCGAAGTCAGGAAGGACGCCCGCTGCGGGCCCGGCTTCACCTACCTCGACCGTGGTCCCCGCGCGATCACGACGGATCGACACCGCCATCACAACGGACTGCCCGGCCTCGGGGACCGCGAAGCGCCGGACCTCCGCCAGTGCCGGGACATTGCGCCAGCCCAGGGGTGCCAGAGAGGCCCACGGCGCACCCTGGGACTCCAGCGCTGCCAGGCCCAGTCCCGCGGCCGCGAGGTAGCGGGCAGCTTCCGGGGCGGCGACGATCGGGGCGAGGACGGCCTCGTTCTCGGCCAGGAACTGCGTTGTCGTGTCACCGGCCAGGAATGCCGGCGATCGCAGGATCGCCGCCAACGACTCGCGGTTCGTCGTGACCCCAGCGACCTCGAATCCGTCCAGGCAGTCGGCCAGCACGCGCGCTGCCTCCTCGCGGCTGGCTCCTGCGCCGATCACCTTGGCCAGCATGGGGTCGTAGAAGGCCGAGACCTCGGTCCCGGTCTCCACCCCCGAATCGACCCGGATGCCGGGCCGGGCCGCGGAGTCGAACCACTCGATGGTGCCCGTGTTCGGCAGGTACCCGTTCGCGGGGTCCTCGGCGTAGAGGCGGACCTCGATAGCGTGGCCAGAGCACACGATCTGCTCCTGGGCCAGCGGCAGCCGCTCCCCCCGGGCGACCCGAAGCTGCCACTCGACCAGGTCCAGCCCCGTCACAGACTCGGTCACCGGATGCTCGACCTGCAGGCGCGTGTTCATCTCCAGGAAGTAGAACTCCTGGGACTCCCCTGACCCGGCCACCATGAACTCGACCGTGCCCGCCCCGTGGTACTCGATCGCCCGCGCGACCGCCACCGCCGCCGCGTACATCCGCTCGAGCGTGGCCGACGTCGCACCGGGCGACGGGGACTCCTCGACGATCTTCTGATGCCGGCGCTGGATCGAGCACTCCCGCTCGAACAGGTGGACCACGTTGCCGAGATGATCGCCGAAGACCTGAACCTCGACGTGGCGGCCCCGCTCCAGGAACCGCTCCAGGAACACCGTGGGGTCACCGAAGGCCGAGGCGGCCTCGTTCTGGGCGGCCTCGACCTGCTCGACGAGCTGGTCGATGTCACGGACCAGGCGCATGCCCTTGCCTCCGCCGCCAGCGGAGGCCTTCACCAGCAGGGGGAGGCCGACGGCCTCGCCTGCGGCCAAGATCGCCCTGGCGTCGGCGTCCGCGGCGAGCTCGGCGCCTGGGACGAGCGGCACCCCGGCGGCGGCCACCAGGCGCTTGGACTCCACCTTGAGCGCCATCGCGCGCATCTGCTCCGGTGTCGGCCCGACCCACGTCAGCCCGGCGTCCAGCACGGCTTGGGCGAACCCGGGACTCTCGGCGAGGAAGCCGTATCCAGGATGGATCGCGTCAGCGCCCGAGCGCTTCGCTGCGTCAAGCACCCTCCCTGCGTCCAGGTAGGACTGGGCACTCGTCCGTCCGCCCAAGGACACTGAGTACATGGCCTCGGCCACGAACGGAGCGCCCGCATCGGGGTCGGAATGGACCGCGACGGTCTGGATGCCCATCGCGTGCGCCGTGCGGATCACCCGCCGCGCGATCTCGCCGCGGTTGGCCACCAGCAGGCGCCGGATCACGCGCGGCTGTGGGCCCGCCACCTGCCCGGTGCCGCCAAGCTGCGCGGTCCCCGCGACCGTCGTGCTGGCTTCCACCCGGTCCGCCTCGTTCCGATCCACCATGGCGCGCCTCACATTCGGAAGACGCCGAAGTTCGACGTCCCCACGACCTCGTTGGAATGGACCGCGGACAGGGCCAGCCCCAGCACCGTGCGCGTGTCCCGGGGGTCGATGATCCCGTCGTCCCAGACCCGTCCGGTCGCGTACAGCGCGGTCGACTCCTCCTCGACCTGGTTCTCCAGGCCCTCGCGCATCGGGGCGAATATCTCGTCGTCCCACTGCATCCCCAGCTGCGCGGCCTTCTGCCGGGCGACGATCTCCATCACGCCGCCGAGCTGCTTGGGCCCCATCACGGCGATCCGGTGGTTCGGCCACGTGAACACGAACCGCGGATCGAACGCTCGCCCGGCCATCCCGTAGTTGCCCGCGCCGTAGCTCACGCCCACCATCAGCGTGATGTGCGGCACCTTCGAGTTGGAGACCGCGTTGATGAGCTTGGCACCGTCCTTGATGATCCCTCGCTGTTCGTACCGGGTCCCGACCATGAACCCGGTGGTGTTCTGGAGGAACAGGATCGGCGTGTCGTAGCGGTTGCACAGCTGGATGAACTGCGCCGACTTCTGCGACTCCTCGCTGAACAGGATGCCGTTGTTGCCGATGATCCCGACGGGGAACCCGGCCAGGTCCGCCCAGCCCGTGACCAGCTGGGCCCCGTACTGTGGCTTGAACTCCTCGAAGCGGGACCCGTCGACGATCCGCGCGATCACGTCGCGCATGTCGAAGGGCAGGCGCACATCGGCGCTCGCCACGCCCAGGAGCTCCTCCTGGTCGTACTTCGGGGGCTCCGGGATGGACTTCGGCCCGTATCCCAGCTTGTGCCAGTTCAGGTGCGCCACGATCTGCCGGCCGATCCGCAGGGCGTCGAGCTCGTCCTCGGCCAGGTAGTCGGCCAGTCCCGAGACCCGCGCGTGCATCTCTGCCCCACCGAGGTCCTCTTCGACCGCGTCCTCGTTGATGGCCATCTTGACCAGCGGGGGCCCGGCGAGGAAGACCTTCGCCGCCTTCTTCTGCATGACGACGTAGTCGCTCATCCCCGGCACGTAGGCGCCGCCGGCCGTGGACGACCCGAACACCAGCGTGATCGTGGGAATGCCCGCCGCGGAGAACTGGGTGAGGTTTCGGAAGCTGGCGCCGCCGGGGACGAACACCTCGGCCTGGTTGGGCAGGTCCGCTCCGCCGGACTCCGTGAGGTTGATCAGGGGAAGCCGGTTCGTCCGTGCGATGTCCATCGCGCGAAGGGCCTTGATCATCGTGACCGGGCCCTGGGCACCGCCCTTCACGGTCGGGTCGTTCGCGCTGACGAGGCACTCGACGCCGCTGACCCATCCGATCCCCGTGACCAGGCCCACCCCGAGCTCATCGCGGTTCCAGCCCGCGAACGGGGATAGCTCCAGGAAGGGGCTGTCGGGATCGAGCAGTCCGCCGATGCGCTCGCGCGGAAGGAGCTTGCCGCGCTTGCGGTGGCGGGCCACCGCCCTGGCTGCCTTCTCCGGGTCCGACGAGCCGCCCCCGGCGGCGACCGCAGATGTCAGTCCCTCGATCTGCGCGAGGGCCGCCACCATCGCCTCACGGTTGGTTCGGAAGGCGTCCGAGCGCGGGTCCAAGGAGGACCTCATGACCGTTCTCACGAAACTTGACGTTAGCGTCAAGTTGACGGCAGCGTCAAGTTCCCGATCCGGCCGACCCACCCAGTCCGATCACCGGAGTCGCCAGCCCTTGGCTCTTCTGGCGATACCTGCTCAAGGGGGTCCCTGGCTACCCCCGGGTAGAACCCGTGGGTAACTGGAGCGGCATGGCGCACTGCGCCATGCTGTCCGGCGGTACATGAGGTTTCCTTCATGAAAAACGGAGCGTGCTGATGTTCATCGCCGACGATTCCCCGGCCCGCGTGGTCGCCACCCCCGCGCTCCAGGCGCACCTGGAGGGCCTCGCAGCCCGTTTCGGCGACATCACGATCCTGCTGACCGACGAGCAGGTCAAGGTGGTCG
Source organism: uncultured Bifidobacteriaceae bacterium (assembly GCA_964638055.1). Taxonomy (GTDB): domain Bacteria; phylum Actinomycetota; class Actinomycetes; order S36-B12; family CAIYMF01; genus Prado023. The sequence goes on along the minus strand of CAZWXF010000003.1, from coordinate 25,776 downwards.
CCCCCGACGAGGGGATGCCCGTCGGCACCGTCCACCTCGGCCACATCGACGATGCGGGGCAGGTCTCCTGCTTCGCCGTCGGCGACGGCCAGACGACGTGGTGGCGCAACCGCGCGCAGATCGATCTGACCGAGGCGACACTGGCGCGCATGGGCGGACCGGCCCTGTCGTTCGTCCTGAACCCGCTGACCGAGGCCGAGATCTACGAGGCCGTCGCCAGCGGCCCCCTGCCCCGGTACTGACGGGCCCACTGCCCCGTCACTGACCTGCTGGGAGCCCGAGCCCGACCCCGCGGCGACACCGTGACCCGACGAGACCACGGCAACGCCCCGGGCCCAGGCGAAGGGCCGCCGCAGCCGTGAGCGCGTCGGCTCGCTGTGCGACGCTGGAGACGTGCGGGCGATGCAGATTCACAGTCCGGGACCAGACCCAGGCGCGGCCCTGCAGCTGGTCGACGTGCCCGACCCACGCCCCGGGTCCGGGGAGGTCCTCATCGAGGTGACGGCCTGCGCGGTCTGCCGAACCGATCTGCAGATCGCGATGGGCGACCTGCCGGCCCACAAGCTGCCGGTCATCCCCGGGCACCAGGTCATAGGGCGGGTCATCGAGGGACCCGCCGAGCGGATCGGCCAGCGCGTGGGCCTCTGCTGGCTCGCCGCGACGTGCGGGCGATGCCCAGCCTGCCTGCGGAGTCGCGAGAACCTGTGCGAGCGCGCGGCATTCACCGGCTATGACGTCGACGGGGGGTACGCCGAGCTGGTCGTCGCGCGCTCGGACCTGGCCTTCCCGATGCCCGACGGCCAGGACGCGGACATCGCACCCCTGCTCTGCGGCGGCGTCATCGGCTACCGCTCGCTGCGTCGCGCTGGTCTCGGCCCGGAGAGCGCCGGCGCCCGCCTTGGCCTCTACGGGTTCGGGGCGTCGGCATCCCTGGCGATCCAGGTGGCAAGGCACTGGCGGGTCGAGTGCTACGTGGTCACGCGCTCTGCTGCCGAGGCGCAGCGTGCGGCCGACATGGGAGCTGCGTGGGCCGGCACGTACGAGGACCCGATGCCCGTCGCCCTGGATGCGGCCATCACGTTCGCGCCGGTGCCGTGGGTCGTCCGCCGCGCCCTCACCGATCTCGATCGCGGCGGCATCGTGGCCATCAACGCGATCCACCTGGGTCTCATCGGACCCTTCGACTACGACTCGGAGCTCTGGTGGGAGCGAGAGATCCGCGCGGTCGCCAACGTCACCCGTGCCGACGTGACCGAGTTCCTGGCCCTGATCGGCCCGGCGTCCGTGTGCACCGAGCACGAGATCCTGCCGCTCGAGGAGGCCGGCACCGCGATGCGCCGTGCGTTGGCCGGGGACGTCCGCGGGACGTTCGTCCTCCGGCCGCACGCTTGATCTTGACACGACCCACACTCCCGGCCGCCGGGGCGGGAGAATGGATGCATGACATCCCAGGAACCCGAGCCGCAGGAAGCATCATCGCGCGTCGTGATCCTTGGTTCCGATGGGGTCCCCATCGCCTCGGCCGACGATTCCAACGAGACCTCGGTGGCCGACCTGGTCGAGCAGCCCGCCAAGGTCATGCGCGTCGGCAGCATGATCAAGCAGCTGCTCGAGGAGGTCCGATCCGCGCCGCTGGACGACGCTGCGCGCGCCCGACTTCGCTCGATCCACACGCGCTCGATCAAGGAGCTCGAGTCCGGGCTCGCCCCGGAGCTGGTCGCCGAGCTGGAGCGCCTCTCACTGCCCTTCGTGGACGACAGGACCCCAAGCGACGCAGAGCTCCGGATCGCGCAGGCACAGCTCGTCGGCTGGCTGGAGGGCCTGTTCCACGGGATCCAGACAGCCCTGTTCGCCCAGCAGATGGCGGCTCGCGCCCAGTTCGAGCAGGTCCGCCGGGCCGCGATCACGGCGCAGCCAGACGGCCCGCTGGGGTCCGGGGAGCGGCCCCCGGGGGCAAGTGGCCCGTACCTGTGAGGAGCTGACGGCCCGGCCCGGTCGTCGGTCGAGCCTGTCCAGACCACGACCCAACGCCCCAAAGGCATGCCGACGCTTGGTCTCGACGGGCTCGACCAGCGCGATTCGTCGGTCGAGCCTGTCGAGACCACGACCCCCGGCGCGGCCCTCGGTCGAGCCTGTCCAGACCACGACCCAAC
>CAZWXF010000003.1:0-23523 GCA_964638055.1 uncultured Bifidobacteriaceae bacterium | reverse complement strand
TCGGTCGAGCCTGTCCAGACCACGACCCAACTCCCCAAAGGCATGCGGACGCTTGGTCTCGACGGGCTCAACCGGCGCGGTCGTCCCGACGGGCTCGACCGGCGCGGTCGACCACGACCCAAGGCCCGGTGGTACGACAGGATCGCCGACGCGTCCAGGCCGAGTGACAGGTCCCTCTAGGCTGGGCGCCCATGATCGACCTGCGCCTGCTGCGCGACGACCCCGACATCTTCAGAGACTCGCAGGCGGCCCGAGGCGAGGACCCCTCCCTGGTCGACGCACTGCTGGCCGCCGACGAGCGACGTCGAGCCTCCGGGGTCCAGTTCGAGTCGCTGCGTGCGGAGCAGAAGGAGCTCGGCAAGCAGGTGGCCCGGGCCAAGGGCTCGGATCGCGACGCGCTGCTCGCGCGGACCAAGGACCTCGCTGCGCAGGTCCGTCAGGCCGAGACCGCCCGCGACGAGGCGGCGAACGCCGCGGAGGAGCTCGGTCTGGGGCTGGCCAACCTCGTCCATCCCGATTCCCCACGCGGTGGCGAGGACGACTACCGGGTCATCTCCGAGCACGGCACCATCCGGGACTTCGCGGCCGAGGGGCTGGCCGTCCGCGACCACGTGCAGATCGGCGAGGCCCTCGGTGCGATCGACCTGGAGCGCGGGGCCAAGGTCTCAGGGGCACGCTTCTACTTCCTGACCGGCGTGGGCGCCCTGCTGGAGCTGGCCCTGGTCAACCTGGCGATCGCGCAGGCGACCGCCAACGGGCTGCTGCCGATCCTGCCCCCGGCACTGGTGAAGCCCAGCGCTATGGCGGGCACCGGCTTCCTGGGCCAGGCGGCCGAGGACGTGTACCGGCTGGAGGCCGACGACCTCTACCTGGTGGGGACCTCGGAGGTCCCGCTGGCCGCGTTCCACTCCGACGAGATCCTGGCCACCGACGAGCTGCCCCGCCGCTACGTCGGCTATTCGCCATGCTTCCGCCGCGAGGCCGGCAGCTACGGTCGGGACACGCGCGGCATCTTCCGGGTCCACTGGTTCGACAAGGTCGAGATGTTCACCTTCTGCACACCCGACCAGGCCGAGGCCGAGCACGAGCGACTCCTGGAGTCCGAGAGGGCGTTCCTGACCAGCCTGGAACTTCCCTTCCGGGTGATCGACGTGGCGACTGGGGACCTGGGCGCCAGCGCCGCCCGCAAGTTCGACTGCGAGGCGTGGATCCCCTCCCACGGTCGGTACCGCGAGGTGACCTCGACGTCGAACTGCACGAGCTTCCAGGCGCGGCGGCTGCGCATCCGCCACCGGAATCGGGACGCCGCCCCGGCACCGGTGGCGACCCTGAACGGGACCCTGGTGGCGGTCCCACGCGTGATGATCGCGCTGCTGGAGAACCATCAGCAGGCCGACGGCACCGTCGACGTCCCCCAGTCGCTGCAGCCGTTCCTGGGCGGTCGCACGAGGCTGGAGCCGCTCGCCTGAGGCGGCCTGCTGCCGATCCGGGTGGCAGTATCGCCCGCATGAGCGACTCGGGCCCGGGCGCCCAGCGGCCCCGCCCCGACGAGGACTGGCGCCGTGAGGCCGGGCTGACCGAGGGCGCCGATTTCGAGGGCTCCCAGTCCGGTCCTCCCATTCGACGGGACAAGCCGGCGCGGCCCGTCCCGCCCACTCCCACGCCAGGCGCCCCACCCACCGCGGCGCCACTGCCGACCGAGGCCTGGGTGCGGCCCGGCGGCTTGATCCATGTCGACCTCGACGCCCCCATACCGGTACCGCACGACGTTCGCATCGTCGGCTCCGACCTCGACGGGACCCTGCTGGCCGCGTCCCAGCGCGTCGGGTGGCGAGCACTCGCGGCGATCCCGGAGCTGGCTCGCGTCGGAATCGAGCTCGTCTACGTCACTGGCCGGCCGCCGCGCTGGCTGCACCCGGTCATCGACCAGACCGGGTACCGCCGGATGGCTGTCTGTGCCAACGGGGCGCTGGTCGTGGACATCGCCGAGGAGCGGCTCGTGCGCAGCACCCCGATCCACGAGGCGGCGGCGCAGGCCGTGGTCGCCCGGCTTCGCGAGCTGGTCCCGGGCGTCGCCTTCGCCCTGGAGCGCCTGCTCGACGGGGCCGAGGACAGCCGGGACCTGCGCAGCATCACGACCGTGGGCTTCGAACCGGCCTACGACCCGCCATGGGCCGGCCTGCCCGGCGTCGAGAGCGGCGACGTGATGGACCTCATCGCCCGCGGCCGACCGGTCAAGCTCCTGGCCGCGCCACCCCCGGGGACCGGCCACGACTCGGACTCCCTGCTGGCGCTGGCCGAGTCCGAGTTCGCTGGGACGCTGCACATCACCCACTCCGGCACCCGCGAGGTGCTCATCGAGATCATGTCCGGGGAGATCGACAAGGGGATCGGCTTCCTGGAGGTGGCCGAGCTGCTGGGCATCGAGGCCTCGGCCTCCATCGCGGTCGGGGACATGCCCAACGATGTCGCTCTCATCCGGGCCGCGGCGACCGGCTACGCCGTGGCCAACGCCCACCCCTGGGCGCGCGCCGCGGCCAACCACATCGTGCCGAGCAACGAGGACGACGGCGTCGGACGGTTGCTGGAGGCGGTCCTGGCCACCCACGCCTGACAGGGTCATGAGGACCCATGGCGCGGGTCGACCCCGGTCGAGCCCGTCGAGACCCGAGGGCCGCCGACCGTCCCCGGCTGCTCAGCCCAGCGTGTGACGGAACGGACTGGCTGGGTAGGTGCCCAGCAGGGCGACCTCGTGGGAGAAGAACGCGAGCTCCTCCAGAGCCAGGGCCAGCGGGCGATCGTCGGGGTGGCCCTCGACATCGGCGTAGAACTGCGTCGCTGCGAAGTCCCCCTCGAGCATGTAGCTCTCCAGCTTCGTCATGTTCACGCCGTTCGTCGCGAAGCCGCCCAGCGCCTTGTACAGGGCGGCCGGGACGTTGCGGACGCGGAAGACGAGCGTGGTGATCACGGGTGCGTCCCCAGCGGTCACCACCAGCGGCTCGCGGGCCAGCAGCAGGAACCTCGTCGTGTTGTGGTCGGCGTCCTCGATGTTGGCCTCCAGGACCTCCAGCCCGTAGATCTGGCCGGCGAGCTCCGAGGCGATGGCGGCGCGGGTCGGATCCCCGAGTTGGGCGACCTCGCGGGCCGAGCCTGCGGTGTCCGCGGCGACCAACGCGGTCAGGCCCAGCCGTCGGATCGCCTGACGGCACTGGCCCAGGGCCATCACGTGGCTCTCCACGGTCTTGAGCAGGCCCAGCCGTGCCCTCGGGATTCCCAGGAGCTGGTGGCGGATCGGCAGGAAGTGCTCGCCCACGATGGACAGCTCCGAGAGCGGCATCAGATGGTAGATGTCCGACACGCGCCCGGCCTGGGAGTTCTCGATGGGGATCATCGCCAGGTCCGCGGCCCCTGCCGAGACGAGGTGGAAGGCATCCTCGAAAGTGGCGCAGGGGACCGGCTCCGCCTCGGGCAGGACCTCCCGGATGGCGATGTGCGAGTTGGCGCCCAACTCACCCTGAAATGCCACGACAGTCATGCAGGACCCCCAGCAGTGGTTCGGAAGCGGCCGACGAGGGATGCAGCGCGTCCGGACGGCGGGAACAGTATCCATCGGCCCGTGGGCACCCGCCCGCCCGCCGTGTCACCGCGACCTGGATCATCCCGGTCGGGCACTTCGCCGCGCGGGTCCGGGGGGCGTCAGGCAGCCGCGATCGGGCATCCTGAGCGCCGTGCCCCGACCCCTCGTGATCGCGCACCGAGGCGCCAGCGCCCTACGACCGGAGCACACTCTCGCGGCGTTCCAGGCGGCCATCGACCAGGGAGCTGACGGACTGGAATGCGACGTCCGCCTGACGGCCGACGGCCATGTGGTCTGCCTGCACGACCGCCGCATCGACCGGACCAGCGACGGGTGGGGTGTGGTGTCCACGAAGACCCTGGCCGAGCTGCGCGGACACGACTTCTCCGTCCCCGGAAGCCCTCCCCGCTACTCCCGGCGCGCCCTTCGTGATCGTCGCATGGCCGTCCGCCGAGGAGCTGGCCTGCGCCAGGAGCCGCCGCAGGACGCCGGGATCGTGACCTTGGCCGAGCTGCTCGAGCTGGTCACCAGCAGTGCCCGGCCGGTCAGCCTGTCCATCGAGACCAAGCACCCCAACAGGTACGCCGGATGGCTGGAGCGATCGGTCGTGGCGCAGCTCCAGCGCTTCGGACTGGCTGCACCGCCTCGCCTCGGACCGCACCCGATCCTGCTGATGTCGTTCTCGGCGCAGGCCATCCGGCGGATGCGATCGTTGGCCCCCGGCATCCCCCGGGTGTTCCTCATGGATCGGGTGCCCCTGCGGATGCGCGCCGGCGCCCTGCCCTTCGGGGCCTCCGTCGCAGGGCCCGATGTGGCCATACTTCGGGCGCACCCGCATTACGTGGCGCGCGCTCACGCCGCTGGCGTCAAGGTGCACGTCTGGACGGTCGACCGCACCGAGGATGTGGCGCTGTGCATGAACCTTCGGGTGGACGCCGTGATCACGAACCGTCCGGCTGCCGTGCTCGAGCTCCTGGGGCCGTGAGCAGCACGCCAGGGTTCAACCGCCAATGAGGATCCGCGTCCTGCTTGATCTGGCGCATGAAGCTGACCTGATCGGCCGACCTCACACGGTCCAGCCAGTCCGCCTTCTGTCGGCCGAGCCCGTGCTCCGCGCTGATCGACCCACCCCGCCGCGCGACCGCCGCCAGGATCGCGCTGGCCGCCTCCATGGCACTGGCAGACTCCCGACCCGGATGCACCTGGACGTGGATGTTGCCGTCGAGGGCGTGACCGAAGAAGCCCACATCAGCCCCGTGCTCCCGGGCGATCTCGCGCGCATCCGCGACCAGCTCATCGAGCTCATCCAGCCGCACCGCCAGGTCGAGCTTGACCAGGCGGGCACCCGAGCGCCGCGCATGCACCTCCGACTGCCGATGCCGCAGCCGCCAGAGCCGCTCCCGCTGTGCGTCGGTGACCGCGACAGCCACCAGGTCGTCCCCGATCGGCTCCAGCCCCGCTCCCGTGCCCTCGTCGATGTCGAGCAGCAGCGCCCATCGGGCGTCGGCGTCCCCGGCCAGGGGATCGGACACGCCCAGCAGCCCCGCAGCGGCTGCGAGCCCCGCGGCGTCGATCACCTCCGCGGCCAGGATGCGGGAGCCCGCGTCCTGCAGGATGCGCGCGAGCCGGACCGCGCCGGCCAGGGCCGGAGCCCCGACGAGCCCGGTGAGGATCCCCGGGGGACGCACCTGCAGGACCAGCTCGACATCGGTGACCACCCCCAGGGTGCCCTCCGAGCCGACCAGCAGCCCGGTCAGGTCAAAGCCGACGTTGTCCTTGCGCGGCCGGCCGATGGTGTCGACGAGCCGACCGTCGGCCAGGACCGCGCGCAGGCCGCGGACCTGCTGTCGCATGGGCCCATGGGCGATCACCTCCATGCCGCCGGCGTTCGTGGCGACCATGCCGCCGACGGTGGCCGAGTCCCGCGAGGCCAGGTCGATCCCGAAGGCCAGGCCCGCCGCCCGCGCCATCCGGGAGACATCGGCGCAGGTCACACCCGCGCCCACGACCATGGTCCGCTCGAGCCGTTCCACCTGGCCCCGTGCGGTCAGGCCGGTGGTCGACAGGATCAGGCTCGGCGGTCCCGGGACGGAACCCCCCACCAGTCCGGTGTTGCCACCCTGCACCTGGACCGGGACTCCCGCGTCGCTGGCAGCCCGTAGGACTGCGGCCACCTGGCCGGTGTCGGCCGGCCGTGCCAGGCCCAGCGCGTCCCCGCGCCATCGCCCCGTCCAGTCGACCTCATGGCCCGCCAGCACGTCGGGGTCGGTCACGACCCTCACCCCCGAGGCGGAGAGAGCGGCAGCCAGACCCGTCTGCAGCTCACCGTGTGCCACAGCTGCATCATGGCGCGCACCGGCTCACGCGTGCAGGCGGGAGGTGCCCGCTGACCCCCTCGGAGACGTCGCGATCCGTGCTCAGGCGGCCCCTGGAGGCGGTTTCGTCCCCGCGCTTCCCGGGATCGGTTCTGTCAGGATGCTGGCATGCGCGACCGTGCGGGCCGCGTTCTCGATCGAGGAGGATCCAGCAATGCCCATCGCGTCACGTGAGGTCTATGAGGAGATGCTCAACCGCGCCAAGGCTGGCGCCTATGCCTACCCGGCAGTGAACTGCACCTCGTCGCAGACGATCATCGCCACCATGCGCGGCTTCGCCGAGGCCGAGTGTGACGGGATCGTGCAGTTCTCGACCGGAGGCGCCGCCTTCGCCGCCGGCCAGCTCTCCAAGAACATGGTCGCCGGCGCGGTGGCCCTCGCCGAGTTCGCCCACTCGATCGCCGACCAGTACCCGATCAACGTGGCCCTGCACACCGACCACTGCCCCGAGGGCGAGCTCGACCACTACATGCGCCCGCTGCTGGCGATCGGCGCGGAACGGGTCAAGAGCGGCCTCAAGCCCCTGTTCAACTCGCACATGTGGGACGGCTCGGCGATCGCCCTGGACCGGAACCTCGACATCGCCGACGAGCTGCTCGACAAGTCGAACGCGGCGAACACCATCATGGAGATCGAGATCGGCGCGGTCGGCGGCGAGGAGGACGGCGTCACGGCCGCGGCCGACGCCCACCTGTTCTCGACGACCGAGGACGTCGACGCCATGATCAACAAGCTGGGCCTCAACGAGCGCTCCCGCTACCTCGTGGCCGCGACCTTCGGCAACGTCCATGGCGTGTACAAGCCGGGCAACGTGGTCCTGACCCCGTCGATCCTGCGCGACCTGCAGGACAAGGTCATCGAGATGAAGGGACTCGAGGCCGGCTCGAAGCCGCTCGACCTGGTCTTCCACGGCGGATCGGGCTCCTTGCTCTCCGAGATCCACGAGGCCCTGGACAACGGTGTCGTCAAGATGAACATCGACACCGACACCCAGTACGCCTTCACCCGGCCGATCGTCGATCACCTGTTCAAGAACTACTCCGGCGCCCTGAAGGTCGACGGCGACGTCGGCAACAAGAAGGTCTACGACCCGCGCTCGTACGGCAAGCTGGCCGAGGCCGGCATGGCCGCTCGCGTCGCCCAGGCCGCTGCGGACCTGCGCGCCACCGGAACGAAGATCAAGTAGAGCTCGCACCCCGCGAGGGCTCTCGCAGGGCGGGTCCGGATCCATTCCGGGCCCGCCCTTCGCGTTCTCATCTCCGCTGGGTAGTCGATTCGGTCTACTGAGTTGGCCGAATCGACCACGCAGGACCTCGGCTTCGCTAGGGTTGCTCGCGTCCCACCGACAGGCCGGTGGGACCGGTCGTGCCTGCGCGCGACCGAACCCTGATCCGGGAGACCGAGATGCCGGCGATCGTGATCGTGGGTGCCCAGTGGGGCGACGAGGGCAAGGGCAAGGCCACGGACCTGCTCGGCGGGCGGGCCGACTACGTGGTGCGGTACCAGGGCGGCAACAACGCCGGGCACACCGTGGTCATCGGCGAGCAGCGCTTCGCGCTGCACCTGCTGCCCAGCGGCATCCTCTCGTCGAGCTGCGTGCCGGTGATCGGCAACGGGGTCGTCGTTGACCTCAGCGTGCTCTTCGACGAGGTCGATGGCCTCGACGCCCGAGGAGTGGACACCTCGCGACTGGTCGTCAGCGCCAGTGCCCACATCATCACGCCCTACGGAGTGACACTGGACAAGGTCACCGAGCGGTTCCTCGGCAAGGCCAGGATCGGGACCACGGGCCGAGGCATCGGACCGACCTACGGCGACAAGATGGCCAGGATCGGCATCCGGATACAGGACCTGCTGGACCCCTCGATCCTGACTCGCAAGGTCGAGGGCGCGCTGGTCAACAAGAACCAGCAGCTCGTCACGGTCTACAACCGCCGAGCGGTCGATGTCGACCACGTCGTGGCGCACCTGCTGTCCTTCGCCGACCGGCTCGCCCCCCACGTCGCGGACACTGCCCTGCTGCTCAACGCGGCACTCGACCGGGGCGAGACAGTGATCCTGGAGGGCGGCCAGGGAACGCTGCTCGACGTCGATCACGGGACGTATCCGTACGTCACCTCCTCGAACCCGACCGCCGGCGGAGCCTGCACCGGCTCGGGGATCGGCCCGACGCGCATCGACCGAGTGCTGGGCATCCTCAAGGCGTACACGACCCGCGTGGGTGAGGGTCCGTTCCCGACCGAGCTGCTCGACGACGACGGCGAGACGCTGCGTCGCGTGGGAGCCGAGGTGGGCACGACGACCGGCCGGGACCGCCGCTGCGGCTGGTTCGACGGCCCGATCGCGCGCTACGCCACTCGGGTCAACGGCATGACCGACTACTTCCTCACGAAGCTCGACGTGCTCAGCGGGTTCGAGTCGATCCCGGTATGCGTCGGCTACGACGTCGACGGCCAGCACGTGGACGAGGTCCCCATGACGCAGACCGGGTTCCACCATGCCCGCCCGATCTACGAGAGCCTGCCCGGCTGGCAGTCCGACATCACCGGCGCCCGTGAGCTGGCCGACCTCCCGGCCAACTGCCGGGCCTACGTCCGGTTCCTCGAGGAGCAGGCGGGCTGCCGGATCTCGGCGATCGGCGTCGGGCCTGATCGCGACGCGACCCTCGTGCTCAACGACCTGCTCCCCTGATCTGCCCGACCCCCACCGGGCGGCAAGGGCCGGGCAGATCCGGTGCTGACGGACGGGGCGGCAGACCGACGGGGCGGCAGAGGGGCCGGGCGCGGACACGTGGCAAGGATCGCGGCGGCGCGGGCATACGGGCGCGCCGGGCGTGGTTGGGCAGGAGACGCAGCCCGAATGGGCCGGGTCCCGAGGTGAGGAGCCACATGACCACGCTGTTCGAGCCCCTGACGCTTCGGGGTACAACGATCCGCAACCGGATCATGGCTTCGCCGATGTGCCAGTACTCGGCCGTCGACGGGCTGCCCCAGCCCTGGCACCTGGTGCACTTGGGCGGGATGGCGCGCGGCGGGGTCGGGCTGGTGATGGCCGAGGCGACGGCCGTCGTCCCCGAGGGCCGGATCAGTCCCGAGGACACCGGGATCTGGTCGGACGCCCAGACGGCGGCATGGGGCCCCATCGTGGACTTCCTGCACGCGCAGGGGGCCACGGCAGGCATCCAGCTGGCCCACGCCGGGCACAAGGCCTCCACGTGGCGGCCATGGCACGAGCTGTCCGGCTCGGTCCCCCGGGAGCAGGGCGGCTGGGTGACGGTCGGTCCCTCACGGACGGGCTACCCGGGACTCGCCGCACCGCACCGGCTGGACACCGACGAGCTACCGCGCATCGTGGCCGCCTTCGCGGATGGGGCTCGCCGCGCACTGGCCGCAGGGTTCGACGTCGTCGAGGTCCACAGCGGGCACGGCTACCTGCTCCATCAGTTCCTGTCCCCGCTGACCAACGATCGCCGGGACGGGTACGGCGGGGACCTCGCCGGCAGGGCGCGCCTGCTGCTGGAGGTGGTCGACGGCATCCGTGACGTGTGGCCGGACGACCGGCCCGTGCTCGTCCGGATCAGCGCGACGGACTGGGTCGAGGGTGGTCACGACCTTGCCGCCTCGGTCCAGGTGGCCCGTTGGCTGCGCGAGCGCGGCGTCGACCTCGTGGACGTGTCCAGCGGCGGGGTGAGCCCGCGCCAGGGGATCCCGCTGGCGCCGGGATACCAAGCACCCCTGGCCGCGACGGTTCGCCGCGAGGCGGGCATCCCGACCGCCGCAGTCGGGCTCATCACGGATCCTCGCCAGGCCCAGTCGTTCATCGACAGCGGTTCCGCGGACCTCATCGCCCTGGCTCGCGCCCTGCTGCGTGACCCGCAGTGGCCGTTGCGGGCGGCCCACGAGCTCGGCGTGTCCGTGCCCTGGCCCCCGCAACTGCTGCGGGCCAGCCGCTGGTGAGCCGCTAGCCTTCGCCCCGTGAAGCTGCTGATCATCGGCTCCGGCGGCCGCGAGCACGCCCTGGCGATCGCGATGGCGGCCGACCCCCTGGTCACAGACCTGCACGTGGCACCGGGCAATGCCGGAACCGCCATGGTGGCCCGGAACCATGCGGTGACTGCGACGGATCCCGCCGCCGTCGTGGCGCTGGCCACGTCTCTGAGTGTCGACCTGGTCGTCGTGGGTCCAGAGGCGCCCCTGGTGGCAGGGGTGGCGGACGCGGTCCGCGCCGCCGGGATCGACTGCTTCGGCCCCTCCCGGGAGGCAGCCCAGCTCGAGGGCTCGAAGTCCTTCGCGAAGGAGGTCATGGAGCAGGCCGACGTTCCGACCGCTCGGGCTCGAACGTGCGTCACACTCGACGAGGTCTCTGCCGCGCTGGTCGAGTTCGGCACGCCGCACGTGGTCAAGGACGACGGACTGGCCGCGGGGAAGGGCGTCGTCGTGACCGTTGACCGCGACGCTGCCCTCGCCCATGGCGCGGCGTGCCTGGCCCGGCCCGGGTCGCGCGTCGTCGTCGAGGAGTACCTGCCGGGCCCCGAGCTCTCACTGTTCGCCGTCACCGACGGCACGACCGCGGTACCGCTGATCCCGGCTCAGGACTTCAAGCGCGTCGGCGATGGCGACACCGGCCCGAACACCGGCGGAATGGGCGCCTACGCGCCGCTGCCCTGGGCGGCGCCGGACCTCGTCGAGCACGTCATGGAGACCGTGGTCCGGCCCACAATCGCAACGATGGCGCGCCGTGGCACCCCGTTCGCCGGGCTGCTCTACGCCGGGCTGGCGCTGACCCCCGACGGCCCACGCGTCGTGGAGTTCAATGCGCGCTTCGGCGATCCGGAGACCCAGGTCGTCCTGGCCCTGCTGCGAACGCCCTTGGCCGGTCTGCTGCGGGCGGCGGCACGTGGCGAGCTGGCCACGCACCCGCCGCTGCTCTGGCACCCGGGGGCCGCCGTGACCGTGGTCCTCGCCGCGCCGGGCTACCCGAAGGCGGCGCGCCTCGGCGGTGTGATCAGCGGGGTGCCCACGCCAGGCGACCGGCCGAATCGACGGGCCGCAGCCGTGACATCGGCGGAATCGACCGCATGGGTGGTCCACGCCGGCACGGGCCTGCGCGGATCTGACCTGGTCGCTGCTGGTGGTCGCGTGCTGTGCGCCACAGCCCGTGGCGCAGACCTGGACGAGGCCCGCCAGCGCGCGTACGCACTTCTCGCGGGGATCGGACTGCCCGGGGGACACTTCCGACAGGACATCGCCCTGGCGGCGGCCGCCGACTCCGGCCGACAGCACCACTGAACCCGGCGGCCGCCGCTGCCCGTGAGGGAGGCGTTCCCGCCCGGGAGCCCGCTTGCCCGCCACCGGTGAGCGCCACCTGGAACTGAACGCCACCTGGAACAGGGAGGCGCCGCCACCCGGATGGGTGGCGGCGCCTGCCGATCCGTCGTTCCGCTGCCTCCTGCCGACACCGGGGGGGTGGTGCCGACATCGGTCGCGCCGCGGTACGACGCTGGCGCCCCACCCAGGGGGGGTGGGTGGGTGCGCCTATTCATCCGGCCCGGTAGCGGCCCTTGACTCGGCGGCCGGGGGGGCGGCCTGGCGGGTCGGAGCTCGCTCCCGGTGCCTGTGCTCTCGCTCGGGGGAGCGAGGGCACTCTGGTCGGATCCGATCCAGGGGGTCGCTGGGGGGAGCGCCCCGTGGGGACCAGTCATCCGGCCAGCGTCGCCACCACGAGTGGTCGGGGGACGACGTGAAGCCACCGGTCGGAGGGGTGGACTGGCCCTGTCTCGGTCGTGTTCGGGGGGCGATCAGCGTGCCGATTCTTGGTCCTGCCTACTCCTCCGGGGGCAATATTACCCTGAGCATCGGCGTGACTACAAATCGTGTGTGTCGAGCATCGCGGGAGCACCCCGCGGCGGGGTCGCCACCTGGGCGAGAATGGCGCCGTGCCGCCAATCTCCCATGTCCTGGCCACCCGCTACGCCTCGGCCCAGATGGTCCAGCTGTGGTCCCCCGAGCACAAGGTGCGCCTCGAACGCGACCTCTGGATCGCCGTCCTGCGCGCCCAGGTCGACCTCGGCGTCGCCGTCCCCGCAGGCACGATCCAGGCGTACGAAGCCGTGCGCGACCAGGTCGACCTGGCCTCCATCGCCGACCGCGAGCGCCGGACGCGCCACGACGTGAAGGCCCGGATCGAGGAGTTCGCCGCGCTGGCCGGCGCGGAGCACATCCACAAGGGGATGACCAGCCGTGATCTCACGGAGAACGTCGAGCAGATGCAGGTCCGCCAGGCCCTGGGGCTCGTGCGGATCCGGGTGATCGCAACCCTGGCCCGACTCGCATCGCTGGCGACCCAGTACGCCGATCAGCCGCTGACGGGCCGCAGCCACAATGTCGCCGCCCAGACGACAACACTGGGCAAGAGACTGGCCAGCGCCGCCGAGGAGCTCCTGGTCGCGTTGGAGCGAGTCGACGACCTCATCGACCGCTACCCGCTGCGCGGCATCAAAGGCCCTATGGGCACCTCCCAGGACATGCTCGACCTGCTCGACGGTGACCCCGCCCGCCTGGCGCAGCTGGAGGACCGGGTCGCCGAGCACCTGGGGTTCACCCGCATCCTCGACAGCGTCGGGCAGGTCTACCCGCGTTCCCTCGACCACGACGTCCTGTCGTCGCTGGTCCAGGTCGCCGCGGGCCCGTCCAGCCTCGCCACGACGATCCGACTCATGGCCGGCCATGAGCTGGTCACGGAGGGATTCCAGGAGGGCCAGGTCGGGTCCTCGGCGATGCCGCACAAGATGAACACACGATCCTGCGAACGAGTCAACGGATTCATGGTCCTGCTGCGCGGGTACGCGACGATGACCGCGGACCTGGCCGGGAACCAATGGAACGAGGGCGACGTCTCCTGTTCGGTGGTGCGCCGTGTCGCGCTGCCCGATGCCTTCTTCGCCGTCGACGGCCTGTTCGAGACGTTCCTCACTGTTCTCGACGAGTTCGGAGCGTTCCCCGCGGTCATCGATGCCGAGCTGCGTCGCTATCTCCCCTTCCTGTCCACGACCCGGATACTGATGGCCGCGGTGCGCGCCGGGGTGGGCCGCGAGGCCGCGCATGAGGCGATCAGGACCCATGCGGTTGCCGTGGCCATCGCGCTGCGCTCGGGACAGGCCGAGAACGACCTCTTCGACCGCCTGGCTGCCGACAAGCGGCTCGGGCTCGACCGGCAGGCCCTGGATGCACTGGTCGCAGACCCGATCGAGTTCACGGGAGCAGCCCGCGACCAGGTCTGCGCAGTCGTCGCGCGCATCGGCCGACTGGTCGCGCAGTCCCCCGATGCCGCCGCCTACCGGCCCGGGACGATCCTGTGACACCGCCCGATCCCGTGACGCGGCCTGGTTCCCTGCTGCCCCCCGTTCCCGGCAGGTGGAAGGAAGCCGAAGACCTTCGCCGCTCCCGGGCAGGTGCCCGGTGAGCATCCCCCAGGCGCCGGCTCTCCCCGGCTGCACGCACATCTACAGCGGGAAGGTCCGCGATCTCTACCGCGATGCCGACGGCAACCTGATCTTCGTCGCCTCCGACCGGATCTCCGCCTACGACTGGGTCCTGCCCACGACGATTCCCGACAAGGGCGCGATCCTCACGCAGCTGAGCCTGTGGTGGTTCGACCAGATCGCGCCGATCGTGGGAAACCATGTCCTGAACCTCGATGTCCCCGAGGCAGTCCTCGGTCGGGCGATGGTGTGCCGCCCACTGACGATGTTCCCCGTGGAGTGCGTGGCCCGCGGCTACCTGACAGGTTCCGGCCTCGTCGAGTACCTGGCCGGCGGATCGGTCTGCGGAGTGGCCCTGCCGGGCGGCCTCGTCGACGGATCCCGCCTGCCCGAGCCGATCTTCACCCCGGCGACCAAGGCGGCCATCGGCGAGCACGACGAGAATGTCGACTTCGCCACCGTGGTCCGCACGGTCGGCGCTGAGGACGCCGCAGCCCTGCGCGGGCTCACGCTGCGCGTCTACGCCCATGCAGAGGCGATCGCCGCGGATCGGGGGCTGATCCTGGCCGACACGAAGCTCGAGTTCGGCCGGGCGGTGGGCGACCCGGGTGGACCGGTCCTGCTCGGTGACGAGGTGCTCACGCCGGACTCCTCCCGGTTCTGGCCACGAGCGCAGTGGCGCCCCGGGCGGCCGGAGGGCCAGGTGTCCTACGACAAGCAGTACGTGCGCGACTGGCTGACCTCCCCGGCGTCGGGATGGGACCGCCATGGGGACGCTCCGCCGCCCCCCCTGCCCGACGAGGTAGTCGACCGCACGCGGACGTTGTACGTACGTGCCTTCGAAGGGCTCACCGGCCAGCGCTGGGCGGGCTGAACGATCCTGGCGGGGCCCACAGCCGGCGGAATGCTCCTTGGCTCTGCCTGGTCCGCGTCGGGCCCGTACTCGCACAACGGCGACGGGCCGCCCCCGAGGGGACGGCCCGTCGACCTGTTCAGTTGTCGCTGGATGAGTGCCTGCCGGAGGATCAGGGCGCCGTCATCGCGGCGTCCTCGGCCTCGGCATCCTCCTCGCGACCCGGTGTGCGCAGGTTCCACTGCCTGATCGCGAACCGGAAGACGAAGTAGTAGATGACACCCATGGCTGCACCGATGATGAGCAGGAGCCAGGGCTTGGTCGCCAGGCCCCAGTTCAGGACGAAGTCGAACGCACCTGCCGAGAACGTGAAGCCGTGACGTGCTCCCAGGCCGTAGCTCAGGGCCATCGATGCACCCGTGAGCACCGCGTGGATGCCGTAGAGCACCGGCGCGACGAACATGAAGGAGAACTCGATCGGCTCGGTCACGCCGGTGAGGAAGGAGGTCAGGGCAGCTGCGGGCAGGACGCTCGCGGCCACCTTGTCCCTTGCCTCGGCCATCATCGCGAACGCGGCGGCGGGCAGCGCGAACATGAAGATCGGGAAGAAGCCGGTCATGAACAGGCCGTACTTCTCGTGGTCCTCGTTCGCGTTGAAGAAGCAGTTCAGGTCGCCGCCGGTGACCCCTGTGTCGGTCGGGCACTCCGGTGTCTGGAACCACAGGAACGAGTTGATGATGTGGTGCAGCCCGGTCGGGATCAGCAGGCGGTTGACGATGCCGTAGAGGCCGGCACCGATCTCGCCGTTGTCGTACATCCAGCTCGCCGCGTCATTGAGTGCCTCGCCGATGGGTGGCCAGATGAACCCGAAGGCGATGCCCCAGACGATGCCAGCGGTGGCGGTAAGCATCGGGACCAAGCGGCGTCCGCTGAAGAACGCCAGTGCCGCCGGCAGTTTCGTGCGGTGGTACTTCTGCCACAGCAGGGCGGCGGTGATGCCCATGACGATGCCGCCGAACACGCCCGGATCAGGCGCCTTGAATGCCTCGGTGGGGTCGGTGTCGAAGGAGTGGAAGGTCAGCACGTTCTTGAAGACCAGGTAGCCGACCAGGCCGGCCAGCGCTGTCGATCCATCGGAACGCTTCGCGAAGCCGATCGCGACACCCAGGGCGAAGAGCATCGCCAGGTTGCCGAAGATCGCGTCGCCCGCCTTGCTCAGGATGGAGAGGGGGCCGTCACCGGCGTCGGGGGCGCTCTCGCCGAACTGGCCCAACAGGTCGCCCTGCCCCAGGCGCAGCAGGATACCCGCTGCGGGTAGGACGGCGATGGGCAACATCAGGCTCTTGCCGACGCGCTGCAACGTGGCGAAGACTCCGCCACCACCGCTCTTCTTTGTCGATGCCGCAGATGAACTCATTGTCCAGGACCTCCTGCGTCGGGGCCCATCCCAGTACGCGCGGCGAATGTAACACCAGCAACAGGGGCAACTCCTGTTAGGGAGCTGCCCCGTGCTGTGCCGTCCGAGCCTGGGCCCTGGCCTCACTGATTCGGTTGTTTCGGGCGCACGGCACCCGTGCGTCGCCCCTCATGGATGCAGGCCTGCCGGCCTGCGGGTCCCGGCCCGGCAGGCCGGGGACCACCGGTGCTAGAGCCCCAGCTCTGACAGCTTGGGCAGGGCTGCCCGTGCGGCCGCCTTCGCAGCGGCGGCGTCCACCGCCGAGCGTGCCCCTGACGCGGCCTTGTGGCACTGGTCGAGCGTGTGCGCCGCCAGCGCGGCACGGACACCCGGCAGGGCCCCTGAGGACATGGACAGTGTGTTGACTCCCAGGCCGACCAGGACGCATGCCAGCGCCGGGTCGGATGCCGCCTCACCACAGACCCCGGTCGGGATGCCGTTGGCCGACCCGCCCTCCGTGGTCGCCGCCACCAGGTCGAGGATCGCCGGCTGCCAGGCATCCTGGAGGCGGGCGACCGATCCGATCTGGCGGTCCGCGGCGAAGGTGTACTGAGTGAGGTCGTTCGACCCGATCGAGAAGAACTCCGCAACCGCGCCCAGATGCTTTGCCCGCAGCGCCGCTGCGGGGATCTCCACCATGGTGCCGATCTTGACGTTCAACCCGGCCTCGTCGCAGGCCTCCTTGAACCACTGCGCCTCGTACACGTCGGCGACCATCGGGGCCATCACCCACAACTCGGTGTCCAGGCCCTCCGCCGCTCGGGCCAGGGCCCGCAGCTGGGTCTGCATGACCTCTGGCGCCTCCATGCAGATGCGCAGACCGCGCACGCCCATGGCCGGGTTCGGCTCCTCACCGAAGGGCAGGAACGGCAGCGGCTTGTCGGCGCCTGCGTCAAGGGTCCGCACCACGACCTTGCGCCCGGAGAAGCCCTCGAGGACCGTTCGGTACAGGCCGTACTGCTCGTCCTCGCTCGGGGCGTCGGTGCGGTCCAGGAACAGCAGCTCGGAACGGAACAGGCCGACACCCTCAGCGCCGTTCGCAAGCGCCTTGTCGACATCCTCTGGTCCACCGATGTTGGCCAGGAGCGGGACCGCATGCCCGTCGGAGGTCCGACCCGGCGCGTTGCCCACCGCCGACAGTGCCGCGCGGCGCCTGGCGTCCACACCTGCCAGCTCGGCGACCATGTCATCCGGCGGGTTGACCACGACCTTGCCGGACGACCCGTCGACAAGCACACGCGTGCCCGGCGCCAGCTCCCGGACCCCCTTGCACCCGACCACAGCCGGGATGCCGAGGTTGCGGGCCAGGATCGACGTGTGCGAGGTAGGGCCGCCCTCCTGCGTGGCGAACGCCAGAACCATCGACTTGTCGATGAGCGCGGTGTCCGCGGGAGCCAGGTCCAGCGCCACGAGGATGCTGGGCTCCGTGAGCTCCGGGATGCCGGGTGCCGGCACGTCGAGCAGGCGGGCGACCGTGCGGTTGCGGATGTCGTCGAGATCGGTGACTCGCGCCGCGAAGTACTCACCCAGGGTCAGCAGCATGTCTCGTGTCACACCGAAGGCCTCGTAGGCGGCCCTCGCCGCGTTGGTCCCGGTGGACGTCCGCTGCTTGATCCCTCCGGCGAGGTCGGGGTCGCGGGCCATCATGGCCTGCGCCTCCAGCACGTGCTGCGCCTCGCCGCCGGCGCGGCGCCCGCGGTCCTCGAGGTCGGCCGCGACATCCTCCAGGGCCGCCACCGCAGCGGCGTACTCCTCGTCCGCCGATCCCTTGCCCGGACCCGACTTGGGTTCGGGGACATGGTCGACGACGCGTACGACCGGCCCCGCACCCACGCCGGGGCTGACCCCGACGCCGGTAAGGGTCTGGGTCTCAGGCATGGCCGGCCTCAGGAGTCTCCAGGATCTCCTTGAGCTGGGCCAGCAGGTCGTCAGCACCGTCACCTTCGGCGACGACCACCATCTCCTCGCCGGCCTTGGCCCCGAGGCCCATGACGCCGAGGATGCTCTTGGCGTTCACTCCCGGCTCGCCCGGGCGACCTATCGTCACGTCGGCCGAGGACTTCGCCGCCGCGCCCACGAACAGTGCGGCGGGGCGGGCGTGCAGCCCGACGCCGGGGGGGAGTACCACTCTGATCTCAGCCACGTTCCACACACCTTTCAACTGGCCCCTCGGGGCAGGTTGCTTGGACCTGTCGCGCGGCGGCGATCAGGCAACTTCGAAAACGGGAGTGCCAGCCTCGACCACCGAGCCCTCGGGGACGAGCAGCCTGATCGCCTCGGCCTCCGCCTGGATCGCGATGAGCGGGGTGATGACGGGAAGGCCGCCGGCCTCGATCTCCGCCGGGTTCCACTCGATGACGGCCTCGCCGGCCTCGACGGTGTCGCCCTTGGCCTTGAGCAGCTTGAAGCCCTGGCCGTTGAGCTTGACGGTCTCGAGCCCGAGGTGCACGAGGATCGAGTAGTTGCCCGACTCGATGCCCATGGCGTGCGGGAAGAGGCTCGCGATGGTTCCGGCGATGGGGGCCACCGCGGTGACGGGGCCACGCGGCGGATCGATCGCCACCCCCGGACCGAGCATGGCCTCGGCGAACATCGGATCGGGGACCTCCGAGAGGTTCGCGACCCGACCGGGCATGGGGGACAGGATCTGCAGTGCCACTGTGAACTCCTCAGCCGATGATGTCGTTGATGTCCATGGCCAGGCCGTCGGCCTCGCCGCCCACGATCACTTGGAGCACGGAGCCGGCCGAGAGCACGCCGAATGCCCCGGCCGCCTTGAGTGCCTTCTCATTGACCGCTGAGGGATCCGAGACGACCGTGCGCAGGCGCGTGGCACAGGCCTCGATCTCCTCGATGTTGTCCGCGCCGCCGAGCGCCGCGATGATGTCTTCAGCCTTGCCCATGGTGTGCGTCCTCCCGATCGGAACTCTGCCCGGACCTGTGCCCCGGTGTGGTGCCAGTCTGCCGCGTGCGCCTTCCTATGTCCTGACAGCAGAAGGACCGTCCTGGCGGTTACTTCCCGGGCATCCGGAGGAGCTCCTCGATCGCGCCGTGCGCCTCCATCCCCGCCGCCGAGCCGATGCCGGCGTAGCGGATCCGGCCCCTCGGGTCGAGCAGGCGGACGTGCACCTCGCCGTCCAGGGTTTCGGCCACGCGCTGGTGCATCTGGGTCCTGACGGGGGCATGCAGCAGCCCCGCGGCCCGCCCGCCGGTGCTCGCCTCGACCACCAGCCGATCCCCCCGGCGCCCGACGAGCTCCCAGTCCACCTCGTCGTCGGTCACGGCCAGCCGGGTCGTGCGCGCTCGGGTGTACGTCGCGAATCGGTGCAGTCCGGCCGCCGGCCCGTCAGGGACCCGGAGCCCTACGAGGTCGCCACGGAAGGCCGAGCGTCGCCACGGGATGATCGCCGTGGACGCCATGAGGCTGACGCCCGCCTGGCCGAAGTGGTTGGACTGTATCCAGACGTATCCGCTGGGGAAGGCCGAGCCCCAGTCCTTCTCCACGTAGCCGCGGCCCCCGGTGAGGTCCATCGAGCCGGCACCGAGGTCGACGTCGCCCGACAGCTCGTGGTCCATGCTGACCACGCCGTGATAGCACTCCATCGTCGGGACCCACGCGTACCACCCCATCGCGCCCGGCGCCCGCAGCGTCACCGGCCAGCGGGCCAGGGCGCCGAAGCGCACGTCGGCACGGAGCCCGGGCAGGTCGACGCTGATCCCACCAGCGTGGAAGCGGTTCGCGGCGATCTGGACATCGAACCGATCGGAGGCCGCCTCGAACTCGGACATCTCGAAGCGGTGATAGGCGGTGGCCCCCGTGCTTCCGTCGAGGACCTGGACGAACGACTCGCGCACCGAGCCATCCTCACTGCGGAAGACCCCCGGGATGACGGCCAGGCGCGTGGCCATGTCGGCGCTGACGAGCTTGACGTACCAGCCCTCGAAGAAGGAGTGCCCGTGGGCCTGGGGTCCCACCTCGCTCCGGCCGTGGAATCCGTCGGGATGCAGCACCGTCCCGGGCATGGGCATGACCGCACTCCACCAGTCCGCCGGCCCGCGCACAAGGACATCGCGGCGTCGCAGGATCGACGGTCATCGCGCCGAGCGCCCGCGGGCCGGAGGCCACCGTCATCCGGCTGGGATCGGAATGGGGGCGCGTCGGGGCCCCCGCGTGAACGGCCCTAGGCTTGCCGCAGTCCAAGGCGCCCGGTCCCGGGTGCGGGGAGGTAGACGCTCGATGAGGGTTCTTGTGCCCAAGGAGTCGCGACCCGGCGAGAACCGCGTCGCGCTCGTGCCTGAGTCCGTGGCCCGTTTGAAGGCCCTGGGCCTGCGCGTCGCCGTCCAGTCCGGAGCCGGGGAGCGCAGCCGCGCCTCCGACGACGACTACCGCGATGCGGGCGCCGAGGTGATCACGCGTAAGGAGCACGTCGCCGACGCCCTGGGCGTGACCGACGTGGTCGCCACGGTCCGTCCGCTCCACCCCAAGGCCGTGGCGATGCTCAAGCCCGGCGCGATCATGCTGTCGTTCCTCCAACCCGTGACCGACCTGCCGACCGTGCTTGCCGCGAGCGAGGTCGGGGCCACGGTCCTGTCGTTCGACCTGGTCCCCCGGATCAGTCGCGCCCAGTCCATGGATGCCCTGACATCCCAGGCCCTGGTCTCCGGCTACTACGGGACGCTCGTGGCAGCGACCCGCCTGCCCAAGTTCTTCCCCCTCTTCATGACGGCGGCCGGGACCATCCCGCCTGCCAGGGTGGTGGTCCTGGGTGCGGGCGTGGCTGGACTCCAGGCGATCGCCACCGCCCGCCGACTCGGTGCCGTCGTCTCCGCCTATGACGTCCGACCGACCAGCGCCGACGAGGTCCGCTCGATGGGCGCCACCTTCATCAACCTCGACCTCGACACCGCAGAGGGCTCGGGAGGGTACGCCCGCGAGATGTCCGCAGATCGCGCGGCCCGGCAGATGGAGCTGCTGGCGCCGCACATCGCAGACGCCGACGTCGTGATCACGACGGCCGCGATCCCCGGCAGGCCTGCCCCTCGCCTGGTCAGCGCGGCGATGGTCCAGGCGATGCGGCCAGGGTCTGTCGTCGTCGACCTGGCAGCCGAGACCGGCGGCAACGTCGAGGGGTCGCGCGCGGGAGAGGAGGTCACCATCGGCGAGGCGCTCGTGTGGGGGGCGGCCGACGTGCCCAGCCAGCTGCCGGTGCACGCATCGAAGCTGTTCTCCGCCAACGTCGTGGCCATCCTGGGCCTGATCACGAAGGACGGACAGGTCGACGCCGACCTGTCCGACGAGGTCGTCGCCGGATGCGCCGTGGTCCACGGAGGCGTCGTGCGCAACGCGGCGGCCGCCAAGGCGCTGGGCATCGAGCCGGGCGAGCCGTCGGCTGCCGAACCGCCCACCCCTGCCGGATCCGTGCCTGCCGGGGCCGCACAGAGCACCGAGGAGCGCGGCTGATGGACAGCATGGCACTGCTCACGATCTTCGTCCTGAGCATCTTCGTGGGCTTCGAGGTGATCTCCAAGGTCTCCTCCGTCCTGCACACCCCCCTGATGTCGGGGGCCAACGCGATCCACGGCATCGTCCTCATCGGTGCCATCACCGTGGCCGGCAGCGCCGAGACAACCGCCCAGCTCGTGCTGAGCATCGTCGCGGTCGTGCTGGCGGCCATGAACCTCGTGGGCGGGTTCGTCGTCACCGATCGCATGCTGGAGATGTTCGGCACGAAGAGGCCCGCGGCCCAGGAGAAGGAGTCCCCCCGGTGAGCACGCCGACCTGGGTCGCCGTGGTCAACCTCGGCGCCGCTGTCTGCTTCATCCTGGCCCTCAAGGGGCTGTCCTCGCCGAAGAGCGCGCGCCGGGGCAACCTGATCGGCGCCTTCGGTGCGGCGTTGGCGACCGTCACGCTCTTCCTGTCGGGGATCGAGCTGCAGCGCATCGGGCTGATCCTGGCGGCACTCGTGATCGGCTCCGCGGCGGGTGCCTTCGCGGCGCGCTCGATCAAGATGACGCAGATGCCGCAGCTCGTCGCGCTGCTCAACGGCGTCGGCGGCGGTGCGGCCGGTCTCGTCGCCATCGTCGAGTGGCTTCACACCCCCGACATGGGCGGCTTCGTGCTGTTCGCGACCGTGCTCACCATCGTCATCGGCTCGGTGTCGTTCACAGGCTCGCTCATCACGTTCGCCAAGCTCCAGGAGCTCATGACCACGCGGCCGGTCGTGCTGCCTGCGGGTCAGATCGTGACCATCGGCGTAGCCGTGGGCGTGCTCGGCGCCGCGGGCTGGATGCTCGCGGCCCCCGGTGCAGTGCCGCTGTTCGTCCTGGCCGGGCTCTCTGCGGTGCTCGGCGTGCTGTTCGTCCTGCCCGTCGGCGGAGCGGACGTGCCCATCGTGATCTCGCTGCTCAACGCGTTCACCGGCCTGTCCGTGGCGGCATCCGGGTTCGTGCTCGACAACGTCCTGCTGATCATCGCCGGCACGCTGGTCGGCGCCTCGGGCACGCTGCTCACCCGCATGATGGCCACCGCCATGGGTCGTCCGCTGACCAACACCCTCTTCGGCGCCTTCACCGCGAAGGCTGTCGTGGCTGGCGCGGGGGGCGGCGCGGACCGCCCCGTCCGCTCCTGCTCCCCCGACGACGTCGCCATCATGCTCGGCTATGCGCGCAAGGTGATCTTCGTCCCGGGGTACGGCCTCGCGGTGGCCCAGGCCCAGCACACTCTGCGCGAGCTGGCAGAGCTGCTCAACGGCCGCGGCATCGAGGTCATGTACGCCATCCATCCCGTGGCCGGGCGCATGCCCGGGCACATGAACGTGCTGCTGGCCGAGGCCAACGTGCCCTACCAGCAGCTCAAGGAGATGGAGGAGGTCAACCCGGAGTTCAACTCCGCGGACGTGGCCCTGGTCGTGGGCGCGAACGACGTGGTCAACCCGGCAGCCCGCGACGACCGCTCGGCCCCCATCTACGGCATGCCGATCCTGGACGTGGACTCCGCCCAGCAGGTCGTCTTCCTCAAGCGCTCGATGCGCCCGGGCTTCGCCGGAATCGAGAACGAGCTGCTCTTCGACCCGAAGACGCAGCTGCTCTTCGGAGACGCCAAGGAGTCGCTGACCAAGGTCGTGGGCGCGGTCAAGGCGCTGTGAGTCGCCCCGGCTGGACTGGTGGCGGGGACCCTGCCGGAGCGATGCTGTCCCTGCCATCGCCCTGCGCAGGGAGACTCCGGGGATGAGGGCGACACG
This sequence comes from uncultured Bifidobacteriaceae bacterium, assembly GCA_964638055.1. Classification (GTDB taxonomy): domain Bacteria; phylum Actinomycetota; class Actinomycetes; order S36-B12; family CAIYMF01; genus Prado023. Next base: position 541 of record CAZWXF010000003.1, on the reverse strand, counting down.
CGCTGATCAGGCCGCCGTCCGGTGGGCGCTCGCCCAGGCCACGCTGGCCGCTGAGGCCGGGGACGTGCCCGTGGGGGCCGTCGTCCTCGATTCCTCCGGCCGGATCATCGGGCGGGGGCACAACCGGCGTGAGGCAGACCACGATCCCACCGCTCACGCAGAGATCCTGGCGCTGCGGGAGGCCAGCGGGTCCATCGGCTCCTGGCGCCTGACGGGGACGACCTTGGCTGTGACTCTGGAGCCCTGCACGATGTGTGCCGGCGCGCTGGTCCTGGCCCGGGTCGATCGACTCGTCTTCGGCGCCTACGACCCGAAGGCCGGCGCGGTCGGCTCACTCTGGGACGTCGTGCGCGACCCGAGGCTCAACCACCGGCCCGAGGTCGTGGGCGGAGTGCTCGAGCAGGAGAGTACCGGGCTGCTGCGCTCGCACTTCGCCGCCCACCGGGGGCGCGACGGCACCTGAGCCTCTGCGGTCGAGCTGCGTCCTCTCCCGTGATCGAGTGGCTCGACCCGCGGGTCTCGACGAGCTCGACCGGCGGGG
>CAZWXF010000002.1:100829-120105 GCA_964638055.1 uncultured Bifidobacteriaceae bacterium | reverse complement strand
AGGGCCTGCGGGCCGCCATGGCCGCGACCGAGGCCCGCATGAGCAGCTTCCACTCACCCGTGCCCGGGTCCTTCCGGACGGACGCCGCTGGGCACGCCCTGCCCGGTCCCCAGCGCAAGCAGAGCGCAGCCGCACACTCTCGAACCGGCTCCCGTCCGCGCAAGGGGATACTCCTGCGGCGGTTGACTGCCGGGTCGGGGGTTGCCCGAGTCCTGGAGCTGGGCACCAACACGGGCTTGAGCGCGTGCTGGATGGGGTCCTCACCGGGCACGCGCCTGGTCACGGTGGAGGGCTCGGCAGACCTGTGCCGGATCGCCCGGGACCACATCGCGGAGTTCTCCGAGACGTTCGAGGTCCGCAACGCGCTCTTCGACGATGCGCTGGATGCTCTCGCGGCTGAACAGCCCTTCGACCTGGCGTTCGTCGACGGCCAGCACGAGGGAGCCGCCACACTGCACTACCACCAGCGGGTGCTCTCCCTGGTCAGGAAGGAGGGCGCGATCATCGTGCACGACGACATCTACTGGTCCCATGACATGCGCCGCGCTTGGCTGCGGATCGCCTCCTCGGATGGCATCAGGCTCAGCGTCGACTTCGGCACGGTCGGTGTCGTGATCACCGGCGACCCGGGGCCGGCGGGCCCCCAGCTCGTCGACCTGCCGGCCCTCATGGGTCGGCCCCACATCCCACGACGGGTCGGGGACACCCTGACCTGACCTGGCGTTCCCCGAGCCTCGAGGCCGGTCCGTCCTGCGGGTTCGATCTTGCAGCGCCCACGGATGCCCGATCAGGGCCGGTCCTCCCTCCGTGCGTTGAACCGGGAGCAGGTCCGTGCGCCGATCCTCGCCCGGCCTTCCACTGCGGGAGACATCGAGGGGTGATCTCGGGGCGGGACGTGCAGAATGTGAGCACCTACGACAGGAGCGTGCATCGTGACCCTTACGACAGATCCGCAGGCGACGAGCACAGACCCCTGGCGGGGCTTCGACAACGGTGGCTGGCGGACGACCATCGACGTCCTGGGCTTCATCAAGGGCAACTACACCCCTTACACCGGCGACGACTCCTTCCTGGCGGGGCCGACGGAGCGCACCGAGGATCTGTGGCGCTACGTCGCGGGTCTGATGGTCGTGGAGCGCGAGCGCGGTGTTCTCGATGTGGATGCAAGCACTCCCAGCACGATCACCTCTCATGCTCCGGGACGGATCAGCCCGGACATCCCCGAGCTCATCGTCGGGCTGCAGACGGACGCCCCGCTCAAGCGCGCGATCATGCCCAACGGCGGCATCCGGATCGTGGAGAACGGCTTGAAGGCATTCGGCTACGAGCCGGACCCGACGGTGCACGAGATCTTCACCAAGTACCGCAAGACCCACAACCAGGGGGTGTTCGACGCCTACACCCCGGCTATCCGCGCCGCTCGGTCGAGCCACGTGATCACCGGGCTGCCGGATGCCTACGGGCGCGGTCGGATCATCGGCGACTACCGCCGCGTCGCGCTGTACGGCGTGGACGCGCTGGTGGCGGCCAAGCGCGCAGAGTTCGCCCGCCTCAACGAGCGACTGAGCTCCGAGTCGATCATCCGCGACCGCGAGGAGCTGTCCGAGCAGATCCGCGCCCTCGCCGAGCTGATCGAGCTCGGCGACATGCACGGCTTCGACCTGCGACGGCCGGCCCAGGACGCGCGGGAGGCGATCCAGTGGCTCTACCTGGCCTACCTGGGCGCGGTGAAGGAGCAGAACGGCGCGGCGATGAGCCTGGGTCGCGTCTCGACGTTCCTCGACGTGTACCTGGAGCGGGATCTGCGGGACGGGATCCTCACCGAGCAGGGCGCGCAGGAGCTCATCGACGACTTCGTGATCAAGCTGCGGATGGTGCGCTTCCTTCGCACCCCTGAGTACGACGCCCTGTTCAGCGGCGACCCGACGTGGGTGACCGAGGCGATCGGGGGCATGAACTACGACGGACGCACCATGGTGACCAAGTCCTCGTTCCGGTTCCTGCACACGCTGTACAACCTGGGTCCCGCCCCCGAGCCCAACCTGACGGTGCTGTGGTCGCCCACGCTGCCCGAGGGATTCAAGCGCTTCTGCGCGAAGGTCTCCATCGGCACCTCCGCGATCCAGTACGAGTCCGACGACCTGCTGCGCGAGTTCAACAAGGACGGCGACGACTGCGCCATCGCGTGCTGCGTCTCCAGCATGCCGGTCGGCAAGCGGATGCAGTTCTTCGGCGCCCGGGTGAACCTGGCCAAGACGCTGCTCTACGCGCTCAACGGCGGCCGCGACGAGATCTCGGGCAAGCGCGTCATGCCGATCGGCGAGCCCGTGGTCGGCGACACGCTGGACTTCGACGACGTCTGGGGGCGCTTCGACATCGCCATGACCTGGCTGGCCGACATCTACGTCAACGCGCTCAACATCATCCACTACATGCACGACAAGTACTGCTACGAGCGCCTGGAGATGGCGCTGCACGACTACAACCCGGAGCGCACCCTCGCCTGCGGCATCGCGGGGCTCTCCATCGTGGCGGACTCCTTCGCTGCGATCAAGTACGCCGGCGTCCATCCGGTCCGCGACGAGACGGGGCTGATCACCGACTTCGTCATCGACGGCGAGTACCCGGCCTTCGGGAACAACGATCCCCGCGTGGACGACATCGCGGCGAGGATCGTCCACGAGTTCATGGAGAAGGTCCGCTCATACCCGGCCTACCGGGACGCCCGGCACACCCAGTCGGTGCTCACGATCACCTCCAACGTGGTCTACGGCACGAACACCGGCGCGACGCCGGACGGTCGCAAGAGGGGTGAGCCCTTCGCGCCCGGCGCCAACCCCATGCACGGCAGGGACAAGAAGGGCCTCATCCCGGCGGCGCTGTCCGTTGCGCACCTGCCCTACGAGGACGCCCAGGACGGAATCTCCATGACCGTGTCGGTGATCCCCAGCGGGCTGGGCAAGACCGAGGACGAGCGCATCGACAACCTGATCGGGGTCCTCGACGGGTACGTGGCCAGCCGCGGATTCCACCTGAACGTCAACGTCCTGAACCGAGACATGCTGCTCGACGCCATGGAGAATCCCGAGAACTACCCCCAGCTGACCATCCGGGTCTCCGGGTACGCCGTCAACTTCGTGCGCCTCACCCGCGAGCAGCAGCGCGACGTCATCGAGCGCACGTTCCACATGAGCGTCTGAGGCCCGGCTGCGTCACGAGGAGCGGATGCGGCGTCGGGCAGCCATGATGGGTCTCGACAGGCTCGACCGGCGGGGTCGTCGTCTCGACAGGCTCGACACAGCACTCGACGGGCGGGGTCTCGAGACACCGCTCGCCGGGCGCAGGGTCTCGACAAGCTCGACCGGCGGGTCTCGACACACAGCGCTGGCCGGGCGAACGGAACGGAAGAGGGCACATGGCATCGGTCGTGCGTTCAGCGCCGAGCGCGGACGTTGACGACGGTTCGCGTATCGGCTACGTCCACTCGGCCGAGACCACGTCCGGGGTGAACGGCCCGGGGCTGCGGTACACGGTGTTCCTCTCGGGCTGCCCGCTGCGGTGCAAGTACTGCCACAACCCGGACACCCAGGGCTTCCGGCTGGGCGGACGCACCACGGCCAACCGCGTGATCGAGGAGGCCGGGCGGTATCTGCCCTTCATGCGTCGCTCGGGCGGCCTGACGGTGACCGGCGGGGAGCCGCTGCTGCAGGCCCCCTTCGTCGAGGACCTGTTCGTGGGGGTGAAGGAGAGGTTCGGCATGAACACCGTGCTGGACACGTCCGCGGCCAACGGGCACCGCGCCACCCAGAACCTGTTGGACCACACCGACCTCGTACTGCTCGACATCAAGGCGGGCAACGAGGAGAGGTACGCCAAGGTCACAGGGACGGGCAGCCTGCGCGCGGTGCTCGACTTCGCCGAGCGGCTCATGGCCAGCCAGGTGCCCGTGTGGATCCGGTTCGTCCTCGTCCCCGGCCTGACCGACGATCCCGAGCACATCGCACAGGTGGCCGCGATCAGTGCCTGGATGGGCGATGTCGTCCAACGTGTCGAGGTCCTGCCCTACCACACGATGGCGCTGGACAAGTACGAGGCCCTGGGCAAGGAGTACCCGCTCCCTGGGACGCCCACGCCCACCCAGGAGCAGGTCGAACAGGCGGTCAGGATCTTCCGGGACCGCGGTCTCTACACGCTCGCCTGATCCGGCACCGACGGTGGAGGCCGGGGGGAGGGAACGGATGCCCGGTACCGGGCCGGCGTTCGCGATGATGTGCCAGTGACGCGTGCATCCCTGGCCAAGGACCCCAGCGAGGTCCGCTCGATGTTCGACTCGCTGTCGGCCCGCTACGACCTGACCAACGACGTGCTGTCTCTGGGACAGGACCGGGCATGGCGTCGAGAGACCGTCCGGGCAGTCGGCGCGAGGCAGGGCGAGCGGATCCTCGACCTGGCCGCCGGAACCGGCACCAGCTCGGTGCCCCTGGCCGCCAGCGGCGCCTTCGTCGTCAGCAGCGACTTCTCCATCGGCATGCTCCAACAGGGGCGCAGACAGTCGCCAGGACTGTGCTTCGTGGCCGGAGACGCGACGGCGCTGCCCTTCGAGGACCAGGCCTTCGATGCCGTGACCATCTCGTTCGGTCTTCGCAACGTGGTCGATGTGGACGGAGCTCTGGCCGAGATGCGCCGCGTGACCAGGCCGGGGGGCCGACTCGTCGTGTGCGAGTTCAGCCAGCCCACCTGGAAGCCGTTCCGCACGCTCTACGTGGAGTACTTGATGCGTGCGCTACCAGCGCTGGCCCGCCGCGTGGCCAGCACGAGCGACGCCTACGTGTACCTCGCCGAGTCGATCGGCGCGTGGCCGGACCAACCGGGCCTCGCGTCGCAGATCGCCCGGTCGGGCTGGTCGCAGGTGGCGTGGCGGAACCTGTCCGGCGGCATCGTGGCACTGCATCGGGCGACCGCCTGAGGCGATCGTCGCGGCCTCGGAAGCGCCGGTGCGGGGCACCTCGCTGCGGGGCGTGCGCTGGTTCGCGACCGCCCGGCGGGAGGAGTGCGGAAGGGTAGACTCGCCTGGTGATCCGGCCGACGCCCTCGCGTGTGAAGGGCGCCCTGGTCCGCACCGTCAGCCTGGACGGTCTTTCCGAACGCCTCTTGGACCTGCTGCCTGCCAGGGGCGGTCATGCCTGGGTCCGCAACGGCACCGGACTCGTGGGCTGGGGCGAGGCGGCACGCTTCGAGGTCAGCGGTCCCGAGCGCTTCAGTCGTGCCCAGCGATGGTGGGCCGGCTGGTGCGATCAGGCCCAGGTCACCGATCAGGTGGGCGTTCCCGGAACGGGCCCTGTCGCGTTCGCCTCGTTCACCTTCGACTCGGCCGCTGAGGGCAGCGCCGCGACGTCTGTGGTCATCGTTCCGGAGGTGCTGATCGGCAGCCGCCATGGCCGCACCTGGTTGACCAAGGTCTCTCGCGGCGAGTCCCCGCTGTCCACCACGCCCTTGGCCGAGACGCGAACAGGGCCTGGCGATCGCCCGCCCTCGGTCGTCTGGCATCCGGGTACCCGACCCATCGACCGGTGGGCTGACGCGGTGGCCGAAGCGGTCGAACGGATCGGTCGCGGCGAGCTGGACAAGGTCGTCCTGGCCCGGGATCTGGTCGCCGAGCTCGGTGAACCGCTGGGCACCTCGGATCTGCTCAGCCGGCTCGCTGCGAGCTACCCGGAATGCTGGACATTCAGCGTCGACGGGCTGCTGGGTGCGACCCCGGAGCTCCTGGTCCGTAGGGAGGGCGATCACGTGACCTCCCGCGTCCTGGCCGGAACGGTCCGCAGGCGTGGCGAGGACGCAGTCGATGCAGGGCTCGCCGCCGAGCTCCTGGGGTCCGACAAGGAGCTGGAGGAGCACGAGTACGCCGTTCATTCGGTGGCCGAGGCTCTCGCCGCGCACTGCACTGACCTCGACGTCCCTCCCGCGCCGCACGTGCTGTGCCTGGCCAACGTGCAGCACCTGGCCACTGATGTCTCCGGCCAGCTCGTCGACGACGCCCCCGCGCTGGCCCTGGCCGCGTCCCTGCATCCGACGGCGGCCGTCTGCGGCACTCCGACCGAGCGGGCGGCAGCCGTGATCCGGGAGCTCGAGGGCATGGACCGTGGGCGGTACGCGGGTCCGGTGGGCTGGATGGATGCTCGCGGGGACGGGGAGTTCGGAATCGCCCTGCGGTGCGCGCAGGTGGAGACCGGCATGCACGGTCCGGGCACACGACTGCGGCTGTTCGCAGGGTGCGGCATCGTGGCCGGATCGACACCCCAGGCGGAGATCTGGGAGTCGGAGGCCAAGTTCGACGCGGTGCGCGAGGCCATCGTCGCCGGCTGAGTCGAGCGGCCAGCGCCGGGGCGGATCCGGTGCGCCGACGCGGGAGGGTTCCGCTGGCCCGGGCGCGGGCGCCTCGGGGGCGCGACACGTTCGGTACGGCACCGCTTCGCCGGGTGCCCTCACGGTTCCGGGCGCCGCTGGCGTGCCGTGCACAGCCGCCCTCGGTCGGGAATCCCCGGACATGGAACGAGCTGCCAGGGGCGTCCGAAGTGAGGACTGTGACAGCCGCAACGGGACTGCGGCTACTCGCGCAGGGCGCGATCGACGGCGTCCATGAGGGCCAGATCCCCGGAGAAGCCGCGAACCTCGGCGACGACGACGTGCACGCCCCGGACCTCCGGGGCCAGTGCGGCGCGCAGGGCGGCCAGAGTGGTGACGCGTTCGGCGGGAACCCCAGCCGCCTCGGCGACCGCGACCAGGTCCCTGCCCTGGGGGGTCGCGAAGAGGCGTTCGAAGTCCGCTGCGTACTCCGGCCGGCCCTGCTCCAGCTGGGAGAAGATCCCGCCCCCGCCGTTGTCGACGACGACGATGGACAGGTCCGGACGCTCCTCCCCGGGTCCGCAGAGCAGTCCGTTGTGATCGTGCAGGAACGCGAGGTCCCCCAGGAGGGCGATCGCGCGGTCTCCCCCTGATCGCTGATGGGCAAGGGCGGCTCCCCACGCCGTGGCGACCAGGCCGTCGATGCCGTTCGCGCCACGGTTCCCGATGACCCGCAGGCCGCTGCGGCGCCCGCCCAGGGCCTCGACATGCCGGACCGGCCACGAGGCCGCGAGGAGGAGCAGTCCGTCCGGCGGGGTGGACTGGAAGACCTCGCGCGCTGCGGCACCGCCGGTGAGGCCGGCGGGGCGGGCCAGGGTCGCGTCGACCACAGCACGAGCCCTCCGGTCGGCCGCCAGCCAGCCGGCGAGCCACTGGGGGTCGGGAGCCGCGTCGGACGCGGGCGAGGGGACGGCATCGATCACCCGCACCGCCGTGCGCACTGGATCGCAGACCTCCCGGCCGACGCCGGGAAGCTCGATCGCGACGTGGGTCCTCGCCCGGCGCAACAGCGCCAGGGTGGGCCGGGACAGACCGAAGGCGCCCGCGGTCAGGACGAGGTCGGGGGGTCGCTCGTCGGCCCACGCAGTCCCCAGGACAAGCACGCCGTGTCCCAGGACAGTGTCCTGGCCGTGGAGGTTCGCGGTGGGCTCTGCGACGATCGGCCAGCCCTTCGCTGAGGACAGCCGCAGGATCGCCTGATGGGTCGCATCATCGACCGTTCCCGGCAGGTCACCGACGAGGATCAGCCCCCGCGGGGGCTGATCGGCCGGCACCCGATCCGAGACGTGGCCGGCGCCGGCATCCGGTCGGCCGGCCGACTCGTTCCCCGGGCCGGTGGGCTGATCGGGCTGTTCGGCACGCTGGGGGAGGTCTTCACCCTGTGGGTGGTCCGTGCGGCCGGGCTCATCGGGGTGAGGAGGGCGCAGCGATGATCCCGGGCCGGCTGCCGGCGCCGGGGCGACCTCGGGCGGCTGAGGGTGCACGCCGCTCCAGACGATCGGGTCGAACGAGTCCCTCGAGTCCATGAGGGGGGTCTGAAGGGGGTTGTCAGGCGGATCGGGGACCAGCGGCAGGCGGAATCCCACGTTCAGGTGGACTGGGCCGCAGTGCGCCGTCCCGAATCCGCTCCGACTCCGGCCCGCTGCCGTGCGCAGTGCGAGCCGTACCACTGGGCGCGCCTGCGCGACCGCCTCGGCGGCCGATGCCGGGGCACCGAGGTCTGCGAAGAAGCGCACGTGATCGCCGAAGAGCTCGATCTGGTCGATGGTCTGAGGCGCTCCCACGCCGCGGGTCTCGACCGGACGATCGGCGCTGATCACCATGAGTCTCACCGCCGCATACGAGGCTTCGACGACCGCCGGCATCAGGTTGGCAACCGCCGTGCCGGACGTGCACACGACCGCCACCGGTCGTCCCGACACCTTGGCCAGTCCCAGCGCGAGGAAGCCGGCCGAGCGCTCGTCGATGCGCACGTGCATTCGCAGTGCTCCCGTGTCGGCCAGCCGGGCACCGGCGAACGCCAAGGGCGCCGAACGCGAGCCAGGGCAGAGCACCAGCTCCCGGACGCCGCCTCGGACGAGGTCGCCCAGCACCGCGCGGGCCAGGGCGGTCGATGCGTTCATGGCCTCCCAGCATCCCAGACGCGCACTCAGGCCCGAAGCATCCGCAGGACCCCGACGAGCTTCGGCGGGTTCTCGTCGTCCAGGTTCCGTCGTCGGGGTGCCGACCTGCCGGGCACCCGCGGACCAGCGTCCCGACGGAGGCGCGACCGGGTCGCGTTCGCAAGGAAGATCGAACCCCACCCGCTCCCTGTTCGGCTGTCGTGCCGGCGTTCACGTCGTCAGACTCGGTGCATGGCATCGTCCCAGTTCCCGATCCCGAGCCCCTCCGAGCTTGCCGACCTGGCGGCACTCGGGCCGACGGCCGCGCGCAACGTCATGCAGAGCCGGCTGACGCCGCCTCTGAGCCCGCGGGCGAGCGCCAGGCTCGCCTTCGCGCTGCGCCACTGGGGCACGACTCCGGCCCTGGGCTTCGCGGGGGGTGCGGCCCGCCACCGGAACGCCGTCGCGGTGATCGACCTGGACGACGACCTGCGCTCCGTCACGTTCGAGCAGGTCGAGAAGCGGACCCGGGCGGCGGCCGAGGCCCTGGCGGCCAGCGGGATCGGGCCAGGGGTAGGCGTCGGGCTGTTGGGCCGCAACTCTCGGGCGTACACCGAGGCGATGGCCGCGATCAGCCGCGCCGGGGCGGACATCTACTACCTCAACACCGGGAGCTCGGCTTCGCAGATCGCGCAGATCGCCGAGCGGGAGGGCATCACCCGCTACCTGGCCGACCCGGCGCTGGCCGACCGGTGCCCGCCCGATCAGACCCTGACCCTGGCCGGCGGGGACTGGGAGGGGTTGGCCACGGGCACGGCATCGTCTCGTCGCAGGCCGCCCGAGGCAGGGCGCCACGTGATCCTCACCAGCGGGACCACAGGCGTGCCGCGCGGGGCGTCCCGCACGGCGGCTCCGCTGGAGGCGGTGATCGCCCTGATGGACGGCTTCCCGCTGCGCCAGCGCGACACCCACGTGATGGCCGCTCCCCTCTTCCATGCCTGGGGCTGGATGCACCATCGCCTGTGCGCGCTGTTCGACACGACCGAGGTGCTCATGCGCCGCCCGGATCCGCTGCGCGTCCTGCGCGCGGCGGCCGAGCACCGGGCCGGGGTGATCGTCACCGTCCCGGTCGTCGCGCAGCGCATGGCGACCCTGCCGCCGGAGAAGACCGCGGGACTGGACCTCTCGAGCCTGCGCGTGGTGGCGATCTCCGGAGCCCCCATGCCCCCGCCGCTGGTGTCGCGATTCCAGGACCGCTATGGGGACGTGCTGTACAACCTGTATGGCTCGACGGAGGCGGCGTTCGCCACGGTGGCCTCGCCGGCGGACCTGCGCGACGACCCCGGCAGCGCGGGCAGGCCGCTGCCGGGCGTGAGGGTCGCGATCCTCGACGACGACGACAGGGAGCTCGAGCCGGGTCATCCCGGCAGGATCTTCGTCGGATCGACGACATCCTTCGAGGGCTACACGGACGGAAGCGACCGCGACCGGGTCGCCGGGCTGGTGTGGACCGGCGATCTGGGGGTCATGGACGAGAAGCGCCGGCTGCGGGTGATGGGGCGCGTCGACGACGTGATGATCATCGGTGGGGAGAACGTGCACCCGCTGGAGGTGGAGGAGGTCCTGCGCCACCACCCGGACGTCCTCGACATCGCCGTCGTCCCGCGACCCGACCCCGACTTCGGCCAGCGCGTCGTCGCCCACGTGGTTCTCGGGATCGAGCCGAGTGCCTCGTGGGAGCCGGAGTTCCTGGCCTGGTCGGCCGAGCGGCTGGCGGGGGCCCAGCGCCCGGTCGCCGTCGTCGTGCACGAGGCGCTCCCGCGAAACGCGGCCGGGAAGATCGTGCGCCGGAGCCTGTCGGACGCCTGACCGGGAGGGGCTCGCCGAGAGGCGCCGCGCTGTCACGGATCCGTCTCCCTTCGGCGGCACCTGGGCGGTCTGCCAGCACAGAGTCGGGTGCCGCACGCTGCTGGCTCTGCGGTTCGCCCGGCGGTCGTCCGGCGGTGGCGTGCTGGTCCCTCGGGGGCGCGAGGTTCGGCGTCGTCCGTCTCCTGGGCTCGGGGTCGTCCCCCGCCCGAGGTCGCAGGCCGTCCCCACATGCCTGACGTCGAATGCCGTCCTCTGCGGCCCGACGTCAGGTGCCGTCCCCGCATTCGTGACGTCGGATGCCGTCCTCGCGGGCTTGCCCTCCGGTTCCCGGGGGCGGCTGGCGGCGAGTGCGATTCCGAATCCGAATGTGCGCCTGCGTGCTGCCCGGGCGGTGCCATTCATGGAACTGCGCGCCGGACGTAGCGCCCAGGGTCTGGGTCGTGGCATCCGCAGCGTCGGTCGAGCTCGTCGAGACCACGCTGCCCCGTCCGGCTGATCGCAGGACGTGGGCGGATAGACCGATAGTCGGGCGGGCTGAACGCACAGTGACTGGGCCCGCCGGGTCCGGAGAGCCAGAACAGCTCTTCAGAACGCACAATTCGACTGCGATGGAGACCGCCTGGTCCAAGCCCGCCCGACTGGTGGAGTTCTTCCCATCCTGGGCTCGAATGCCGTCCTCTCCTGCGCGAGGTCAGATGCCATCATCTCCCGCCCGAAGTCAGATTGCCGTCCACTCATGCCGGACCTCGAATGCCGTCCTCTCGGGCTGGATCTCCCGGCTCCCTGGGGTGGATGGCTGGCGACGAACCTCGATTCCGCGCCCGAAACCTGCGCTTACGCGCGGCCCGGGCGGTGCCACTCACGAATTGCGCACCAAATCCGCAGATAGACCGCCTTACGGGCGGGCTAAACGCAACTCTCGTGTGCACAAATGGCCGGGAGAGCCCGAACTGCCGTCCAGAACGCGCATTTCGCGTGCAGGTTGGCGCATGCCCGGGCCGGGCGGCGCTGCCGGGGTTCGGGGGCCGGTGCGCAGCCGTCCACGGCCCGGCCCACGGCGAGATTCGGGAAGGTCGGCGATCCGGTGGCGGGTCCGGACGCGGCCACCTGGCCCAGCCAGGACGATGACGACCGACGGGGGGCCCGCTCATCGACGCTTCGGCGGTCGGGCACTGGCAGGTCGGGCACGGGTAGGTCGGGCGCCGACACCGGACGCGGCCACCGAGCGAGGCCCAGGGAGCGACGACCCACGAGCCGCCCCTCAACGGCGACTCATTCGCAGCTTCGGGACTGACAGGTCGGGCACTGACAGGGCACACCGGTCGCGGGCGCCGGCTGGCCCAGACACGTGCCGCACCCGGGGCAGCGCCTCGTCGTCCACGCCCTGGGCGCTGTGCGCGGGAGTCCGCGCTGAGCTCAGGCCACAGGCAGCAGGCGGGCGCAGCGGGCCAGGCGCTCCCGCCACCACATCGTCCGCTCGGCGCCCAGGGCATCAGCCGCCCGGCGCATGGCGGCGCCGTCGGGGACGCGCCGGCCGGGCGTGAGGAAGCCGTCGCGCGGGACCAGCGTCCCGGCGCACACGTCGTCGGCGAGCAGCACGCCCGTGCCCAGCCCGCAGGCGCCGGCCAGGTCGGGGACACTCGCGGCCAGCGCCAGCCCGGCGCAGAGCCCCACGGAGGTGTCCATCGCGCCGGAGACGACCACGGGCAGGCCGATCTCGGCCACGAGCGCCAGGGCGCGCCGCACTCCGCCGACGGGTGCGGCCTTGACGACCAGGAGGTCCCCGGCGGCTCGCAGCCGCGCGGCCAGGTCGTCGGCGTACAGGTCCCGGGCGCGGCGCAGCCCCTCGTCGAGCGCGATGCGCACGCTCACCTCGTCGTCGACGAGGCGATAGCGCAGCTCGGCGAGCTCGGCCGTGGTGCGGCACGGCTGCTCGAGGTAGTCCAGGACGGGGCCGAACTCGGCGGCCAGCGTCCGAGCGGCGCGGCGGGCGGCGGCGACCGTCCACCCACCGTTGGCGTCCAGGCGCAGCAGCGGGTCCCGGATGCCGGCCTCGGAGAGCGCGGCGCGAACCACGGCGACGCGCGCGAGGTCGTCGGCCAGCGCATCGCCGGGCTCGGCCACCTTGATCTTGTAGGTCGTGGCCCCGGTGCGCGCGGCGGCGTCGGAGACGAAGCTCGGCACGTCCGACAGGGGCATCGCCGGGACGATGACGTTCACGGGGACTCGCTCGCGCACCGGCTCCGGCCAGGCGCCCCAGCCCGCCTCGACCGCTGCCGAGAGCCACCGGGCGGCCTCGAGGTCGTCGTACTCTGGGAACGGCGCCCACTCGGCCCAACCCGATGGCCCGCACAGGAGCAGCCCCTCGCGCGAGGTCGTCCCACGGAATCGACGCGCCAGCGGCACTCGGAACGGCACGGCGACCGAGGCCAGCTCGGCATGTGCCGGAACGAGATCGTGGGACGCCTCAGAGGTTCGCCGGACGGCAGACGCCTCTCGGATGGCTCCCGATCCCCGGGCCGGGTCGCTCACGGCCGCTTGGGGAACTTGGCGAAGTCCGGGCGCCGATGGGCGGTGTAGGCGTCGCGGCCCTCCTGCGCCTCCTCCGTCATGTAGAACAGCAGCGTCGCGTCACCGGCCAGCTGCTGGATGCCGGCCAGCCCATCGTCGGCTGCGTTGAGCGAGGCCTTGAGCATCCGCAGCGCCAGGGGACTCATGGCCAGCATCTCGTGCGCCCAGGCCATGGTCTCCTCCTCGAGGTCGGCCAGCGGGACCACCGAGTTCACCAGGCCCCAGTCGGACGCCTGCTCCGCGCCGTACTGGCGGCACAGGAACCAGATCTCACGCGCGCGCTTCTGGCCGATCTGGCGGGCGAGCAGGCCCGAGCCGTAGCCGCCGTCGAACGAGCCGACCTTGGGGCCGGTCTGGCCGAACCGCGCGTTGTCCGCGGCGATCGTCAGGTCACAGCAGACGTGGAGGACGTGCCCACCGCCGATGGCGTACCCGGCGACCATCGCCACGACGGGCTTGGGGAGCCTGCGGATCTGGATCTGCAGGTCCAGGACGTTGAGCCGGCCGATCCCCTTGTGCGCGACCTCGTCGTCGCCGATGTACCCGTCGTTGCCCCGGATGCGCTGGTCCCCACCCGAGCAGAACGCCCAGTCCCCCTGCCCGGTCAGGATGATGACGCCCACGGAATCGTCGTCGCGGGCCAGGTTGAAGGCGTGCTGGAGCTCGAACAGCGTCTGCGGCCGGAACGCGTTGCGCACCTCGGGCCGGTTGATCGTGATCTTTGCGACGCCGTCCCCGGAGAGCTCGTAGCGGATGTCGCTCCACTCGCCCACGGGCGTCCAGCTGGCCGCCGGGCGGATCGTGGAGATCGCCGGGTCGCCCTGCGCCGGGCTCTGCTCGGCCGCGACAGGCGGGAGCGGGTATCGGTCTCGGGTGTCCACGGGCACAGGGTAGGCCAGCGGGGTGAGGCTCCGTGACGTCCTCGGGCGCCGTGCCCCGGGCGGGGTCGCCGGTGCTTGGCTCCCGCAGTCCTGTGACGTCCGCGCACCGAGGCCTTGCCGAAGGGGGACCGCAGCGAGCACCCTGGGGGACATCGAGGCGGGGGATTCGACGCGGAGGCGGCCATGGACCCCATCGGAATCGACATCCCGTTCGCCGGCGACATCCTGCCGATCTCCTCGACGCCGGACGGTCGGCTGGGCACGGGTGGCATCCTGCCGATCCTCACGAACGCGGTGGACTCGGCCTGGCGCGACGATGTGCGGCCCAGGCTGACCGACGTCCTGAAGGCGGAGCTGGGCAAGGCCGACCGGTTCGCCGAGGGCTTCACGCTCTACAACATCGTGGTGAACCTGGCCGCCGGGGACCCGCTCAAGACGATCCAGCGCACGGACAGCGGCGACGTCCTGATCCACGTGGAGACGGGACGGAGCACGGTCATCGCGACCTCGACCCAGCCGAGCTTCCTCGGCTCCTACGCCGATCCGCGCTTCTCGATCGACTTCAGCGTCTCGTTCGACCTCCTGCTGGACATCCCGCCTGTCACGGGCCCGGTCGGTGGCTCGAAGGTGCTCAACCTCCAGCTCGTGGCCCCGCACCTGGACTCACAGAACCTCCCGGCCGACGCGATCCTCGCCGTGGCCGAGCTGATCGTCAGCTTCGTCACCGGAGGGGACGTCGACAACCTCGTCGAGTCTGCGGCCGCTGGCGCCCTCGGCTCCGACCAGGTGAACGGCGCCCTGGCCCCGCTCAACGAGGCACTCGACGGGCTGCTGACATCGGGCCACCGCTACCTGTCCCTGCTCGTCGGCGATCCCGACAGCCTGCTGCGGCAACTCGGTGCCCACGCCGGCGACGTCGCGGGAGTGGTCCGGTCCCTGCCCGCCGGCACCCAGTCACTGGTCCTGCTGTGTCGCGAGCCCGACCAGTCCGGGGTCGTGGAGGGCGAGGTGTCCTGGCCCGACTCTGCCGGGGAGCCGGTCGATCGCGCCCGGTTCGCGATGATCAGCCCGATCGCGCAGGGGTTCCTCACCGGCGCGGCCCTCGACCTCGTACGGGCGAGGACCGAGGGCGAGCCGGTGGCGGGTCGGCTGGTGGCCGCCGACCGAGCACTGGAGTCCACACGCCTGACCGCCGCGGCCGACGGGTTCGCCGCCGCACCCCTGGCCACGCAGGTGCAGCAGGGCTCCCTGGCCGGCAGCCCCGGCGTGCGCCTCTGGGACGCGGCGGTGGAGGAGGAGCCGCCCGGGGTCGCAGACACCGGGTTCGCCGCCCTCGACCTGGCCGATGCCCGGCTCAGCCTGCGCGCCCTGCAGCCCGAGGCCTACGAGTCGATCATGGACGTCTTCCGGCGCGGCCCCAAGCAGTTCGTCCTCACCTGCCTCGCCGGCGATCCCGGTGGGGGCTCGCACCCGACCGGCCACATGGTGGCGATGTGGCACGACAGCTCCGACGGCTGGCAGCGCCGCAGGTTCCGCATCGAGGACGTGGAGACCGGGACCCCGTTGACCGTCACCTGCGCGCTCGACCCGGAGTGGCGCTGGGTGCCGGGTGAGGTGGAGCGCGTCAGTCCGCGCAACTGGTCGGGGACCGTGACGGTGCAGCGCGCTCGGGAGTTCGCAGAGCTGCTCCGCGACGGCGACCTGCAGGTCTCCTTCGCCACCGGCGACGGCAGCCGGCGCACCAGCTCGATCGCCGCCCTCGAGGCTGCTGGCGCGCTCACGCGGGACCCGGCTGCGGGCCGGGCCCTGGTCATCGAGTCGGGGACCCCGGGCGACGAAGTGGCCCTGAACCCCCAGCCGCTGCCCCCCAGGTGGCGCGAGCGCCTGGCCGGGAGCCGCGGGGACGACCGGGCCATCATCGTCGTCGGCGGCCGGAACCCGGGCGACGAGGTGTCGCTCAATCCGCAGCCGCTGCCCCCGAGATGGCGCGACCAGGTGGGTGCCTGGCTCGAGGCGGTCCAGCCGCAGGGGGGTGGCGGCGGTGCCTTCCAGCTGCGGCAACGGGATCAGGGGGGTGAGGAGTTGCTCGGAGCGCGCGGGGGCGTGTTCATCCGCGAGCCCGTCGGACGGGCGGCTGGACGCGGGATCCTCCTCGGTGGTGGCGGTGCCGAGGGCCTGGTCGCGCGCGGCGGGGGCAGCTTCCTCATCCGGGCCGGGGCTGGGGCGGCGGCGGTCGCCGGAGGCCGGCGGCGCGAGCCACAGGTCAGCGCCGTGATCCAGGATGCTGCGAAGGCCGTCGTGACGACCGTGGACCACTTCGGGGACCTCGTCACCGAGATCGATCCCGACATCCTCGTGCCCGACACGGTGAACCCGACCGGGTACGGGACGGTCCGGGGCATCGACTTCCGGGTGTGGCCCGCGGGTTGAGCGTCAGCCCCCGTCCGGTCCGGCGCCCGGGTCAGCGGCGGCCAGGACGGTCATCCGCTCCTCGATCGAGGCAGCCGTGGCGGCCACCTGGGCGTCGACCCCCGCATCGGACAGGGCTCTGGCCACGACGCCGGACTCGACATCAGCGACCCGGACGGCCGTGCCGGCCAACGTGACGGGCAGGCCCGCGTCGCTCAGGACGGCGAAGGCGCGGCTCCAGTCGTCTGTGGTGACCACGACCGCCGTGGTGTCGCCGACGATCTCCTCCTGGCTGCCCTGCGCGGCCAGGCGCCCGGCGGACATGAGCAGGAGGCGATCGCACTGCTGGGCCTCGGCCATGTAGTGCGTGGTCACCAGGACGCCGACCCCGGCGTCCGCTCGCTCGTGGACGGTGTCCCAGAGGGAGGCGCGTGCCAGCGGCCCCACTCCGCTGGTCGGCTCGTCGAGGACGAGCAGCTCGGGGGAGTGCAGGAGCACCGCTGCGAACGCGAGCTCCCGCTGGCTGCCCAGGGGTATCCGGCCCACCAGGTCGTGGGCCCGGTCTGCCAACGATGTGGGGATCTCCGGTCGCGGCCGACCGTAGGAGGAGGCCACGAACTCGAGGTTCTCCCGGACGGTCAGGTCGGCCCAGAGGCCCAGGCCCTGCGGCACATAGCCGATGCGTCGTCTCACGTCACGACCGGGTTCTGCACCGAGCAGCCGCACGTGTCCGGCTGAGGGTGCCAGCAGCCCCAGCGCCATCCGCAGTGCCGTGGTCTTGCCCGCGCCGTTCGCGCCCAGCAGCCCGACCACCTCACCGCCCCCGACGTGGAACGACACGTCGCTGACAGCCTCGAAGTCCCCGAAGCGCTTGGAGACGCCCGCCAGCTCCAGCAGGGTGGTCATGCCAGCTCCTCGATGGCCTCGTTGCGCCGCAGGACCGTGGCCGCGACCACCGCGTCCTCCAGGTCGGGTCGGCCGACCGGGTCGCCGACCGGGTCCGTGCCCGGGGGCCACAGCTCACGGAAGCCACGACCGCGCCTCCACGCCCAGCTGCGACGGGTCGGCGTGGCCACCTGCGTGAGCCTGCCCGGCACGCCCGCGGTCAGGTCGCTCGGCGAGCCGACGAGCAGCTCCCGCCCCTCGTCCAGGACGAGCACCGACGACGCGCGCTCCGCCTCGTCCAGGTAGGTCGTGCTCAGCACGATCGCCGTGCCGCTGGCGGCCGCGCCCGAGATCAGGCGCCACAGGTCCACCCGGCTGACGGGGTCGACTCCCGTGCTCGGCTCGTCGAGGACGAGCAGGTCAGGGCGATGCATCATCGCCATCACGAATCCGAGCTTGCGCCGCATCCCGCCCGACAGGGCGGTCACGGTCCGGCCCGAGAACGGCGCGAGGCCGGCCACCTCCAGCAGCTCGGCCGCGCGCTTGGCCAGCTCGCGCCCGGACAATCCGTACGACCCGCCCACGAACTCCACGTTCTGCTGCACGGTCAGGCCGCGCCAGCTCCCAACGGTGGCGGGCAGGTAGCCGATCCTCGCCAGGTCAGGCACGTCCACGGTTCCCGAGGCGAGGGGGACGCGCCCCATGAGGCAGCGCAGCAGGGTCGTCTTGCCGGCCCCGTCGCCGCCGACGACCGCGGTCACCGCTCCCGCCGGAGCGGTCATGCTGACCCTGTCCAGGGCCGTCCGGCTGCCGAAGCGCACGACCAGCCCCGTGGCGACGGCGCCACGTCCGCTCCGGGGGCCGTCGGTCATGACCCCACCGGCTCGGGCGTGCCGGGTGTCCCAGGGACGGAGTCATCGCGGGATCGGCGGCTGCGCCGACGGCCCGGGGCGAGGTCGCGACGGAACCTCAGCACTGCGCCCGTGAAGATGACCAGCGCCATGACAGCCAGAGCCGCGAAGGGCAGGAGCAGCGTGTCGATCGAGGCTCCCCGGATCATCACGCCTTGGGAGATCATCGTGAAGTACGTCAGTGGCAGCAGGTAGGAGATCCAGCGAACACCCCAAGGGATCGCCACGAGCGGGAAGATCATCCCGGAGAGCAGGATCTGCGGCAACAGGAAGAAGAACGCGGTCTGGATCGCCTGCCCGGCGGTCTGGGAGACCGTCGAGATGAAGACCCCAAGCCCGAGCACCACGAACAGGAAGAGCGCCGCGCCGACCGCGAACACCGCCGGGCTGCCGTTGAACGGCACGTCGAACAGCAGGATGCCCAGGACCGTGATGACCGTCATGTCCAGCGCGGCCACCAGGAAATACGGGGTGATCTTGCCCAGGATCACCGCACTGGGCGAGATCGGCATGACCGCGAGCTGTTCCAGTGTGCCCGTCTCACGCTCCCGGACCATGCCGATGCTGGTCACGATGGTGCCGATGAAGGTCAGGATCAGCCCGATGATCGCCGGGATCATGACCCACGAGGTCTTGAGCTCAGGGTTGAACATGACCTCGGTCTGGATCGCGCCGCCTGCGCGGTTGAGCATGGACACCGCGGACTGGGCGGCGAAGAGGTTGGAGCCGTCCACGAGGGCGACCCGCGGGGCGATCCCGGTGATGAGCACGACGTCGACTTCGTTGTCGACGACGAGCTGCTCGGCAGCCGCGCGGTCGAGCTCCGGGCTGACCTGCTCGACCTCGAAGAAGTCGGGCAGCGAATCGGCGAGGGCCTGGGCGCTCGGGCCGACGACGGCGGTCTCGACACTGCTGACGGTGAAGTTCGCGGCGTAGCCGAAGACGACCAGTAGGAGCAGGGGCATCATGATGAGCATCCCCATGGTCCGGTGATCGCGGCGCAGCTCCCGGAACTCCTTGATGACCATGGCTCTCATGGGCGCCGAGGCTACGCCGACGCGGCCTCGACGGGATCGACCAATGGCCGTCGGTCGAGCTTGTCGAGACCACAACCCAGCGCAGCCGGACGACGCTGGTCACGCCACGTCGCAGCCTCGACGGGATCGACCCACAGACGTCGGTCGAGCATGTCGAGACCACAACCCAGCGCAGCCGGACGACGCTGGTCACGCCACGTCGCAGC
>CAZWXF010000002.1:52464-100729 GCA_964638055.1 uncultured Bifidobacteriaceae bacterium | reverse complement strand
TGTCGAGACCACAACCCAGCGCAGCCGGACGACGCTGGTCACGCCACGTCGCAGCGGTAGGCGTGCGGGCGCCGGCCGTGTGCTCGGGTAGCTGATTGGCCACGGCAGCGATGCCGTGGAACCCGGACCAGTCGCCGAAGGCTCGAGGCGGGTGTCCTGCTCGTCTGGTTCGCCTGGGCAACGCGTCTCCCTCGAAGACCGAGTGAGTCCAGAGCGAGTCCATTTGTGTCGTGACCGTGGAGCACCGTCGAGGGGTGGCTTCGGTGGTGGCGAGGGTGGGGGATCGCGCGTGGGTTGTCGACGACGGCTCCACGCACTGGTCTCTCGGGCGACTGGTTGCCGATCTCAGCGAGGAGCGGGGGGCGTTCGTACCCTGATCTCCCAGTTGTACCTGCGGGGGGAGCAGTTGTTCAACGAAGGGGAGCATGCGGCCACGCCGCCTGACCTCAGTGCGCGGTGCTTGGCGGAGCTGGGCCGGGCGGGGGTCAGCCGCGGCACCGCGGTCGTCGCCGACGCAGAGACTGTTGGAGGAGACCGTTGCGACCCATCCTCGCTCGGGGTGGCCATACGCGGTGTTGGGCGAGTCCGGGGATGACCGGATCGAGATCACATGCGGCAGGGCCCAGGTGCTCCGGGAACTCGACGTCACAGCGGGCGGCTTGACTCGGAGAGCGAGCCGCCGGTTGGGGTCCGTCGGCCGGCTGTTCGTCCAGGTGGGCACCACCCGGGGCAATGCGATCCTGTTGCCGGTGGGTGACGGGGAGGCCGTGGAGGCGGCGGAGGCAAGGGCACGTCGGCGTGCCGAGAGCGCCGACGATGAGGCCGAGATCGCCGCGTGGATCGCGACCGCGGGTGGAGATCGGGACGGTGAGACCGCTGAACGGATGATGGCCGGAGGGGTTGTCTCGCGGGCTGGTGTCCACCGTGGTGATGGAACGCTGGCGGGCACGGTGCGACTCGTCGACCACGACGTGGCATGCCATGAGCGATACGCCTGGACGTGGGCGGTGCTGGGGGAGGTCTTCGCCGCCTCGGTCCGGACTGGAAGCCCAGTTGTGTGGGGGGCGGTGGAGGATGGGGCTTGATGCGTTCGTCGCCTGCCGCTGCTACGCCGACGGTCTGACCACGTCGGCTCCGGTGCCGGTCGCGATCGATCCCGAGACGGGGGACGTGGACCTGGTGGAGTGGAGCCGGGAGGCCTCCGATGCGTTCCACGAGTGGCAGGCGGATGCCTGCTGGCACGCCAGGCAGAACGAGGACAGGCTGATGCTCGCCGCGGATGAGTGGCTGAGCAATTGGAGTGGTGTCGGGTCGTTCGGCTCCTCGCTGACGATGGCCGCTCGCTCGCTGTGTCCCAACCTGCTGGGTGAGTGGGCGCACATCACGAACGGGGGCACGGTCAGCGCGGAACTCTCGGCTGTGATGCTCGAGGAGCTGGCCCTGCTGGAGGATGTGGCGCTGGATGTGGTTCGTCTGCAGTTACCGAAGCCCGGGCCCTGGCGTGACATCGACGCCACCGACCTTGGGGGCCAGTGGGCGGTGCTACAGGTGTGCGATGACTTCCAGTTGGTGATCACCGACCTGTCCGGTCGGGTCCAGGTGCTCGACGGCACGACCCATGTGGGCTGGACCAGCCGCTACCGGGTGCTTGATGTCGACGGCCGTCGGACGGTGGTCGTGCCCCGGGTAGGCGCGTCGGTCTCGGTCGACCCCAGGGTGCGCGGGCCGCTGGGCACCCATGTGCTGCGACCGATGCGCACCACCCTGGCCGATCATCAGCGGAACATCGTCGACGCACTTCGATGCCTGTTCACCGCATCGGTCGAGACCAGAAATCCCGTCTGCTGGACGTGACGCTGACTCGCCTGCGATCCACCACGTCGCTGGCCAGTTGCTTGGTTGGGAATCGGGCAGCGGGTCGGGCCACGATCTCGGGCAGTTCTGGTTGTCATGTGCGCGGCTGTTCCCCGGCACCGGTCTCTGGCCCATCTGCGACGCGATGGACCTCACCCCCTGCCGGGGATGGGACTTCCTCCGAGCGGACGGCCAGCCGTATTGGCGGGAGCCTACGCGTTACCCAGCGACGCCTACGACGCGTACAACATCGCCGACCGCCGGGACTACTTCCAAAGTCCAAGAGACGAACCGGCCTCCTTCGGTGAGCTCCTGGCGGACCTCGGCCTCAAGGACACCAGCAGGACTCCTGCCGAGGGTTCGCCCATCCCCGAGAACCCTCTGAGCCGACTTGTGGCCCCCGATGCTCCGGAACGGCTCACCCTCGCGGCGTGCCAGAGACCCGCAGATGCGGTGCTCATCCTTGACTTCGGAGTGGCGAACGGCCACGCGACTCCGGGGATCTTCGTCGGAGTGCTTCGCTCCTGGGAGACCGGATTCGGCGTGCTGCCCGTGAAGCTGGATTCCGACTGGACACAGTTCCAGGTCCTTGCGCCGCCCGCGGACGTGACGGCGATCGAACGACCTGCCTCCGAGGTGACTGCGTTCGCGATCGACAGCGCCTCCCGGGGCGGCTTCCACACCCCGGACAGGGATCGACGTGTGAGTCCGCAGGCGATGGTTCAGTCACGACACTGGCTGATCTGGTGGGACTGGGCCCACCATCCGGCGAAAGCCGGGTCGGCCGTCTGAGCGCGCCAGCTCCGGGCATCGGCTGAGCCGCGCGTCGGCAGGTTGCTGGTCGACCGGCATGGGTCCGGGGTCTTTCTCAACGCGATGCGGCATCGCATCACGG
Source organism: uncultured Bifidobacteriaceae bacterium (assembly GCA_964638055.1). GTDB lineage: Bacteria > Actinomycetota > Actinomycetes > S36-B12 > CAIYMF01 > Prado023. The sequence goes on along the minus strand of CAZWXF010000002.1, from coordinate 97,980 downwards.
ACATGCCACCGAGCCAGAGTTGTCAACATCCCACACCGCGCAGGCTGGACCTGCTGATCGTACACCTGTACGATGCAGAGGTCAGATCGAAGAGGGTCCGGATGCCAGTCCGGTTACCAGACACCACGGGGGTCGTGATGGGTCGTTCAGAATCGAACAGCTCCGAGGCAGATAGGGCTGAGGCCGATAGGGCTGAGGCAGACCGTCGCTGGACAACCGGCGCCCCCGCGGTCAGTGCGGATGCTCCCAGCCCCGGGCCAAGCAGACCCAGGCCGAGCGGCAGGTCCACGTCGAGCGGCTCCAAGCCGAATCATCCGGACACGAGCGACATCGGGCCGCCCGGCGCCGGGACCGACTCTCCCGGGACGAGCTGCTCCGGGGGCGGCGGTGCCGAGGCGTGCAGCATCGGTGGCGCCGGTGCGTTGTCGATGCTGCGTGCAGCCGTAGCCGCGGTCTGCGCCCTGCCCAGACCGCTGGGGCTGGGGTCAGGGCCGATCCTCGATGAGCACATCTCCTCGGTCGCTGAGGCGATGACCCAGCTCGGGCGAGACCTCGCGATGCGGATGGCCACCCGCGAAGGCCAGACAGCGACGCAAGGCCCTGTGGACACCCGCCGTGAGGCGGTGCTGGCTGGGATGCCCGAGCGGCAGGCACAGACCCTGCGCGCCGTTGGCAGGTTCGCCAACGAACACGCGCTGGTGGAGCGGGCCTGGCGCTCGGGGGAGCTGTCACAGGAGCAGATGCAGATCTTGGGAAAGGCCGCGAACTCCCTGCCCGACGAGGTGGCGAACGAGTTGGTGGACAAGGTCGTTCCCGTGCTCCACGGGCTGAGCGCGCGGGAGACCCGCCGGCTGGTGGAGATCGTCGTCGATCAGCTCGCACCCAAGGACCCTGAAGCAGCCGACCGCACCCACTATGCCGCACGACATCTGAGCTGGACCGGAATCGACGGCGGCCTGACGTTCCAGGGGTTCCTGCCCACGCTGGAAGCGTCAGCGTTCAAGGCCGCGATCGAGGCGATGGCCGAGAGCCTGCGCGTGGCCGGCGACGGAGTACGGGTCGGGCAGCGCCGTGCCGACGCCCTCGCTGCGGTCATCGCCAAGGCGGCCGCCCACGGACTGCCGACCGGCGGTGGCCTACCCGCGGCGGTCACCCTCACCGTGTCACTGAGCGAGGCCGAACGGATCGCCACCGGCAACCCCGCCGCCTACGGCCGCGGAGGCGGGAGACGACCCAGGGGATCGGCGATGGTCGACGCCCCGCCGCATGGCCCCACCCACACCATCGGGGACGCCGCTGTCCGGTTCGCGCTGTGCGCCGCCGCCATCACACCCATGATCATCGGACCCCGCAGCGTGGCGACCCGGAGCCAGGGGCCCGGCGCGGTCGAGGATCTGATCATCGATGTGCGAGACACCCCCGACGGCACCGGGACGTCAACCGGTTACCCAGGTGCGCCGCTTGGACCGGCACCCGGGGCGCCACCCGGTGCAGTCAGATCGGCGTCACAGCTCGGCGCGGGAGGGTCAACGTCACCACCGGCTGCCGACGGGACCGCGTCACCCTCGGACGCGGAAAAGTCGCCGTCACCGCGGCATGCCCTTACAGACCACGTCACCGATTCGGTGCTGGGCATGCTCTCCACGATCCCCGTCGAGCCCCTTGCCGTGGGCCGGGCGGTGCGCCTGGCTACCCCTGCCCAGCGCCGGGCGTTGCATCAGCGGGATCAGGGATGTGTAGTCCCGGGCTGCCAGATCCCCGCTGCCTACACCCAGCCCCACCACGTCAACCCGTGGCATTGGGATGGCCCCACCGACCAGGACAATCTGGTCACCTGCTGCTGGGTCCACCACCGACAGATCGAGCTGGGCTACTTCACGATCGTTCCCCGGCACCCCGGTGACCAGCGCCCACCGGGGGCCCTGGAACACCCCCACTGGTGGGTCATCCCCCACACCGAGCACGGTCGGCACGTCGATGCCGGAGGGCTGGGCGCGCTACGCGATCCGGGGGCGGGTGCGAGATGTACGGCGTGAGGCCACGCGCGTCGACTCAAGTGCCCCACCAGCGCTGCGGGCCGTCGAGGACCTCGGAGTGGGTCCGACGATGCCCGCACAGCAGCGCACCGCGCAAGCGGCCCCCGCCCAAGCGAGCTGGCCACGCCTCCTGGCCGAAGGACGCCGGCTGGGCAGGCTCCAGATTCGGGGCCGAGCGCTCTCCGGCAGGAGGAAGTCGATCCGAACCGGCCAGACACGCGTCGAGCGGTTCCCATTGGTCGGGTTCCAGACGAAGGGTCTCAACCGAACGGAGCCGCACTGGGCGGTACAGGACGGTCCCAGCGACAGATCCCAAACCGAGCCGCCTCAACCGAGTGCCCCCCCGGGCCGCCCACGGCAGCCGGCTGTCCAGGGCCGAAGGCGGCCACGGCGGACAGCTCCAGACCGGCGCCGCTTCCAGACCGACGTCGCTCCCAGACGGACCGCTCCACGGGAGTGGTCCCCAGGCACACTGCACCCAGGCACAGCACCCCAGACGGTCGCTGCAAGGGAGGTCGCTCCACGGCAGATCTGACCCCATCGGAGGATCGCGACACCGGTCGTGGCGGCATCGCCCTCTAGGGCGTGTCTCCATATCCCGATTGCCGGCTGCGCGACGCCCGGGCACTGCACCTCGCCGCGTTGCCGTCGCTCGCCGGGCCACCAGCCCGACTCACTCCGCCGCCTTGCGATGCACAGCACCGAACGCCGCTCGCAACGTCAGTGGATATGGAGACACACCCTAGGCTCAGGCGATGTCCGACCTCGATCCCATGCACTCGGCCCGCCCGTGCATCACGGTGCCCATTCCTCCCGGGCCCGGGGGTCTCGACGTGCTGCTGTCTCCGCTGCGAAGGGCTCTCGCGGGCACGGGGCCTGCGATCGCCCCGCTCCCGGCACAGGCCCCGTCGGGGCTGCGCGAGCGGCTGTTGCGCGCCCTGCGACCCGATGACCCCGTTCCCGGGGGGGTAGCCGCGATTCTTGCGACATCGGGCTCGACGGCCGATCCGCGGGGGGTCCTGCTCCCGACGTCCGCGATCGCCTCCGCCGCCACGGCATTGGGGCGGGCACTCGGTCGGGCGCCTGGTGGTCACCAGTGGGTCGCGGCTCTCCCGCTGCACAGTGCGGGCGGGTTCATGGTAGTGGCGCGGGCGATCCTGGCCGGGGTCCCGCCGGTGCCGATGTCCAGCCTCGGCGGTGCGAGGCGCTTCTCGATCGACGATCTCGCGGCCGCAACCGCCGACGCGCAACGCCGCAGCCTCCGCGACGGGCTCCCACTGGCCATCTCCGTCGTCCCGACGATGTTGGCCCGCGTGATCGAGGCCGGGCAGGACGCGATCGACGTGCTTGCTCGGTACGACCTCGTCCTCGTCGGCGGCTCGGCCGCCGACCCGGGGGTTCTCGCCAGTCTCCGCTCGGCCGGTGTGGGCGTGCGTGCCTCCTACGGGATGACGGAGACCTGTGGGGGTGCGGTCCTCGACGGCGTTCCCCTGCCGGGGGTCGACGTTCGGGTCGATCCCGACGGGCACGTGCGGATCAGCGGTCGGCAGGTGGCCCTCGGCTATCGAGGCGGTGGCCGCAGCGCGGACTGGTCGACTGGCGCGGGTGGGTTCCGCGAGTTCCGCACCTCCGACGTGGGTAGGGTCGAGGACGGCCTGGTGGTCCTGCGCGGACGCGCCGACGAGATCGTCCAGGTCAGCGGCACATCGGTCGACCTCGCCGCCATCTGCCGTGTCATCCGAGCAGATCCCGACGTCGCCGACGCCGAGCTCGTGGCACTGCCTGACGCTGTCTGGGGCGCGCAGGTGATCGCGGTGATCGTCCCTCGGCCAGGGATCACCGAGGATGCGGCCACCGTCCCGCGCCCAGCCACCAGCTCGGAGCCGAGCACTACCGCCAATGCGACCGCGGACACGGCACCGAGCGCCGCCCAGCGCGCGCTACCACCCGGGATGGCCGAACGGCTCGCGCATGCCGTCGGCGAGACGCTCGGACCATCGGCACAGCCTCGACGTCTGGTCATGCTCGACGCCATCCCCCAGCTGCCCGCAGGCAAGCCCGACCGAAGAGCCCTCCTGCGGCTCCTGGCCGTGCAGGACGCCCGGGCGGCGGCTGCCGGCCAGTCGGCGCAGTCCCCGGGATCGACGGACGGCGCCCTGTCCAGCCGTCCGGAGGGCCTCGGCAGGATTGCCCCATGACGAGTGCCCAGCAGTGGCTGGCCGGTGCCCGGCCACGGACGCTTCCCGCCGCGGTCGCTCCTGTCCTGGTTGGCACTGCGGTCGCGATCTGGGAGGGGGGGGCCATCTGGAGTCGCGCGACCCTCGCACTTGTCGTGGCGCTCGCCCTGCAGGTCGGCGTCAACTACGCCAACGACTACAGCGACGGCATCCGCGGGACCGACCAGGAGCGCGTCGGCCCGGTGCGGCTCGTCGGGCAGGGGCTGGCCGCGCCGGGGGCGGTGCGAACCGCGGCCCTGCTGGCGTTCCTGGTCGCGGCGATCGCAGGATTGGCTCTGGTGGCGTTCAGCGGCCAGTGGTGGCTGCTGGCTGTCGGGGCCGCCGCGATCGTGGCGGCGTGGACGTACACCGGGGGTCCCCGCCCCTACGGCTACGCCGGTCTGGGCGAGGTGTTCGTCTTCGTCTTCTTCGGCCTGGTCGCGGTGTGCGGGACCGCACTGGTCCAGGTCGGCTCCATCAGCGGACTGTCGTTGCTGTGCGGGATCGGCGTCGGGTGCCTGGCCACTGCGATCCTCGTGGCCAACAACCTGCGCGACATCCCGGGGGACACCGTGGCCGGCAAGGTCACGCTGGCCGTGCGCCTGGGCGATGCACGCACGCGCCGGCTCTACACCAGCACCGTGATCACCGCGCTGCTCGTCCCCGGGGTGATCGCGCTGGGCGGCTTGGCTGGCCGTCAGTGGCCCGTCGGAGCCGCCCTGGCGGGCTTTGCCGCGTTCTCTGCGATCGTGCCCATGCAGGTGGTCTCATCAGGAGCCCGCGGCCCCTCGCTCGTGCCCGTGCTCGTGTCGACAGGCCGACTGCTGCTGCTCTATGGGGTCGCGCTGTCGGCCGGGATCGTGCTGTCGACGGCCGTGGCCTGATCCCGCTGCGCGGCGATGCGCGTGAGCAGGGCCTCCAGCCGTTCACGCAGCTCGACGTATTCGGCATGGTCGGCGGCGACGCGACCGACCAGTTCTGCGGGGAGCTCCGCAGCGCGCGTCTCCAGCGCTCGCCCAGCAGGTGTCAGGTGGACCGTCACGCGGCGCTCGTCAGCCGGCTGGCGTTCCCGGACGACCAGTCCGGCATCCGCCAGGCGCCTCAGGAGGGGCGAGAGGGTGGCCGAGTCCAGCCCGAGGCGGCGACCGATCTGGCCGACCGTCTTCCCGTCGGACTCCCACAGCACGAGCATGACGAGGTACTGGGGGTAGGTCAGGCCCAAGGCCTCCAGGCGCGGACGGTAGGCGGCAGTCAGCTCCCTGCTGATCCGGTGGAAGAGGAAGCAGAGCTGGTTGTCCAGCCGCAGCTGCGGAAGGGTCACGCCACCTGCTCCTCCCCGAGCAGCTCCTCGATCTCGGTCGCGAGATCCTTGGGCTCAGTGGTCGGGCTGTAGCGGCGGACGGTCTGGCCGTCGGGCTCGACCAGGAACTTGGTGAAGTTCCACTTGATCGAGGAGCCGAACAGGCCGCTCGTGCGATCCCTGACGAACCTGAAGATGGGATGGGTGCCCGAGCCGTTGACGTCGATCTTGGTGGTCAGCGGGAAGGAGACGCCGAAGTTCAGCCGGCAGAACTGCTCGATCTCGTCGTCGTCGCCGGGCTCCTGATGCGCGAACTGGTCGCAAGGGAACCCGATGACGACCAGGCCCTTCGGTCCGTACTCCTCGTGCAGCGCCTGAAGTCCGTCGTACTGCCCCGTGAACCCGCACTTGCTGGCGGTGTTCACCAGCAGGAGCGGCCGGCCGGAGAAGTCGGCGAAGTCGATGGGGGCACCGGAGGTGGAAGGGATCGAGAAGTCGTAGATCGTCGTCATGAATCCATTGTACGCGATTCAATCGCGCACGATCAAGTCGAGAGCGACCGCGCCCTGCAGCTCCTGCCGTTCACAACAGGTGCTGGGGATCACGGATCAGTCAGGGCCGGGGTCGCTGACCGGGCCGGGGTTCTGGCTCGGGGGCTGCTCGGGGGCCGGGCCGTTCTGGGGGTTCGCAGGCTCGCCGCGCTCGCGGCGCAGCCGCTCCATCCGCGCGGCCCACGTCTGCTCGTCCACGCGCTTGAGGAACTCGGGGTCGTCGTCAGGGGCGAGGGGTCCGCGGGGGCGGGGTCCCAGGCCCGGCGGGAGGCTCAGCCCGCCGCTTCCGCCGCCGCTGTCACCGCCGTTGGCGGGCAGACGCGGGCGCCCGAACACGAACCAGAGGACAGCCCCGAAGATCCCCAGGAAGAACACCAGAAGGGCCCAGAGCCACTTGGACATGAAGCGCACCTGCTCGGCAGGAGAGCGCACGGCCTCGATCAGGGCGTAGAGCGGCACGGCGACAAGGATCAAGAAGACGATCAACTTGCCCACGGCCCCCTCTTCCCTCCGGAATCATGGCAGCCGGGGTCCGGCGTCGCCCTGACTCACCTGCTCAAGGCTAACCCCCTCGCGGGGGTTCCGGCACCCGCTCCGGGGCGAGCGGTCGGCGCGGCTCACGCTCGCAGGCACCTGGCTGCCTCGGCAGCCCGGCTGCACGTCGTCGCGACCAAACGACGCCGGAGCTGACGGCCGGCTTCCAGAGGGTGGCGGCGCCCGTGGCTCAACCAGCGACGCGTGTGGCTGCTCACACCCCCGCGTACGAGTGCAGGCCGGAGGCGAAGATGTTGACGCCGACGAAGTTCACCAGGAACGCCGCGAAGCCCAGCAGGCCCAGCATCGCGGCGCGGCGGCCACGCCAGCCGGCGGTGGCCCTGGCGTGGAGGTACCCGGCGTAGATGACCCAGGTGATGAACGCCCAGGTCTCCTTCGGGTCCCAGCCCCAGTAGCGGCCCCAGGCGTCCTCTGCCCAGATCGCGCCGGCGAGCACCGCGAACGTCCAGAGCGGGAAGACGAAGGCATGGACCCGATAGGCCAGCATGTCCAGGGACTCCGAGCCCGGGACACGGTCGGCGACCCAGGACTGCCAGCGCCGGGGCTCGGGGCGCTCGGCTCGCTCGGCTATCAGGTACAGGCCGCTGGTCGCCGCGGCGACGGTGAACGCGCCGCCCGAGACCACGGCCGCCGAGACGTGGATGATCAGCCAGTAGGAGTGCAGCGCGGGCACCAGCTGCGGGCTGTCGTTGTACAGCAGCACGACCGCCGCGCCGAGCGTCAGAAGGCTGAAGATCGTGACCGGCAGGCCCAGCCAGCGCACGTCACGGCGCAGGGACACCGCCAGGAACACCCCTGTGATGGCCGCGGTCCACGAAAGCGCGAACTCGTACATGTTGCCCCAGGGCGCCCGCCCGGCCCAGATCGCCCGGAGGACCAGGGCTGCGACCAGCAGGGAGAAGGCAAGCCAGGTCAGCGAGATGGCGATGTTGCCTGCGCGCCGCCCGGGGGGCGGGGCGGGGGGATCGCCCATGGCCGCACCGGCCGGCGATCCCGCGGTGCTCCGGCTGTTCGGGTCCACGACACCGGCGTCCGGCGAGTTGGCACCCGGCCCGAGGCTGGCGCGCGATCCCGGCGCCTGGGTCGCCCCGTCGGCTCCGACAAGGACGCGTTCCGAGGCATCCGCGCCGAGCGGCTTCGGGGCCCGCCGGGCAGCGAACGAGGCGGCGAAGGCCACCAGCGCCATCGAGTAGACCGCGATCGCGGCGTACACGGTCAGGTTGCTGAGCTGTTCGAGGGTCACTTCGCTCCTCCTGTGGGCGCGGGTCCGCCCATTCGATCGACGAGCTGGTGGACCTCCGTGCGGAGTCGAGCGGGGTCCCCACGGCCGATCCCGGCCACGGCGACCTGCCCCGCTTCGTGACGGATCCATACGCGGCGGCGCGGGACGAACAACGAGAGCACGAGCCCGGCCAGAGCGGCCAGGGCACCAGCCAGCGCCAGCCACCGACCCGGGTCGTGGGCGACGCGCAGCGAGACCCAGCGCTCGTAGCCGATGAGCTCCAACGATCCGGAGCCGTCGGGGAAGGTCCACGCATCGCCGGGCGCCAGCGCGATCAGCCCGACCTGGGTCAGGTCATCGGTCCTGAGGCTGTAGACACTCTGCGGGACCCCGGAGTCCAGGCCGAGGTCGCCCTTCCACACCGAGGCGAAGAGCACCGGATCGTCCGGCGCGGGGAACGTCGAGTGCGGGCCCCGCTCGGCATCCAGTGCGGCCGTGGGAGCGAAGATGCCCGTGACAGCCAGGCCCGGATCGGCGTCGGGAGCCTTGATGACGCCGGTCGAGGTGAACGAGCCGTCCTGAGGCAGGAACACCACGGTGTCATCGACGACCACGCGGCCCTGGGAGTCCTTCAATCGCACGTGTGGGGCGTACCCGTGGCCGACGAGGAACACCTTCGCGCCGTCGACCGAGAGAGGGGCGTTGACCGAGACCTGACGCGTCTGCGCCGGGGCCTGCGGATCGCTGCGGTACTGCATGGTGGCCTCGAATGACCGGGGGGCGCCGCGCTGGGAGCCCAGGCGCTCGAAGGTCGCGGCGAAGCGCTCCAGCGTGAGCGAGAACGGCGGCAGGTCGTCGGGCGAGACGAGGCGGCCGGACTCGAAGGAGTCGTACTGCGCCAGCGAGTCGGACATGCCCTCCCCGACCCGGACGATGACGTTGCCCTTCCAGCCCCACAGCGATCCCATGGCGACACCGACCAGGACCAGGACCAGCGCCAGGTGGAAGAGCAGGTTGCCGACCTCCCGGATTGTCCCGCGCTCAGCTGCGAGGCTGTCCTGTCCCAGGGACACCCGCCAGCGGCGCGATCGCAGGTCGGCCGCGGCGCGGGCGAGCAGGTCGGGCTCCGCGGTCTCCCAGGTGACGGCCCCGGCGGCCCGGGAGAGCCGTCGGGGGGCCGGTGGGATGGGCATGCGCAGCGCCCGCCAGTGCGCGGCCAGCCGGGGGATGACGCATCCGAGCAGCGAGATGAACAGCAGCAGGTAGACCGCCGAGAACCACGCGGAGCCGAAGACCTCGAAACCGTCCACGCGATCCACCCAGGGACCCAGGACCGGATGCCGCTCGAGCCAGGCGGCGACCGCGAGGGGGTCGGTCGCCCGCTGCGGCAGCACGCTGCCCGGGATCGCCGCGAGGGCCAGCAGCAGCAGGAGGAACAGGGCGCTGCGCATGCTGGTGAGCTGGCGCCAGCCCCAGCGCAGCCAGCCGACCAGGCCCAGGCGTGGCCCCACCGGGCGCAGGCGGCGCGACGCCCCCCAGTCCGTGGGCAGCTCCGTTACGTCAGGGGCACGCTCGGCGGCTGCGCCTGATGGATCGGCGGCGCCTGGGCTCGGGGTCGTCGGATCGTCGAGGGCGGGCTCCTGGGTCGCGGGGGCGGCGACGCCGACGCCCGGGGGTTCCGGGGGCGCGTTCACAGGGGGACCGCCCATCCGGCGATGGCCGACTGAAGCAAGGCTGTGAGGGAACCCCACAGCCCCGTGACCATGAGGACGCCAATCGTGATCATGCCCACTCCGCCGAGCACGGAGATGACCCGTCCGTTGCGCCGGGCCCACGCCATCGCGGGCAGGCCACGCTCCATCGCGACACCGATGAGCAGGAACGGGATCCCCAGGCCCAGGCAGTAGGCGACGCCCAGTAGCGCCCCCCGCAGGGCCGAGGACTCGCTCATCGCGAGGGCCTGCACCGTGGCGAGCGTGGGACCGATGCAGGGCGTCCACCCCAGGCCGAAGAGGGCCCCGAGGAGGGGAGCCGTCCAGACCCCCGCGTCGGGCAGCCTGTGCCAGCGAAACTCCCGCTGCAGGAGCGGTATGCGCCCCAGGAAGCCCAGGCCCATCACGATGACGACGATGCCCAGGACCAGCGTGATCGTCTCCTGATGGGCCAGCAGCCGGGCCCCGAGCCCGCCGAAGAGCGCTCCGTAGGAGATGAACACCGCGGAGAATCCCGCGATGAAGGCCAGCGTGCCCAGGACCACGCGGTGGCGCGGCGCAGGTACCGCGGTTCCGCGTGGCCCGATCGAGGTAGCGGCAGCGCCTTCCGACACCCCCGGGGCAGGTCGGGATGCACTGGGCTCGTCAGCAGGGCCGACGGGGACGAGGGCTGGGGCCCAGTCCTGGGTCAGCCGCGCACCGGTCATCCCTGTGACGTAGGACAGGTACCCGGGGACCAACGGCAGGACGCACGGAGAAAGGAAGCTCAGCAGTCCGGCGGCGACGGCGACCGGGGCGGCCACGATCAGCGAGCCGCTGGCCACCACCTCCCCGACCCCCCCGCCGAGCATCAGCTGCCCACCGTCCCCTCCTGCTGGGCCGCCTCCTGCTGCAGGGTCCCGTCCTGCTGGGCCCCCCACCACGCCGGTCGAGCCCCGTCGAGACCGCCGTCCCTCTGGCTGGAGGGCGCCTCGCCCTCAGCCATGATCGGCTCGAGCAGCCCCAGCAGCCGGGAACGGTCCACCTCGCCGAGGGCGCGGGCCGCGACCCGCCCGTCACGGTCGATGACGAGCGTCGACGGGATCGCGGCGGGTGGGAGGTTGTCGTGGAAGAGGAGCTGGAGCTGGCCGTCGGTGTCGACGACGCTGTCGTAGGGGACGTCGAAGCGGTCCACGAACGCCCGGGCGGGTGCTGCCGAGTCCCGGGTGTTGAGCCCGACGAACGTGGCCCTCTGCCCGACCTGGCGCGCGACGGTGGCCAGGTCGTCGGCCTCGGCGCGGCAGGGCGCGCACCAGGAGGCCCAGACGTTGAGGACGACGACCTCACCGAGATGGTCGGTCAACGTGAACTGGGCGCCGGTCAGTGTGGTCCCGGCCAGGGCGGGCGCCGCCCTGCGGTCGGCCTCCGCGACGATCGTCGTCGTCCCGTCGACCGAGACGTAGCCCTGCTCGGCCACGTCGGCACCCGGGATCGGCTCGCCCGCCGAGCTGCTCTGGGCGCACCCGGCCAGCAGCGCCCCGACCGCCACGAGGGCGGCGAGGCGAGCACTGGCTGCGCCGGCAGGTCGAGCGGGCACCGGCTCACGCGCCCTTCGACTTGGACGCGTGGGCGGCGAGGTCGGCGGCTGGCTCCGTGTACGTGACCGCGACGAGGCCGCGGTTGTCGAAGGTGAACGAGGTCACCGAGGCGAGTCCGCACTGGCGGCTGCGCGGATCGTGGACGAAGCGGCGCTGCTCGGCGTCCAGCCGGCAGATCCAGATGGGCAGCTGGTGGCTGACCAGGACGGCCTCGTGACCCAGGGCGCCGTCACGGGCACGCCGGACCGCGTCGCGCATCCGGGCCGCGATCTGGGTGTACGGCTCGCCCCAGGAGGGGGTGACCGGGTTCCACAGGTGGCGCCACTGATTGGGCTGGCGAAGCACGCCGGAGCTGCCGCCCACGACCTTGCCCTCGAAGATGTTGTCCGCCTCGACCAGGTCGGCGTCGACCCCGATCTCGAAGCCGAGGCGCTGGGCCAGCGGCGCTGCGGTCTGCTGGGCCCGCTCCAGCGGACTGGCCGTGACCAGAGCGATGTCCCGGTCCCCGAAGTAGTCGGCGGCCCGCTCGGCCATCTGGCGACCCAGGTCCGACAGGTGGAACTCGGGCAGGCGGCCGTAGAGCACGCCGGACGGGTTCTCGACCTCCCCGTGCCGCAGCAGGTGGACGGTCGTGCGCTGGCTCATGGATGCTCCTGGGGGGTCGGGGGGGCTGCCATTGTGCCGCAGACTCCGCTCATGGCTGGGCCTCCGCGGCGGCCCGGGCCGCGCCCGGCAGGGCGTCGAGGATCTCGGCCACCACCGAGTCGTCGTGGGCCGCGGAGACGAACCACGCCTCGAAGGGCGACGGCGGCAGGTGTATCCCCGCAGCGAGCATCGCGTGGAAGAACGCCGGATAGCGCCACGACTGGGTCGCCACAGCCCCGGCGTGGTCGAGGACCGGCCCCTCGGCGAAGAAGACGCTGAAGAGGTTGCCCGCCTGCTGGACCTGGTGCGGGACCCCCGCGGTGACGAGGGCATCGGCAAGCCCTGCGGCGATCGCGGCGGCGGCACGGTCCACGGCCCGGTAGACGTCCGGCCCGGCGGCGCGCAACGTGGCCAGGCCCGCTGCCGTGGCCACGGGATTCCCCGAGAGGGTTCCCGCCTGGTACACGGGCCCCTGCGGCGCGAGCATGCCCATCACGTCGGCCCGGCCCCCGAAGGCCGCGGCGGGCAGTCCGCCGCCCATGACCTTGCCGAACGTGAAGAGGTCCGGCGTCCAGCCCTCGGTCCGGCCCTCCCGCCCCCACTGGCCGGCCGGGCCGACGCGGAATCCGGTGAGGACCTCGTCGAGGACCAGCAGCGCGCCGTGGGAGCGGCACAGCTGCGCGATCGTCGCGTTGAAGCCGGGCTCCGGCGGCACGACGCCCATGTTCGCCGCGACCCCCTCGGTGATGACAGCCGCGACCTGATCGCCGCGCGCCGCGAACAGGGTGGCAAGGGCTCCGGAGTCGTTGTACGGCAGCACCACCGTGTCCCCGACCTGGCCGCGCGTGATGCCCGGCGAGTCCGGCAGGCCCAGGGTGAAGACCCCGGACCCCGCCGAGACCAGCAGCGAGTCGACGTGGCCGTGGTAGCAGCCGGCGAACTTGACCACCAGGGGCCGTCCGGTGAAGGCGCGGGCCAGCCTGATCGCCGACATCGTGGCCTCGGTCCCCGAGCTGACCAGTCGGACGAGCTCGACGGGGGGCACCCTGCGGCGGATCTCCTCGGCCAGCAGGATCTCGTTGCAGCTGGGCGTGCCGAACGACAGCCCCTCGGCCGCAGCGGCCCTCACCGCCTCGACCACCTCCGGGTGCGCGTGCCCCAGCAGGGCCGGGCCCCACGACCCGATGAGGTCGAGGTAGCTGCGTCCGTCGACGTCGAGCAGGCGCGCCCCCCGCGCCGAGGCCATGATCCGCGGCGTCCCCCCGACCGAGCCGAACGCCCGGACCGGGGAGTTCACACCTCCCGGGGCGACGGCGAGGGCCCGGGCGAACCAGGCGTCGTTGCCCGGGCCCGGGGACGTCGCCGCGACGCCGGCCATCATCGGCCCCGATCGGTCGTTCGGTAGCCGCGCAGCACGTCCGCCCGCCCGCTGGCCAGCCAGCCGGCCACCTCGACGGCCCAGTAGGTCAGCACGATCGCGGCACCCGCGCGACGGATCGCCACGAGGGTCTCGAGGATCGTCGGGTCGCGCTCGATCCAGCCGCGGGCGGCGGCGGCCTCGACCATCGCCAGCTCCCCGGAGACCTGGTACGCGGCCACCGGGACGTGGCTGCGCCGCGCCACCTCGCTGATCACGTCCAGGTTCGTCCCCGCGGGCTTGACCATGACGATGTCGGCGCCCTCGGCCAGATCGAGGCCGACCTCGCGCAGGGACTCCACGGCGTTGCCGGGGTCCTGCTGGTAGGTACGGCGGTCGCCGACGAGCGTGGAGGCGACCGCCTCCCGAAACGGCCCGTACAGCGCGGAGGCGTGCTTGGCCGCGTAGGCGAGGATGGCGACATCGCTGCGCCCGGCGTCATCGAGGGCGGAGCGGACCGCGCGGACCTGGCCGTCCATCATCCCCGAGGTCCCCACCACCTGGGCCCCCGCGTCGGCCAGTGCGCGGGCCATCAGCTGGTACTGACCCAGGGTCGCGTCGTTGTCGACGGTGCCGCCGGGGCCGAGCAGGCCGCAGTGGCCGTGGTCGGTGAACTCGTCCAGGCAGAGGTCGGCCATGACGACGACGTCGCTGCCCACCTCGGCGATGACATCGGCCACGGCGACATTGAGCACGCCCGAGGGCTCCAGGGCGCCCGATCCGGTGGCGTCGCGATGAAGCGGAACGCCGAACACCATGACCCCCCCGACGCCCGCGGCCGCGGCCTGGCTCGCCGCCTTGCGAAGGGAGTCGCGGGTGTGGCCGACCACGCCTGGCATCGAGGTGATCAGCCGCGGATCGACCGCCCCCTCGTGCGCGAACACGGGCAGCACGAGCTCTGCGGGATCAAGGCGGGTCTCGCCCACCAGCCGACGCAGCGCGGGCGTGGCCCGAAGGCGGCGCGGGCGGTCGAGGAGCACTCAGGTCGCCTTGCGCCGATTCGTGGTGCGGCGACGGGCGGGCCGCCAGGCGGTCTCCCCCTGCTCCAGGGCGTGCCGTCGCAGAGCCTCGCCGTGCGCGGCCAGTGCGGATGCCAGAGCGGCGACGCTGGGAGTCTCGGCCATCACGTCAACCCGCAGGCCGTTCTCCTCGGCCGTCCGAACGGTCTGCGGACCGATGCAGGCGACCACCGTGGAGGCGTGCGGCTTGCCGGCGATGCCGACGAGGTTGCGAACGGTGCTCGACGACGTGAACAGGACCGCGTCGAAGCCCCCACCCTTGATCGCTTCACGGATCTCCGCGGCCGGTGGCGCGGCGCGAACCGTCCGATAGGCGGTCACGTCGTCGACCTCCCAGCCCAGCTCCGCCAGGCCCGCCGCCAGGGTCTCCGTGGCGATGTCCGCCCGTGGCAGGAAGACACGGTTGATCGGGTCGAGGTCGGAGTCGAAGTCGGGCCAGACCTCCAGCAGCCCCGCTGTCGACTGCTCGCCGCTGGGCACGAGGTCGGCACTGATGCCGAACGAGGCCAGGACCGCAGCGGTCTGCTCGCCCACGGCGGCCACTTTGAGCCCGGCGAAGGCGCGGGAGTCCAGGCCGTACTGGTCGAAGCGCTCCTTGACCGCGCGAACCGCGTTCGCCGAGGTGAAGGCGACCCACTGGTAGCGCCCGGAGACCAGGCCGTGGACCGCGCGCTCCATCTGCGCCGGCGTGCGCGGGGGCTCGACCGAGATCGTCGGCACCTCGACCGGAACTGCCCCATAGTGGCGCAGCTGCTCGCTGAGCATCCCCGCCTGCTCCTTGGTCCGCGGCACCAGCACCCGCCAGCCGAAGAGCGGCTTGCTCTCGAACCACGACATCTCGGCGCACTGGGCGACGACCTCGCCGATGACCAGGACGGCGTGCGCGGAGGTGACCGGGGAGTGCTTCAGGGCCTCGGCGAGCTGGCCCAGGGTGCTGATGAGGGAACGCTGGTCGACCGTGGTGCAGTTGCCGGTGATGGCGACCGGCGTGCCCGGATCGCGACCGGCACCCATGAGGGTTCGGGCGATCTCCGGCGCGCGCTCGGCGCCGTTGATCACCACGACCGTCGCATGCGGGTCGGCCAGCGCCGGCCAGTCGACCTCGGGGTCGTCGGCCTCCACGACTCGCAGCTCGCGGGCCCGGCCCCCGGTCAGGGCGAAGCCGGCATAGGCCGCCGTCCCTGTCACAGTGGAGACGCCCGGGGCGATGTCATAGGTCAGTCCCGCCTTCGCCAGGGCTTCAGCCTCCAGCGCCAGGGAGCCGTCGAGCACCGGGTCGCCGGCCATGAGCCGGGCGACGCGCCGACCGGCCTGGGCTGGGTCGATCACCAGGCGGACGCGCTCCCAGTGGTCGGCCACCTGCCCATCGGCCCCCGCCGCGACGATGACCTCGGCCCCCGGGCGTGCGTTCGAGCGGGCCAGCTCCTCGCATTCGGGATCCGTGATGATGACGTCAGCCGCGGCGAGCAGGCCGCTGGCGCACACGGTGAGCAGGCCGGGGTCCCCAGGCCCGGCAGCGATGAGGGAGACCTCGCCGTTGGCGTTCGACGTGCGGGAACTGCTCATGGGTGGGTACCCCCTAGGTGCGTGGGCTGCGACAGGGAGAGCAGATGCGCGCCGACCTCGCGACCCAGCTGCTCGGACTGTCCGGCCCTTCCGGTGATGGACGTCTGCACCAGCGAGCCGTCCGCTCGGGCCATGACGGCCCGCAGGTGCAGCAAGGCTTCCGAGCCCCGGCCGTCGACCTGTGCCAGCGCCCCCAGGGGCGCCGAGCAGCCGGCCTCGGCCGTGGCCAGGACTGTGCGCTCGGCGAGGACCGCGACCCTCGTGGGCCCGTCCTCGATCAAGTTCAGGATGTCGTCGAGCTCGGTCCAGTCGGCACGGACCTCGACGGCCAGCGCCCCCTGCCCGGGTGCGGGAACCATCAGGTCCGGGTCGAGGTGCTCGGTGATGGCGGCCTGCCGGCCCAGCCGGGCCAGTCCCGCGGCGGCCAGCACGACGGCGTCGAGGTCTCCGGCAGCACCGACCGCACGGACCCGACCGATCCGGGTGTCGACGTTGCCGCGGATGGGCTCGACCCGCAGGTCCGGACGCGCCGCGGCGAGCTGGACGTGGCGTCGGGGCGACCCGGTGCCGACGCGCGCTCCGTCCGGCAGGCCGGCCAACCCGCCGGGATGGGCCGAGACGAGGACGTCGCGCGGGTCCTCCCGCATCGGGATCGCGGCCAGCCTGAGCCGGGTGTCCGGCCGGGTGGGCAGGTCCTTGAGCGAGTGCACGGCGATGTCGGCCCGGTCGAGCACGAGCGCCTCACGCACCGCCGCGACGAAGACCCCGGGCCCACCGATGCTGGTCAGCGGCGCCCGGTCGACATCGCCCCGGGTGACGACCGGGACGAGCTCGACCGGGGAGCCGCTCAAGACCTCGATGCGCCGGGCGACGAGCCTGGCCTGCGCCATGGCCAGCGGCGACCGGCGGGTCGCCACGCGAACCGGGCTCACGGCTGACCGCCGCCGGACACCGACTGCGGGATGGCCGGGTCGAGGTCGAAGAGGGCCGAGATCGCCTCGGCGTAGCGGTCGCCCCCGGGCTGTGCGGCGAGCTCCTTCATGCGCACGGTCGGGTTGTGCAGCAGCGTGGCCATGGCCCGGCGCATCGCCCGCTCCACCTCGGCCATCGTCGGCTCGTCCACGCCCGCCAGCCGGAGGCGCAGGCGTCGCATCTCCGCATCCAGCACGTCGCCGACGTGCGCGCGCAGGGAGATCAGGACCGGCTCGACCTGCTGGCCTGCCAGCTCGGCCAGGAACTGGCCGGCCTCCTCGACGACGAGCTGGCGGGCCTCAGCGACATCGGACTGGGAGGCCGCCGCCGAGGGGAGCTGGGCCAGGTCGCCCAGGTCGATCCGCGAGACCCCCGGCAGCCGGGTCACCGACGGGTCGACGTCGTGGGGCAGGGCGAGGTCCACGACCAGCAGGTCGCCGGGCGTGCCGAGCAGGTCCCGGACTCGGCGCAGCCGGTCGGACGTCAGGACGGTGTCCAGCGAGCCGGTGGCGAAGACCGCCACGTCGGTGGCCGCGAGCTCGGAGTCCAGTGCCTCGATGGGGACGACCCGGGCCCGGCCGGAGTCCCCGACACGGAACGCCCGCTCCTGGGTCCGGCTGGAGACGGCCAGGCGGGTGACTCCACGCTCCAGCAGCCCCGCGATCGCCAGCGAGCCCATCGAGCCCGCTCCCACCACGAGGACCCGCAGCCCGGAGAGGGGCCCGACCATCGCCTCAGCGGCGTCGAGGGCCACGGACACGACAGAGGCACCCGAGCGATCCACGCCCGTCTCGCTGCGCACGCGCTTGCCCACCCGCAGCGCGCGCTGCGTGACGCCGTTCAGGAAGCGTCCTGCCGTCCCGGCGTCCTGTCCCACGCACAGCGCATCGCGGACCTGTCCCAGGATCTGCGCCTCGCCGACGACCATCGAGTCCATCCCCGAGGCGACCTCGAACAGGTGGGTCACGGCGGCGCCGTCGAAGTGCACGTAGAGATGCTCGGCCAGGACGGGCCGGGGCAGGCCCGTCCACTTGGCGATCAGGTCGGTCGCCGCCGTGACCGCAGGGTGGAACCGGTTGACCTCCGCGTAGACCTCCACACGGTTGCAGGTGGTCAGCACGATCGCCTCGGAGATCGCCTCGGTGGCGACGAGGTCGGCGGCCAGGCGGTCCGCGTCTGCGGAGCTCAGGGCCACCGAGTCCAGCACCGCAAGCGGCGCCGAGCGATGGCTCAGGCCCATGGCGAGCAACGTCATCCGTCCACTCTCCCGCCCGCCTGCGACGACAGGCCGCGCCACGATCGACCCACCGGCCAGAACTCGTCGGCCATGCGCAGGATCAGCGGAGCAGGCCTGCCCGGGCAGCTGCCGGGGGAGCGCGTCATGGCCGGGTCCGGCGCGACGACGAGGCCTGGATGCACTGATCTCCCTTTGCGCGGCGGCATGTGGTATGGATCACATGGAAGTCCGATCAGGCTAGATCGGCCGTTTGCGCGTGACCAAACCTGATCAGGCAAGCGTCCACATTGTGGACAACCGCCCACGCGACGCTCATCGACCCGTCACGGACAGTGCCCGGACAAGATCGCCCAGATCGCGCGCGCGGCCGTTCCGTTCTGTCATTGTGGGCCAGCGAAACCTGGAGGCCCCAGCATGCCGACTGCCCCTGCCCGTCACCGGGCCCGTCGACGGCTCGCACTCGTCCTGTGCGCGGCGCTCGTGGTGACGCCAGTGCTCGCCTCGTGCACGGTGGACTCGACCGGAGGCAGTCCGTCGCCGGCGCCGACCGGGGACCAGGCCCCGCACGAGGGGCCGATCCGCATCGCCATGGTCACGCACGGCGACGACGGCGGCTTCTGGTCGATCGTGCGCCGTGGCGCCCAGGATGCGGCCGCGACCCTGCCCGAGGTGACGCTGGACTACCAGAGCTCGGCCGGCGACGCGAAGCTCCAGTCAGACATGATCTCTGCTGCGATCACGCAGGGGGCCGACGCCATCGCCGTCTCCGCCCCCGATGTGGGCGCCATCACCAGCTCGCTGGCCAGGGCCGAGTCCGCGGGCATCCCCGTGATCACACTGAACTCCGGTTCCGAGCTGCTGGGGACGATGCCCAACGTGATCACGCACGTCGGCCAGTCGGAGGCCACGGCGGGGCGCGAGGCAGGCGAGAAGCTGGCCGAGCTCGGCGCGCAGAAGGTCCTGTGCATCCTGCACGAGGAGAACAACATCGGCCTGCAGGAGCGCTGCCAGGGCGCAAGGGAGGGCCTGGGCGACTCCGGTGAGCTCGTCAACGTGCAGGTCACCGGTGCGGCCGATCCCGCCTCGACGGCCCTGGAGATCGGCGCCGCCATGGACGCCCAGTCCCCTGACGCGGTGCTGACACTCGACCCGGACATCGCCACCGCCGCAGAGGGCCAGATCACCTCACGCAACGCGACCCTTGCCACCTTCGACCTCTCACCCGACGTCCTGGACGCGATCTCCGGGGGCCGGATCGCCTTCGCGGTCGATCAGCAGCCCTACCTGCAGGGCTACCTACCTGTGATCTTCCTCGAGCTGGCGGTCCGCAATCGCAACGTGGTGGGTGCCGGTCAGATGGTCGCCACCGGACCCGCGCTCGTGACAGCGCAGAACGCCGCGAGCATCGCGGCCCTGGCCGAGGAGGGCACGCGATGAGCACCGCCGGTCCGGCAGCGACCGGGGGCCCTGCGCCCGGCGCGGTCCCACCCACGTCGGACGAGCGGCTGCGCCACGTCCCGGCATGGCGACGCGCCCTGGTGCGACCCTCGGTGGGCGCCTTCATCGCGACGGTCCTGGTCTTCCTCTTCTTCACAGCCTTCGACCAGACCGGCACCTTCAACTCCCCGGCCGGCATCGCGTCCTGGATGGGCGTGGCAGCCAGCTACGGGATCATGGCGTGCGCGGTCTCCCTGCTCATGATCGCCGGAGAGTTCGACCTGTCCAGCGGCGTGATGACCGGATCGACGGGCCTGCTGCTCGGCCTGCTCATCTCCGAGGCGGACCTCAACTTCTGGCTCGCCCTGGCACTCGTGATCGCCTTCGCCGTGGGCATCGGATTGGTCAACGGGCTGCTCGTCACGTGGACGAAGCTGCCCAGCTTCATCGTCACGCTGGCCACGATGTTCGTCCTCATGGGCGCGAACTCCGGCGTGACCCAGGCGATCACCGGCCAGGTCCGGGTCGGCGGCATCGACGAGGCCGAGGGCTTCGCCCTGGCCCAGTGGATCTTCGGCTCCCGGCTGGACTCCGAGTGGGCGTTCACGGTGGCCGTCGGATGGTGGCTGGTGATCGTGGCGATCGGCACCTGGGTGCTCCAGCGGACCCGCTACGGCAACTGGATCTACGCGGTGGGCGGCGACGAGAACGCCTCGCGCAACGTGGGCGTCCCGGTGCGGCGCACCAAGGTCAGCCTCTTCGTCGTGGTCTCGGTCGCCGCGGCGCTGGTCGGCACGCTCAACGCTGTGGAGCTGACCTCCGTGAGCGCCGGCCAGGGGACGGGCTACGAGTTCTACTACATCATCGCCGCGGTCGTCGGCGGCACGCTGCTGACCGGCGGGTCCGGCTCGGTCATCGGAGCCAGCCTGGGCGCCATGATCCTCGGGATGACGACGCTGGGGATCCAGTACGCCGGATGGGACTCGACCTGGCGATTCACGTTCTTCGGACTGATCCTGTTCTGGGCGGTCCTGCTCAACCTGTGGGTCCGCAAGCGCGCGGGAGGTGCGCCCCGATGAGCCAGGACGAGATCCGACCCGCGGACAGCACGACCGGCGAGGACGTCTACCTGCGCCTCGACGGGGTCGGCAAGACCTTCGGCAGCGTCGTGGCGCTCGACGGGGTCTCGATGACGGTGAACCACGGGCGTGTCACGTGCGTCCTGGGCGACAACGGCGCGGGCAAGTCCACGCTCATCAAGATCCTCTCCGGCGTGCACCACAACGACTCCGGGACGCTGAGCGTCGCCGGTGTGGCGACGAGGTTCGGCTCCCCCGCGGACGCCCGCGACGTGGGCATCGCGACGGTGTTCCAGGACCTTGCGACCATCCCGCTGCTCAGCGTCTGGCGCAACTTCTTCCTGGGACGCGAGCCGGTCAAGGGATGGGGGCCCCTACGACGACTCGACATCGACCGAGCCAAGTCCATCTGCCGGGAGGAGCTGCTCGTCTTCGGCATCGACCTGCGCGACCCCGACCAGCTCATCGGCACCCTCTCCGGTGGCGAGCGCCAGGCCGTCGCGATCGCCCGCGCGGTCCACTTCGGCGCGGAGGTCGTGATCCTCGACGAGCCGACCTCGGCCCTGGGCGTGAAGCAGTCGGGCAAGGTGCTCAAGTTCGTCCGCAACGCCCGGGACCGGGGGATCGGCGTCGTGCTGATCACCCACAACCCCCATCACGCCTACATGGTCGGTGACGAGTTCGTCCTGCTCAAGCGCGGCAGGATGACCAACCGCTGGCTGAAGGAGGACGTGTCCCTCGACGAGCTCGTGGCCGCCATGGCCGGCGGGGCGGAGCTGGCCGACCTCGCTCACGAGCTGGGCGCCTGACCTCGGACCCCGGCTCGGGCGGCCTCGTGCCGATGACCGTCGCTGCCCGGTCGTCCGGGCTCCCTCGCGGCTAGCCTCGCCGGCATGAGCCTGCGAGCGCGGATGCTGGCCACGATGGCCGTCGCGCTGCTGGTCATCGCGGCCCTGGGCGCCGAGCTCGTGCTCACGTACAGCGCCACCCGGGACAGCCTCGACCACGTCCTGCGGACGCTCACACCCGCCGCCACGGCCGCCAGCCGCCTGGACGCCACCATCGACGCGATGGAACGGACCCTGCGGGCGTACACGTCCTCCGGCGCCGAATCCCAACGGGACCTGCACGAGGCTGCCCGTGAGTCAGCGGATGCCGACCTGGCCGAGATCGACCGGCTGGTGGGCGACGATCCCGCGTACGCCCCGCTGGTCGGTCAGGTGGACGACCGCCTGGAGACGTGGACCACCGAGGTCGCCGACCCCGTGCTCGCAGCGACCGACGACGGCGAGGAGGCCAGGGCCGCGCAGATGCTGGCGTCCGAAGAGGCCCAGACGGCCCTGGTGCGCCTGAACTCTTCCTCGCTGCGCCTCTACCGCTCGATCGCCAGCGGCCAGACCACGGCGACCCAGGACGCGCAGCGGGCTGCCCGAAACCTGGCCGTTGCCCTGATCGTGGCGCTCGTGGTGCTCCTGCTGCTGCCGCTGGTGATCTTCCTGGTGCTCGGGGCATCGGTCCTGCGCCCCATCTACCGGCTGCGAAGTCAGCTGCGTCGTGCCGCTGATCCAGGCCACCGTGAGGAGGCGATCTCGGTGGGCGGGCCGCGCGAGGTGCGCGACCTGGGCGAGGACGCCGAGGCCCTTCGCCGCGCGCTGGTCAGCGAGATCGACCAGGCCTCGGCTGCGCGCGTGGCCCTGGAGCAGGAGGGCCCGGTCGTCGCCGCGATCCGCGCCGAGCTCGCTGCGAGCCTCGACAGCCACGGTGCGACGGTGCCGGGCAGCCCGGAGGTCCGCGGAGTGCTCCGACCGGCGGAGGGGGTGCTGGCCGGTGACTTCTGGGACCTCGTCCCGCTGGCCGATGGCCGGTCCGCCATCGTGGTCTGTGACGTCTCCGGGCACGGACCCCGCGCGGGGATCATCGCCCTGCGGCTCAAGACGACGTTCCGCCTGGGGCTGATCGCGGGCGAGGACCTCACGGTCACGCTTGCGCGCGCCTGCGAGGGCTTCGCTGCGGAGCCGGGCATGTTCGCAACCGCGGTGATCCTGTACGTGGACCCCGCAGGCGAGCTGACCTGGGTCAGTGCCGGGCACCCGGCCGTCCGGCTGCTGCCCCGGGGTGGCAACCGTGTGGAGCAGCTGGCCGCGACAGGGCCGATGATCTCCTGGCTGGGCGGAGCATGGCACAGGGCGAGCGTCCCGTTCACCAGCGGGGACAGCCTCCTGGCCTTCTCGGACGGACTGCTGGAGAGCAGGGACGCCACGGGTGTCGAGCTGGGAGACGAGGGCCTGGACGACCTCCTGCGCAAGCTCGGTCCCCACCCGCCGGGCGAGCTGGTGGAGCGGGTGCTGGCCTGGGCCCGCCAGCGCGCGGTCGACCTGGGCCAGGACGACCTGACGATCGTGGCGATCCGGGCCCTTGCCGAGCCCCTCAGGCCCGGCCGGATCGTCAGGACGCCGAACCGCTGAACCCGTTCTGTCGCCAGGCCTCGTAGACGATCACCGCCACGGCGTTGGACAGGTTGAGCGACCTGTTCCCCGGCAGCATCGGCAGGGTCAGCCGGTGCTCGAACAGGGCGAGGACATCGGCGGGGAGCCCCGTCGGCTCGGGACCGAACAGCAGGACGTCATCGGGGCGAAGGCCCGCGCGGTCGGGCCGGGCACCACCCCTGGCCGATGTCGCGAACCAGCGCCGGCCGTCGACCTCCCGGTCCAGCGCCGCACGCGCCGCGGACAGCCCTGGATGCACCTGCACGTGGGCCAGGTCGTGGTAGTCCAGGCCTGCCCGGCGCAGGTGAGGCTCCGAGAGCGTGAACCCGAGGGGTTCGATCAGGTGCAACCGCGCGCCGGTGTTCGCACACAGGCGGATGACATTGCCTGTGTTGGGCGGGATGCGGGGCTCCAGCAGGACCAGGTCGAACACGCCTCAGCCCTTCGGGCGCAGGATGAGCCATTCGCGCAGGTTCCCCGTCTCGTCCGAGCCCTTGGCATCGAAGAGGAAGGCGATGTCTATCGCGTTGTTGTTCCAGCGTGCACCGGTCCCGGCGTAGAAGAGGCGCCTGTCCTTGCGCCCGTCCGGCCAGTACCCGCGCTTGCCCGAGGCGGACGAGACGACCACGTAGTCGTCCGTGCCGACCTTCGTGCCCTTCGGGAAGAAGTAGGCGTTGAGCGGTGAGGTGTCCTGGACCATCCAGCCCGACATGTCGACGGCGTGGTCCGAGCCGTTGTAGACGATCACGAACTCGCCGTCGGCATCGTGGCCCTTGCCCGGGCCGTGGGTCACCACCTGGACCTCGATGCGCTCGTCGGCACGGACCTTGCCACAGAAGGACGGCTCGTAGAGCCCAACGTGCTTCTTCGAGGCCGCCACGGCAAGGGCCAGGTACCGGTCGTTGTGGACCTTCTCGGCGATGAACGGGAACGGGAAGACCAGCCCGCGGGAGAGAAGGGAGGGGGCGACATCCACCCACTGCTTGTCCGCACCCTGGACGTAGACCGTCCGCTTCACCCGCCAGATCCCCGTGGGGGCGTTGCCGGACTCGGGCTTGCGACTGGCCAATCGCACGAGCGTGCCCACCGGGAGGGCCCGCTTGAGCGCGTCCTTGGCCTCGGCTCCACCGCACCATTGCGACTCGGGGGCCTGTATCCCCGTGATGCGGACTCGCTGGAGGACGGGCGCGGGCTCCTCCTCGCGGGGGGTGGTGTCCTTGGCGTCCTTCTTCGACTTCCTGCCTGACGCCTTGGTCGCCTTCGCCTTGGCCTTCGCGTTGGCCTTGGCCTTGGCCTTCGTCTTCGTCTTCGTCTTCTTCTTCTTGGCCTTCGGCGCCGCGGGGCTGGCCTGGGCCCCCGCGATCGGCGGGGTCTGCTTGATGCCAGCAGCCAGCGCGACGTCGAAGGTGTCGCCATCCAGCACTCGCACGACCGTGCCGACCTCGCGCCAGGATTCGCCCTTCGTGAGCACGCCCTTGGGCGCCCCGCCCACGGTCCTCGGGGCCTTGGGCGAATCCCCGCCGTCGCTCCTGGATGTCCCCGGCGCTGCAACCTTGGCCTTCTTCTTCGCCTGGCCCTTCCTCGCTGCCTCCTTCGTCTTCGCCTTCGCCTTCGTCTTCGCTGCCGTCTTCGTCTTCGCTGCCGTCTTCGTCTTCGCTGCCGCCGCCTTCGTCTTGGTCGTCGCCGTTGCCTTCGCCTTTGCCTTCGCCTTCTTCGCTGTCCTGGTCTTCTTGCCCGCCTCGCCCTTCTCGGTCGCCCTGCTCCCCGACACGGAGGGCGCGGCAGTGATCTGACCCTGGGCGAGTCGAAGCTGGGAAACCGAGCCGACCCCCTGTCCTGGGGACAGGCCAGAGACGCGGGCCTTCCCGCTCGCCGACGCCTTCCTGGCCTTCGCGGCCTTCTTGGTCTTGTCAGCCTCGGCCGTGGCGCGGACGAGAGCCCTTTCCGCCTTCTGTTGGGCCACGAGAGCCTTGGCGAGGGCCTGGCTGTTCGCCATGATCTGCTTGCTCGTCTTCTTGATGGACCTCTGCACCTGAGCAAGGCCCTTGCTCACCGCCTTCTGGCGCGCCGTGAGCTTCTTGGCCACCTTGGCCTGGGCAGTTGCCTGCTTCCCGGCCTGTGCGCCCGCCTTCTTGGCAGCGGCCCGTTGACCGACGATGGCGTCGTAGGCCCTCTGCACCTCCTTCGCGCGGTCCCTGCTGACGTCCTGGCGCGCCTTGGCGACCCGATCGGCGATGACGGCCTGCTGCCACTTCGCGAAGGCCGACTGCTCCTTGGCTGTCCCGAACTCGGCCGAGCGGACCCGATCGGCGATCCGAGCGGTCCGGCGCACTGCATCTCGCTGTGCCTGGCTCAGCTCCTTCTCGCGCGCCCACGCCCTGTCCCGCACGGGCTGCGCGGCCTTGATCCGCTTGCCTGCGTCCTTGGCGGCCTTCGTCTGCCGGCCCTGCTCGGCAAGCCATGCCGACCGCGCCGCGTTCGTCCTGGACAGCGAGCTCCCCAGTGCTGCCAGAGCCTGGGTGTGAGCGGCCGCCTGCGCTTGGGCGGTCGTCAGGCGGACGTTCAGGCGCGCTCGGGCCTTCTGCAGGCTGGCCGTGCGGGCCGCGGCGCTTGCCAGGGACTTGCGCGCCGTCGCCGTCTTGTTCTGCAGGCGCTGCGCGGTTACGTCCGTAGGGGCAGCGGCCGCGGCGATGACCGCCGGGACAGGCGCCGGGGTCAGTGCCGCGGCCGGGCCCACAGCGGCCAGGGTGAGAACGCCCGCCATCGAGACGCCGACAACCCGCGCCAGCAGGGCATACCCCGCGTTCCGCTGCGCGGTCATCTGCTTGCTCCGCGTCGGCGCAGTGGAACCGCCCACAGAAGCCGTCTCAGGCCTGCCCGCCGAAGGCGCGCCCCGTGAGGGGTCCGGACCCACCCCCATCGACAGGCCCGCCGGCGGCGCGGCGCGCAACCTACACCCTTCTCCCGCTGTTCGGGGTGAAGGCGGGGATGACACGCCGGGCAGGCTAACGAGAACGTCCCCGCCATAGCAGCCCAAGCGGGTCAAGACGGGCGTAAGGCAACTTGACATTGACGCAACGTCAATCGCTACCGTGAACGGAACGAGAGGAGGGACAGTGGAACGAGGAATCTCGGAGGTGGCCCGGATGACGGGCGTCACGAGTCGGACACTGCGCCACTACCAGGACGTCGGGCTGCTGGAGCCCTCGCGCATCGGCGCCAACGGGTACCGGTACTACGACCGTGCGGCCCTGGTCCGATTGCAGCGGATCCTGCTTCTGCGACAGCTGGGCCTGGGCGTCCCGGCGATCGCGGAGGCGCTGGCCGGGGCTCCCGACGATGCCTCGTCCCTGATCACTCACCTCGAATGGCTGCGCGCCGAGCGCAGCCGCCTCGACCGGCAGATCAGCAGCGTCGAGGCGACGATCGACAGCATCACGAAGGAGTGCCGGATCATGGCCGAGGAGATGTTCGACGGGTTCGACCACACGCGCTATCGCGAGGAGGTCGAGCAGAGATGGGGCACGGCGGCCTGGGCCAGCGGTGACCGCTGGTGGCGCGGGCTGGACCCTGCAGGAAGGGATGCGTTCATGGGTGAGCACCAGACGGTCGCCGCCCGGTGGGCCGAGCTGCGGGCGGCGGGCGAGGCGGTCGACGGGGCCGCTGCCCAGGACAACGCCGCGCGGCACGCCAGGTGGATCACCGCCGGATGGCAGGGGCGAGAGCCCGACGCCGAGCAGCTGACCGGGCTGGCCTCGATGTACGTCGATGACGAGCGCTTCGCCGCCAACTACGGCGGCGCCGAGGGCGCGACGTACGTCCGCGACGCACTCATCCACTACGCCCTGGCCACGCTGACGTGAGGGCCCCGGGGTCGCGTCCTATCCGAGGGCCGACATCGCCCGGACCACCGCAGCCACCTGTGCGGTCTCGTGGGTCCGCAGCACGTTGACCCGCGCGAGCAGGCTCAGCACGGCGAAGAAGCCCTCGGCAGACCGGAACTGATCCTCGAAGATGTCGAAGGCATGGGGCAGCGCCTGGCAGACGGGCACCCCGAGCGGCCGCAACCGGAAGCTCTGCAGGAGGACCGAGGCCTGCCGCCGTGCCCGGGTCATCGGATCGGTCAGGTCGGAGTAGAAGAACCCGAGGCCCGGGTCCACGATCAGGTCCACCACGCCGCGGGACCGTGCCTGCTCCAATCGTGGGCCGAAGTGGTCGAGCAACGCCGGGATCGGGTCGCCTGCGTTGCCGAACTCGCCGACGTCACGGGCGTCCGTGCCGGGCAGTCGGCACAGCACCACGGCGGCACCGTGCGCAGCGGCGAGGTCCAGGATCGCGTCAGCCTGGGAGGTGCCCGTCAGGTTCACCACGGCGGCGCCGGCGGCCAGGCATGCGGCGACCACCCGGGCGCTGTACGCCTCCACCGAGACGGCCACCCCCGCCTCGGCCAGCCCCGACACCACGGGGACCAGCCGCGCCGCCTGGCCGCCAGCATCCAGACGTGAGGCCCGCAACGTGGTCGACTCGGCCCCCACGTCGACCAGACCCGCCCCCTGGGCGGCCATGACCCGTCCCCGGCGCACGGCCGACTCGGTGCTCACAGCGACCGAGTCCCGATAGGTCGAGTCGCGCGAGAGGTTGACCACGCCCATGACGAGGGGTTCGCGGTCGAGGTCCCGCAGGACTCCGCCGAGGCGGATGGGCGCGACCGGCGCGGCCAGGGCGCCGCGGTGAGCGTCGACCAGGCCAGCCAGCTCGGCCAGGTCGATCATCCGGTAGCACCGGGCGCGGCCCGGTCCAGCGCAACCGCCGATCCGGGCGTCTGTCGCAGGTACCGGGCGAACAGGAATCCGGCGTCCTCGATGAGCTGGGCCAGCGCCATTCGGCGCAGCACCGCGGCGCCGGTGCGCTCGGGGGCGGGTGCGCTGGTGAGTGTCGGGCTCAGGGTCAGGTCCAGCTCGTCGATCAGGTCGGCGCGGACGAGCTCGCGCAGGAGCATCGGACCCCCCTCGCAGGTGATCCGGGTCAGACCCCGCACGGCAAGGCTCATCAGGATGTCAGCCGGTTCCAGCCACTCCGCTCCGGCGATCGCCACCTCGCAGCCAGCCGCCTTCGCCTGATCGCGCAGGGCGGGGTCCGAACGCTCCGAGGTGATCACCAGGGGGGGTTCGTCCGAGCCCGTGAACGATGGGTCGCGCCAGTTCAGGTCGCAGCGACGCGACACGATGGCCATCCTGGGCGCCGCGCTCTGCCCCCGGGACAGGCGAGTGTCCCGCCAGCGTGGGTCCGCCTTCGCGGGGCGGTACCTCTCCGCGAGGACGGTCTGCGCCCCCACGAGGTACACGTCGGCCATGGCCCGGCAGGCGTTGAAGACCTCGCGATCGGTCGCCGAGGAGATGGACCCGGACAGGCCGTCCGGTCCGACGAAGCTGCCGTCCCCAGTCACGACCATGCATGCGCGGACCCACCTGTCGGCGGGCCAGTCGTAGGCGTCGGCGAGGTCGGAGCGGTTCAGCTCTGCGGTTCGAGGCAGGAACATGCGCACGGGAGCGAACCTAACGCCGTCGGCGATGCGAGCCGGCGACCGGGCTGGTCCTCCGATCGGGCCGGGCCGGGCTCGGCCTGGGGCGGCCCGGACCCCCGGAGCCGATCAGCCCCGAGACGTCAAGGAGATGTGCACTTGCGGGGTCATCACCGAACGCACGGCGGGTTGGTCCACGAGCCCATCGGCCAGCGCGGCTCGGCCCAGCTCCCACGCAGGGCATGACTGCCAGCCGCGTCCGTGCGAGGCTGGCTCATGGCCGCACCGCTGCTCAGCGACGACGAGATCCGGGCCCTCCTCAGGGAGCACCCGGCGTGGCGACGGATCGGGGACACCATCGAGGCCACGTACGCCATGCCGACATTCCCGTCCGCCATCGAGCTCGTCCGAGTCGTCGGCCATATCGCCGAGGCCGCCAACCACCATCCCGACATGGACATCCGCTGGCGTCGCGTCCGGTTCGCGCTCACCACCCACGACTCGGGAGGCCTGACCCAGCTCGACGCCGACCTCGCCCAGCTCATCCATTCATCTGCTGCGGCCCTGGGCGGCCGGTCGGCCTGAGGCCCGTCCGTGCTCGCGCGCCCTCCCGGCGAGCCGGTGCAGGGGGGCGTTGCCGGATCACACCTGGCGTGACCCGGCAGGGCCCGTTGCGACGCCTCCTGGTCGCGTCCTGCCAGAGGCCAGGGCAACCTTGCGCGTCACCGGAGTTCGGTGTGGATCCGGGCACACGGGGCGTGACCGTGCGCACGCACGACGGCCAAGGAGTCGTCTATGCCCAGATGAGCACCGCACGGCGCCGGTTGACCCCAATCAGGTGGCGCTGGTCCTGGCGCTCGCGCTCCACCTCGGAGCGCTGAGCGCCACGCCGCGAGGGGACCTCCAGAACGCAGACGGGCCGGGGCACGATAGCCCCAGCAATCGACCGGCCCCCGTGAGGAGACCCGCATGACCGACGACGCCCTCCCCCGACCCCGTGGCAGGTCCGTGCCGCGCGACCGTGCTGATGACTACCGGCAGGAGATGGCCGCAGCCCGCCGATCGTTCGTCACCGAGCAGACCGGGGCGCCGATGGAGCACGTCGGCAGCTACTCCGTGGACCCGGCGGGCCTGTCCGGGAACGTCGAGAACTTCCTGGGCGTCGCGCAGGTCCCGCTCGGGCTGGCCGGCCCGCTGCTCATCGACGGGGAGCATGTCCAGGGCGAGGTGTACGTGCCGCTGGCCACGACGGAGGGGACGCTCGTCGCCTCCTACAACCGCGGGATGCGCCTGCTCAGCCAGGCCGGCGGGGTCCGCACCACGATCGTGGCGGACAGGATGCAGCGCGCCCCCGTGTTCGAGCTCGCCGACGCACGGGCATCGCGCGAGCTCGGGACGTGGATCGAGGAGCACTTCGAGCAGATCGCGGCGGCGGCGCAGGCCACGACGAGGGTCGGCCGACTCGTCGAGATCGAGCAGTACGCGGTGGGCCCGCTGCGGTACCTGCGGTTCAACTACTCGACGGGGGACGCGGCCGGCCAGAACATGACCGGGCGGGCGACCGACGCCGCCTGTCGCTGGATCGCCGCGAACCATCCCGACCATCCGCACTACGTGCTCTCCGGTGGGATCGACACGGACAAGAAGCACTCGCACATCAACCTGCTGCGCACGCGCGGCAAGCGCGTCGTGGCCGAGGCGACCATCCCGGCCGAGCTGCTCGTCCGGCAGATGGGCGTGACTCCGGCGCAGCTCTTCCACGCCCGCCAGTTCAGCCTGGCCGGCGGAATGCTCGCCGGGACGGCGAACAACGGCGCCCATGCCGCGAACGGGCTGGCCGCGCTCTTCATCGCGACCGGGCAGGACGCCGCCAACGTCTCGGAGTCCCACGCGGCGATCACGTACTCCCAGCTGCTGGCGAACGGTGACTACTACTGGTCGATCACGCTGCCCGCACTCATCGTGGCCACCGTCGGCGGCGGCACCGGGCTGCCGACCCAGCGCGAGTGCCTCTCGATCCTCGGCTGCGTCGGCCCGGGCAGGGTCGGCCGGCTCGCAGAGATCTGCGCCGCGGTCGTGCTGGCCGGCGAGGTCTCCCTGGCCAGCGCCGTGCTCGCCGGGGACTGGGTGAGCAGCCACGAGCGCCTCGGGCGCAACCGCCTCTGAGACCGGCCAGGAGGCCCCAGCCGGAACCGGCGGCGCCCGTATAGGTTGCGTTCGCCAGCGATCCCGTGCGGCCGCGCGGGAGGCTCCGCGACTGCCGCGACCAACGGGCCCCGGCCGGAGCAGCACTGCCACATTCGGGAGGTCGATCGCGATGCGGGGAGTCATCCTTCACGGGCCGGGGGACGTCCGGGTCGAGGACCGCCCGGACCCGGCGATCCAGCAACCATCCGACGCCATCATCCGAACCGTGGCCACCTGCGTGTGCGGCTCGGACCTGTGGCCCTACCGCGGCATCGACAGGGCGGCCGGGCCCCGTCCATTCGGGCACGAATACGTGGGCATCGTCGAGGAGGTCGGTGCCGACGTGAGCCGGCTGCGCCCCGGTCAGTTCGTCGTCGGCGGGTTCTACGCCTCTGACGGCACCTGCGTGCACTGCCGAGCCGGCTTCCCATCCTCCTGCGTCAGGGCGAGTGGCCTCGACGGCTGCCAGGCCCAGCTCATCCGCATCCCCCTGGCCGACGGCACGTTGTTCGCGACCCCGGAACAGCCCGACGCGGCCATGGTCCCGAGCCTGCTGGCGCTCTCCGACGTCATGAGCACCGGCTGGCATGCGGCGTTCACCGCAGGGGTGCGACCCGGCATGACGGT
Source organism: uncultured Bifidobacteriaceae bacterium (assembly GCA_964638055.1). Lineage (GTDB taxonomy): Bacteria > Actinomycetota > Actinomycetes > S36-B12 > CAIYMF01 > Prado023. Next base: position 66,618 of record CAZWXF010000002.1, on the reverse strand, counting down.
GGCCGTGGTCGGTGACGGGGCCGTGGGCCTGTGCGCCGTCCTGGCTGCGCGCGAGCTGGGGGCCGAGCGGATCATCGCGATGAGCAGGCACGCGCCCCGGCAGGCGGTCGCCAGGGCCTTCGGCGCGACCGACATCGTCACGGAACGAGGCGACGAGGGATCGAACGCGATCCGGGAGATGACCGGCGGCGTCGGTGCGGACGCCGTCTGCGAGGCGGTCGGCACGAAGGAGTCGGTGCGGCAGGCGGTGCGGTCCGTGCGCCCCGGCGGGATGGTCGGGGTGGTCGGCGTCCCCCACGGCGTGGAGCTTCCGGTGCCGGGGATGTTCTTCCGCAACGTCGGGTTCAAGGGTGGGCCGGCGTCGGTCCCGGAGTACCTGCCGGACCTGCTGGCACGGGTCTGGGACGGCCGCATCGAGCCCGGCCGCGTGTTCGACCTGGAGCTGCCCCTGGAGGAGGCACCCGAGGCCTACCGCGCGATGGACGAGCGCCGAGCCATCAAGGCCCTGCTGCACCCGTGATCGGGACCGCTCCACCCCTCTCGTGGTCGATTTCGCCCATTGAGCAGGCGGAACGGACTACGCCGGACCCCAGCTGCCCGGGTCGGCCCCTCGTCACCTGGATCAGCGCGGCACCCTCGGCGTCATGGCCGCGTGGTCTCGACGGGCTCGACCAGCGCGGGCGTGGTCTCGACGGGCTCGACCAGCGCGGGCGTGGTCTCGACGGGCTCGACCAGCGCGGGCGTGGTGTCGACGGGCCCGACCAAGCGCGGGCGTGGTGTCGACGGGCCCGACCAGCGCGGGCGTGGGGTCGACGGGCTCGACCAGCGCGGGCGTGGTGTCGACAGGCTCGACCAGCGCGGGCGTGGTCTCGACGGGCCCGACCAGCGCGGGCGCGGTGTCGACGGGCTCGACCAGCGCGGGTGCGGTGTCGACGGGCTCGACCAGCGGCGTGGGCTGACGCCTACCCGTCGGCGATCCCGGAGCGCTTGCGCAGCAGCGGGGTCAGCTGCTCCAGGACGCGGGGGTCCTCGATCGTCGAGGGCACGGGCTCGTCGCGGCCGTCCGCGATGCCGCGCATGGTCCGGCGCAGGATCTTGCCCGAGCGCGTCTTCGGCAACGCGGGCACGATCTCGACCTCCTTGAACGCCGCCACCGGCCCGACGTGCTTGCGCACGGACGCCACGATCTGGGCGGTCAGCTCGGCCGGGTCGATCTGGACACCGGCCCTGAGCACCACGAACGCCCTCGGCGACTGGCCCTTGAGATCATCGGCGACGCCGATCACAGCGCACTCGGTCACAGCCGGGTGCGAGGAGACCAGCGCCTCCATCACGCCGGTCGACAGCCGGTGGCCGGCGACGTTGATGACGTCGTCGGTGCGGCCCATCACGAACAGGTACCCGTCGGAGTCCATGTAGCCGCCGTCTCCGGTCACGTAGTAGCCGGGGAAAGCCGACAGGTACGACGAGACGTACCGCTCGTCGTCACCCCAGAGAGTGGGCAGGGTGCCCGGCGGCAGCGGCAGCCGGATCACGATGTTGCCTTCGGTACCGGCGGGGACCTCCGCGCCCTCCCCGTCGACCACGCGCACGTCGAAGCCAGGGATCGCGACGGACGGCGACCCCTCCTTCAGGGGCAAAGGCTCCAGGCCGCGCGGGTTGGCCGCTATGGGCCAGCCGGTCTCGGTCTGCCACCAGTTGTCGACGACGGGCACGCCGAGCGCCGCAGTGGCCCAGCGGTAGGTGTCGGGGTCGAGGCGCTCTCCGGCCAGGAACAGCGTCCGCAGGCTCGAAAGGTCGTGCTCGGCGATCAACGAGCCCTCGGAGTCCTCACGGCGGATCGCCCGGATGGCGGTCGGAGCGGTGAACAGCGCCTTCACGCGGTGCTCGGCGATCACCCGCCAGAACGCAGCCGCATCGGGAGTACCCACGGGCTTGCCCTCGTACACGACGGTCGTCGCCCCCATGATGAGCGGGGCGTAGACGATGTAGGAATGCCCGACGACCCATCCGACGTCCGAGGCGGCCCACCACACGTCCCCGGCGCCGATGTCGTAGACGTTCGCCATCGACCACGTCAGTGCCACAGCGTGCCCGCCGTTGTCGCGCACGATCCCCTTCGGCCGGCCTGTGGTGCCTGACGTGTACAGGATGTAGAGCGGATCGGTCGCGGCCACGTCGGTGCACCCAACCGGCTCGGCGGACGCTGCGAGCTCGGCCCAGTCGTGGTCCAGGGGACCCATCGGGGCGACCAGCTGTTCGCGCTGGAGGATCACGCACGCGTCGGGCTGGTGGGTCGCGATGCTCAGGGCGTCGTCCACCATGGGCTTGTACGCGACCACGTGGTGGGGCTCGATCCCGCATGAGGCGGAGAGGATCACCTTGGGCTTCGCGTCGTCGATGCGAACCGCCAGCTCATCGGCGGCGAACCCGCCGAACACGACCGAGTGGACCGCGCCCAGGCGCGCGCACGCCAGCATGCCGATGACCGCCTCGGGCACCATCGGCATCGAGAGCACCACGCGGTCCCCGTGCCCGACACCCAGGCCGGCCAGGGCGCCGGCGAACCGGGCGACCTCGTCGCGCAGCTCGGAGTAGGTCAGCGTGCGCTGCGTCCCGGTCACCGGGCTGACGTGGATGAGCGCGGGCTGATCGCCGCGACCGTCCGCCACGTGACGATCCAGTGCGTTGAAGCAGGTGTTCAGGCGGCCGTCGGTGAACCATCGGAACAGAGGCGCCGCGGTGTCATCGCAGACGACGGTCGGGGGGGTGCTCCATGAGACCGCTTCGGCCGCCGCCGCCCAGAAGGCGTCCGGATCGCTGATGCTCTGGGAATGGGCCTGCGCGTAGCTCCCCATGTGGGGCCTCCCGGTCGATGGGGTGTGCGCCCCAGTCTGCCCGCGGGCTCCGGCAGTCGCAGGCCTGCCACGCTCGCTGTCTCTCCGGTCAGCGACACGCTCGCATCTCAGCGAGCCCCGGGCCCGCCCGCCTCGACGATCTCGCCCTCACCCGGCAGCCACAGCCCCGCCGGGTCTCCAGGCCTGCGGAACGCCAGCGGGACGCCACGCGCGCTGGACCATTCGGGCGAGTCCGTGACCTGCACGTGGACGTGCGGCTCGGTGCTGTTGCCCGAGTTGCCGCACGACCCGAGCCGGTCCCCCACCCGGACCTCGTCGCCGACACCCACGAGCACCGATCCGCGGCGCAGGTGGACCAGCGCGACGAAGGCCCCGCGCCCGGTCAGCGCGATCACGACGTGGTTCCCGGCGATCGCATCGGGGCCCCGACGGACCCGGCCGGCCTGGCCGAGGGCATAGGGCACCAGGGTGAACGGGGAGCGTCGCGCGACGTGGTCGGGCTCCCCGTCGTGGGCCACCACGACCGTGCCCGAAGTCGGGGCGAGGATCGGCGCGCCGAAGCCGACGAAGCGCTCCGGAGCCTCCGTGGACACCCACGACCGCACGCTTCGAGGCGCCGATCGTCCGGATTCGTCCACGGCGATGAAGTCGATCGCGTACGTCGTCCCGAACAACGTGGTCCCGTGACTGGGCACACGACGCGCAGGGCTGTTGCGGGCCAGCCATCGGCCGCGGAAGGGCAGTTCGAGCACGATCGGTTCCACACACCCTCCGATCTGCGGACAGCCCGAGCCCAGTGGATGCCCAGAAGGGCACGGCCGCTCCCGGCAAGGGTTGACGCATTCTCGAACATCCGTACGATTGGCGCATGGGTCGAGAGACGGTCCGGCCCATACCAACGGAGGTCGACATGGACGAGGACGAGCTTGACAGTCTGATGGCGCGACTTGAATGGGCGCTCGACGACGCGCAGTTGCCGCTTCCGACTGACCAAGATCCTGGGCCGGTGCTGGACGAACAAATCGCAGCACTCGGCCGCGCGATGGGCATCCTGCACCGGGAGCTGGCGTTGCTGATGGCACGACGCGACGCCCCCGACGGGATTGCGGCCAAGCAATCGGTGACGGCTGGGCTCACAGGCGGTCGACCCTCGTCACACGGATGACTGCGGCGCCCTCGGCGTCACTGGCGGCCAGGTCCACCTCGGCGCTGATGCCCCAGTCGTGGTCGCCCGCGGGGTCGTCGAGGACCTGCCGGACCTCCCAGCGCCCCGGCAGGACATCGATGAGCAGCAGGTCGGGCCCGCGGGCCGCCGGGCCGGTCCCGACATCGGTGTGCTCGGCGAAGTAGCCCTCCATCGCCGCCCGCCAGCGATCCGCGTCCCACTCCGCATCCCCGTCGAGCTCGCCCAGCTCGTCCCACCGGCGCAGCGCCGCGAGCTCGACACGACGGAAGAGCGCGTTGCGGACCAGGACCCGGAACGCCCGCGCGTTGGCGGTGACCGGCGGCGGGCCTGCCTCCCCGGTGGCGCCGGCCCGGGCGCGGCGGAGGGCCTGGTCCATCTCGCCGGGGTGCAGCAGCTGCTCCCACTCGTCCAGGAGGCTGGAATCCACCTGTCGGACCAGCTCGCCCAGCCACTCGGTGAGGTCGGCCACCTCCTCGGTCCGCGCCTCGTCCGGCACGGTCCGCCGCAGCGTCTTGTACGCGTCGGCCAGGTAGCGCAGGACGATCCCCTCCGCCGAGGCGAGCCGGTGGTAGCCGACGTACTCCACGAAAGTCATGGCCAGCTCGTGCAGCTCGCGCGCGACCGACTTCGGCTTCAGCTCGTGCTCGGTGACCCACGGGTGGCCCTCGGCGTAGACGTCGTAGGCGTGCTCGAGCAGGTCGGTAAGGGGCCGCGGCCAGGTGACGTCCTCGAGCCGCTCCATCCGCTCCTCGTACTCGATCCCCTCGGCCTTCATCGCGGCAACCGCCTCGCCACGGGCGCGGTACTGCTGGGCCATGAGCACCTGGCGAGGGTTCTCCAGGGTCGCCTCCAGGACCGAGAGGACGTCGAGGGCGTACGTCTCGGACTCGCGATCGAGGAGCTGGAGCGCGGCCAGGGCGAACGTCGACAGGGGTTGGTTCAGGGCGAAGTCCACCTGGAGCTCGTCGACGAGGCGCAGGGTACGCCCGAGCTCGTCAGGCGGATCGACCGGCGCCAGGACACCGGCGGTGACCAGCGATCCCCGGATCGCCTCGGCGCGGGCGACCAGCTCCTCGCGCTTCTCCGGCTCCTCGTCGTTGTCGGTCAGCAGGTGCGCGAGCGCGGCTTCCGCGTCACCGGGGCGATGGGCCACGTTGAGCACCATCGCGTGGGTGACGTCGAAGCGGGAGCGCAGCGGCTCGGGCTCAGCGGCGACCAGCCGGTCGAACGACGCGCGCGACCAGTTCGGCATGCCCTCCGGCGGCTTCTTGCGGACCACGCGGCGCCGCTTCCTCGGATCGTCCCCTGCGCGGGCCAGGAGTCGCTCGTTCTCGATCTCGTGCTCGGGGGCCTGGACGACGACCAGGCCCGCGGCGTCGAACCCCGGACGCCCGGCCCGGCCCGCGATCTGGTGGAACTCACGGGCCCCGATCAGGCGCGTCCGGCGGCCGTCGAACTTGGCCAGAGACGTGATCATCACCGTCCGGATGGGCACGTTGATGCCGACACCGAGGGTGTCCGTGCCGCAGATGACCTTGAGCAGGCCGGCGCGGGCCAGCTGCTCGATGAGGCGGCGGTAGCGCGGGAGCATCCCTGCGTGATGGATACCCACGCCGTGGCGCACGAGTCGGGTCAGCGTGCGCCCGAAGCCGGCGGTGAAGCGGAAGTCGCCGAGGGCCTCGGCGATCGCGTCCTTCTCCGATCGGGTGCACAGGTTGACGCTGAGCATCGCCTGGGCCCGCTCCAGTGCCGCCGCCTGCGTCGGATGGACGATGTACGCGGGCGCGCGGTCGTGCTCCAGCAGCGCCTCGATCGTCTCGTGAATCGGCGTCATCGCGTACTCGAACGTCAGAGGCACGGGCCGCTCGCCCCCGGCCACCACCGCCGCGGGACGACCGGTCCGCCGGGTCAGGTCGTCGCGGATGCGCCGGACGTCCCCGAGCGTGGCCGACATGAGCAGGAACTGCGCGTCGGTCAGCTCGATGAGCGGCACCTGCCACGCCCACCCCCGGTCACGGTCGCCGTAGTAGTGGAACTCGTCCATGCAGACCAGCCCCACATCCGCTGCCGATCCCTCGCGCAGGGCCCTGATCGCCAGGATCTCGGCCGTGGCACAGATCACCGGCGCCTCGGGGTTCACGGCGGCATCGCCGGTGACCATCCCGACACGCTCGGGGCCGAGCAGGTCGCACAGGTCGAAGAACTTCTCCGAGACCAGCGCCTTGATGGGCGCCGTGTAGTACGTACGGCGGCCGTCGGCCAGGGCGAACAGCATCGCGCCGACCGCGACGAGGCTCTTGCCCGATCCGGTGGGGGTGGCCAGGATCACGTGCGAACCGGACGCCAGTTCCAGCAGCGCCTCCTCCTGGGCCTCGTACAGCGGGCGGCCGGTGCCGACGGCCCAGTCGGAGTAGTCCGCCAGCACGTCCTCAGGCGCCAGGGCCGCTCGGGCCGGGTCAGCCGAGGCGCCCACGTCCGGGTCGCCCGGGTCGGCAGCGGAGTCAGGGGCGTGCCGAGCCAGCAGCGTCAGCAGCGTCTGGTCCGGAGCGTCGACCGAGGCGACCTGCACCGACAGCTCGGCTGCGCCGAGCTCATGGGCGACCGGCGGCGCGGTGGGCTGGATGCCGGACGTGGGGGTCACGCCCCCGACGATCCCATGGACTCGGCAGGCGTGCCCGTGGCTTCGCAACCGTGGCGTGCCGTGGACTCCGCAGGCGTGGCGGGCCGTGGCCACCCCACGAGGCGGACATCGCGGGACAGTGGCCCCACCGCGGGCCCCGCAGCGACGGGAGGATCGCGCGTGACGATCCCGGAGGCGTCGCCTGTCCAGCAGGCTCAGGCCTCGGCGGTGACGACCCGCCGGGCCGGTGTCACGCGCCGGAACACCGCCTTGCCCACCTCGACGAGCAGGAAGATCACGATGGACAGGGCCAGCGGAACCAGCCAGCCGATCGGGTCCAGCGGAGCCGAGGCGAACCAGGAGTTCATGAACGGCAGGTACACGAATCCCACCTGAAGCGCGATCATGATCCCGCTGACGACCAGGACGGCCGGGTTCCCGGTGAAGATGTCGCGGCGCAGGCTCGACTCGCGCAGGGACCGGGCGTTGAACAGGTACGCCGTCTGCCCCAGGGCCAGCATGGTCACGGCCATGGTCTGCGACTCCGCCTGCGGCCACCCCCACGAGCGTGCGAGCTGGAACACCAGCAATGTCGCGCCCGCGATGAGCACCGAGGCGTAGGCCACCCGTGCCAGGTACTGGCGAGAGACGAGCGACGAGTGAGGGTCGCGGGGCGGGCGCAGCATCAGGTCGGGCTCGGCCGGCTCGTAGGCCAGGGCCAGGGACAGGGTGATCGCGGTGACCATGTTCACCCAGAGGATCTGCACCGGGCTCAGGGGCAGGGCCAGCCCGAACAGGATCGCGACGAGGATGACCAGAGACTGCGCGCCGTTGGTCGGCAGCAGGAACACCAGCGACTTCTGCAGGTTGTCGTAGATCCGCCGGCCCTCCTCGATGGCCCGTTCGATCGTCGAGAAGTTGTCGTCGGCCAGGACCATGTCGGCGGCCTCCTTGGTCGCCTCCGTGCCCTTGATCCCCATGGCGACGCCCACGTCGGCCCGCTTGAGCGCCGGGGCGTCGTTGACGCCGTCGCCGGTCATGGCCACGACCTCGCCGTTGCGCTGCAGCGCCCGGACGAGTCGGAGCTTGTGCTCGGGGCTCGTCCGCGCGAACGTGTCGGTCGACTCCACGACCTTGCGCAGCCGCTCGTCGCTGACCTTCTGCAGCTCCGCGCCGGTCACGGCATCAGCAGATCCCGGCCTCGTGATGCCCATCTCGCGCGCGATCGCCGAGGCGGTCCCCGCATGATCGCCGGTGATCATCTTCACGCGGATCCCCGCCCGGTGGCAGGTGGCGATCGCCTCGATGGCCTCGGGGCGGGGTGGGTCGAGGATGCCGGCCAGCCCGACCAGGACCAGGCCGGACAGGTCGTCGTGATCGAGGCTGTCGACGCCAGGCTCCGCGGGGCGGGCGGCCGCAGCCAGCACCCGCAGGCCGTCGTCTCCCAGCGCGTCGATCCCCGACTCCCAGAAGCCCCGATCCAGCGGCACGGGACGCCCCTCGGCGTCGAGCTCGGACTCGCAGCGGTCGAGCACGCGATCCGGGGCTCCCTTGAGCAGGACGACTCGCTGCCCCGTAGGGGTGTCGTTGAGGGTGGCCATGTACTTGTGCTCGGACTCGAACGGGACAGCGGCGACCCGCTCGTAGCCGCTCGCGTCGAAACCGGCCTTCTTGCCCAGCGTCGCCAGCGACCCCTCCGTGGGCTCGCCGAGCAGCGCCCAGCCCTCCTCGCCGGACACGACCTTCGAGTCGTTGGCAACGGCCATCACGGTCACCAGTGAGCGCAGGCCCGGATGCTCGTCGAGGCTGGCCGGCGTCCCGTCGAGCGTGATGCGTCCCTCTGGCTGGTAGCCCAGGCCCGCGACGTCGTACATCCCCGCCCGCGTGAGCACGTGCCGGACGGTCATCTCGTTCCTGGTCAGCGTCCCGGTCTTGTCCGAGCAGATCGTGGTGATGGCCCCCAGGGTCTCCACCGCGGGCAGGCTGCGCATGATCGCGTTGCGCCGGGCCATCTGCTGCACGCCCAGGGCCAGCGTGATCGTGACCAGGGCGGGCAGGCCCTCGGGGATGGCCGCCACGGCGAACCCGATGGTCGCGGAGATCAGGTCGTCGCGGGCGAAGTCGTGGATGACCCCGCCGATCACGACCATGATCCCGGCCATGCCCATGATGACCAGGGAGAGCTGCTTGCCGAACTGGTTGAGCTCGCGCGTCAGCGGGGTGTCGAACCCCTCGACGTCGGCCAGCATGGTCTGGATCCGGCCGATCTCGGCCTGAGCCCCGGTGGCCGTGACGACCCCCAGTCCAGTGCCCGCAGCGATCAGGGTCCCGGAGAAGAGCATGCTGCTGCGGTCCCCGACACCGGCGTCGTCGGCGACAGGGTCCACCGACTTCTCGCTCGGGACGGCCTCGCCGGTCAGGGCGGACTCCTCGACACGCAGGTTCACCGCCTCCACCAGTCGCATGTCGGCCGGGACCTTGTCGCCGGAGCGGACCCGGACGATGTCGCCGGGGACCAGACCCTCCGATGCGATCTCCTCCCACCGGCCGTCCCGCCTCACCTCGGCGCTCAGCGAGAGCATCCGCTTGATGCCCTCCAGGGCACTCTCGGCCCGTCCCTCCTGGATGAAGCCGATGAGGGCGCTGATCACGGCGACCCCGAAGATGACCCAGAAGTCGACCCAGTCGCCCATGACAGCCTTGAGCACCGCGGCGGCCAGCAGGATGTAGATCAGGACGTCGTCGAAGTGCTTGCCGACCCGCTTCCACAGCGGATCCCGCTCAGCCTCGGGCAGTCGGTTCGGCCCGACGCGGCTCAACCGGTCAGCCGCATCCTGCACACCCAGCCCCTCCGCAGTGGTGGCCAGGGCCGCGAGGACGTCCTGGGCGGGAACCGCGAAGGGCTGGGCCAGTGCGTCCTGGGTGCTGCCGGTCTGGGGTGCTACCTGACTGTCGGACACGCGGCATGCTCCTGTCGTCAGTGGTGCCTGCCATCAACCTATGCGCCCCGGGCAGCGGGGGCGCCGGTCATGCCAGGCCATGGAACCGCCGCAGTGCGCGGGCCAGGCCAAGCCGGTCGAGCCCGGCCGAGACGGAGGACAACACTGACGCCATGAGCGCGCGGATCCGCAGCATCGACCCCTTGGCCGCACTGGCAGCGCTCATCGCCCTGGTGATGGCGCTGGTCTACGTGCTGGTGATCCGGGCCCAGGGCGACGAAGCTCCCGCATGGTGGGTGCTGGCGGTCCTGCTCGGCGCGGCGGCGCTCGCGGGCGCCGGCGCCCGCCGGACCGCACCACGGCGCACCCTGCTGCTCTGCGTGGCGGGCGTGCCCCTGCTCCTCCTGGGATTCCTCGCCATCTTCTCGATCGGCCTGCCGATCATGCTGGCGGGGCTGCTGGCGCTCGTGGCCGCGGCACGTGCATCGCGTTGAGGACGCTCTGCCCTTGCTGTGCTGCAGCTGTCCTCGCCCGCTCGATCCTCGTGCCGGGCGGGGCTGCGCCGCCGTTGCCTCGCCCGCCCGCTCGGATCTCGAGCATCGCTCGGAGGTCCGTCCTGCCGTCCCCCTGCGCTCTGCCCTCACCCGCCCTCTCGGGCCTCACACAGCGATCGGGAGTCCGCTCTGGCCGTCCCCTGCCCGCAGTGCCCACGCGGGCCAGCCTCGCCACCAGTCCCTCCCCCTGGAGCCTCACATGGGCCGCATCACCGTCACGACCGGGGGCCCCGGCCGCCAACGTCGGCTACCTGGTCGAGGGGGCCGTCCTGCATCCGGGGGACTCCTTCGCGACGCCACCCGCAGGAATGAGTCCAATGCTGCTCCTACTGCCCATCGCCGCCCCCTGGCTCAGGATCGCCGAGTCCGCGGACTACCTGCGCCACGTCCACCCGAGGTTGGCCGCACCGATCCACAATGCCGTGCTCAGCGACACCGGCCGCGCGCTGAGCGACCGGCTCCTGACTGGCCTCGCAGGCGACATCGAGTACCGGCGCGTCGCCCCCGGCGACTCGCTCCTGCTGTGACCCAGCCGCTCGGGTCACCCACGCCGACGACAGAATCGCAGCGCACGCCCTCCCCCGACAGGAGGCCTGCGGCCGCCACGGCGTCCGGTCGGGCGTGACGCACGGTCGCCGCGCAGCACCCCGCCCCCTCCGCGATCCGCGGGCCGGATTCAAGGCGCCGGGCGCCGGGCGCCGGGCGCCGGGACAAGCATGGGTGTCCTGTCCGAGACTCCTCGATCCGGGCGGGCAGCAGGCTCGCCCGGGCAGCGTCCGCGTCCCTGCGCCCGGTGCCGCGCACCGGCCCTCTGGGCCTGGCACAGGGAGGTCCGGGACGAAAGGACCCCAGGGTGGGAAAAGTAGGCGCCACCGCCCGTGCCCGGCACGGTCTCGGGAGGTTCCTGGCGGGTGGTGGTCGTCGAGAACTGCTCAAACTCACCGGAGGCGGGGACTGCTTGCCGCTACCAACGTATAGCGCATGGGGGGGCTTGCGGCAAGGCCCCCCATGGAGCGCAGAATCCTCCGGCCGGCCGCCCCGCGTCATCCCCCGGGCGCACACACGCAGATGCGCCGCGCCCATCCCCAGACGGAGCAAACGATCGTGACCCTTGAGACCAGAACCGCCTTCGACCTGCCCGACCACCTCACCGCCAAGGCCGATCCGGCGTCGATCGCCCGCGACGACGAGCAGTTCTCGGCGATCGCGGCGACCCTGGAGCAGCAGATCACCGAACTGTCCCAGCGTCTCGATGCACTGCGCCTGGCGCCCGGCCGCGGCGGCCAGGCGGCGCTGGAGCGCGACCAGGGGATCCATCGGCTCACCGCTCGCCTGCGCCTGCTGCGGCGCTTCGGCCTGGATCTGTGCCTCGGACGCATCGTGAGCGTGGCCGAGCCCGATCCCGTGTACATCGGGAGGATCGGTCTCAAGGACAGCGCCGGCAGTCGGCTGCTCGTCGACTGGCGCTCTCCCGTGGCTGAGCCGTTCTTCGCCGCGACGCACGCCCATCCGATGGGTCTGGCGAGCCGGCGACGATATCGCTGGACCCGTGGCCGGATCAGCGACTACTGGGACGAGGTGTTCACCGCGGAAGGCCTGGCAGGCAACGCCGCGCTGGACGACCAGTCCGCGTTCGTCGCCAGCCTGGGCAGCAGCCGGTCGCCGCGGATGCGCGACGTGCTCGCGACCATCCAGGCCGATCAGGACGCCATCATCCGTGCGGGATCCCGCGGCACCCTTGTCGTCGACGGGGGCCCGGGCACGGGGAAGACCGTCGTCGCCCTCCACCGATCCGCCTACCTGCTCTACGCCGATCCCCGCCTCGGTCACCGCCGGGGAGGCGTGCTCTTCGTCGGGCCGCACCAGCCGTACCTCGCCTACGTCGCTGACGTCCTGCCCGGCCTGGGGGAGGAGGGCGTGCAGACCTGCACCCTGCGCGACCTCGTGCCCGAGGGCGTCGCCGCAGCGGTGGAGACCGACCCGGCCGTGGCCCGCCTCAAGTCGTCGGCGGCGTTGGTGGACGCGATCGACGCGGCTGTCCGGCTCTACGAGGAGCCGCCGACCGAGGGCATGACAGTCGAGACCCACTGGTCGGACATCTGGCTGAGCGCCGAGGACTGGATCGAGGCCTTCCAGGCACCGGAACCCGGCACCCCGCACAACGAGGCGCGCGACCAGATCCTGGATGCGGTCGTCACCATCCTCGTCGAGAAGCACGACGGCGAGGCCGTCCCGCAGGACGTGCTGCGACGGGAGCTTGCGCGCAGCACCGACCTCAACGCGACCCTGCGCAAGGCCTGGCCCCTGCTCGAGGCGCCGGACATCGTCGGGGACCTGTGGTCGGTACCCGCCTACCTGCGCCTGTGCGCGCCCTGGCTCACGCCCGACGAGGTCGCGACGCTGCAGCGCGGCGATGCCCAGGCCTGGACGGTGTCCGACCTGCCCCTCCTGGACGCTGCACGGCGGCGCCTCGGGGACCCGGAGGCGTCCCGACGCGGGCGCCACCAGAGGGCCGCGGTCGCCGCCGCGAACGAGGAGATGGATCGGGTCGTCGAGAACCTCATCGAGGCCGACGACAGCGAGATGGCCGTGATGAGCATGCTCCGGGGCCAGGACCTGCGCGGCGCGCTGGTCGACGAGGCCGCCCTGCCCGCTGCCGACCGCGACCTGCTCGCCGGCCCGTTCGCGCACGTCGTCGTCGACGAGGCTCAGGAGCTGACCGACGCCGAATGGCAGATGCTGCTGACACGCTGCCCGTCGCGCAGCTTCACCGTCGTCGGGGACCGCGCCCAGGCACGGCACGGCTTCACGGAATCGTGGCAGGATCGGCTCACCCGCGCCGGACTCGGCCGGGTCCGCCAGGCCAGCCTCACCATCAACTACCGCACGCCCGAGGAGGTCATGGCCGAGGCCGAGCCGGTCATCCGCGCGGCCATCCCCGACGCCAACGTGCCGAGGTCCGTGCGCAGCACCGGCCTGCCCGTGGAGCACGGTTCGGTGGCAGACCTGGACGCTGTCCTCGCCGCCTGGGCCGCCGAGCACGCCGAGGGAATCGCCTGCGTCATCAGCACGGGCCCCCTCGACGCTGGCACGCTCCCACCCCGCGTCCAGTGCTTGGCCCCGGAGCTCGCCAAGGGCCTGGAGTTCGACCTGGTCGTCCTCATCGACCCGGAGGCGTTCGGGACCGGCATCGAGGGAGCGGTCGACCGCTACGTCGCCATGACCCGGGCCACCCAACGACTGGTCATCCTCACGAGCTCGTGACGGGAACCCCCGCCGGTCGAGCCCGTCGAGACAGCGGGCCCAGCCCGTCACACCCCCGCCGGTCAACCCCCCGCCGGTCGAGCCCGTCGAGACCAGCGGGCCCAGCCCGTCACGCCCCCGCCGGACGAGCCCGTCGAAACCAGCCGGCCCAGCCCGTCACACCCCCGCCGGACGAGCCCGTCGAAACCAGCCGGCCCAGCCCGTCACACCCCCGCCGGTCGAGCCCGTCGAGACCAGCGGGTCCAGCCCTGCCCTTCGGCGGCCAGCGAAGATCAGGCTGACCATGCCGACGGTCTGACGGGTCGGTGGTGTGTGCCGCACCGCCCATCCCCACGAGCATCACCACAGGTCACAGCCCCATTGACCGGAGACGAGTCGCGCGGACGTGGCCCTGCGCAGTCGAGGCCGGACGGGTGCCCGAGTGGGGATCGTCTTCGCTTGCGCCGCGGGCTTCGGCGATGCCGTCGGGGCGAGCTGGGTGAGCGCGATGACGTCCGGCCGGTGTCGGATCGATGGGCGCCGCCCGGGCATCATCGTCGACGGTTGTATGCCTCGGGCGGGTCTCGACCGGCTCGACCGACGGGAACGGGGTCTCGACCGGCTCGACCCGCGAAGTCTGGGTCTCGACCGGCTCGACCGACGGGAACGGGGTCTCGACCGGCTCGACCCGCGAAGTCTGGGTCTCGACCGGCTCGACCGACGGGAACGGGGTCTCGACCGGCTCGACCCGCGA
>CAZWXF010000002.1:0-52364 GCA_964638055.1 uncultured Bifidobacteriaceae bacterium | reverse complement strand
GGGTCTCGACCGGCTCGACCGACGGGAACGGGGTCTCGACCGGCTCGACCCGCGACGTCTGGGTCTCGACAGGCTCGACCCACGGAGCTGCCGTCCCGACCGGCCCGACCCGCGGGGTCGGGGTCTCGGAGGGGCGCGCTATGCCGAGGCCATGTCCACGAACCGGCTGTAGTGGCCCTGGAACGCGACCGTGACGGTCGCCGTCGGGCCATTGCGGTGCTTGGCCACGATGAAGTCCGCCTCCCCAGCGCGGGGGGACTCCTTCTCGTAGGCGTCCTCGCGGTTGAGCAGGATCACCACGTCGGCGTCCTGCTCCAGCGACCCCGACTCGCGCAGGTCGCTCATCATCGGCTTCTTGTCCTGCCGTTGCTCGGGGCCGCGGTTGAGCTGGCTGATCGCCACCACCGGCACCTCGAGCTCCTTCGCCAGAAGCTTCAGCGCACGGGAGAACTCCGCCACCTCCTGCTGGCGGGACTCCACGCGCTTGCCCGAGCTCATCAGCTGCAGGTAGTCCACGACGACCAGGCGCAAGTCGTGCTTCTGCTTGAGCCGTCGGCACTTGGCGCGGATCTCCATCATCGACATGTTCGGCGAGTCGTCGATGAACAGGGGCGCCTCGTTGATCTGGGCGGACTTGCTGGCAAGCTTCACCCAGTCCGAGTCCGACATCATCCCCGACCGCATGTGTGACAGCGGCACCTGCGCCTCGGCGCTGATCAGGCGCATGACGATCTCATTGCGGGCCATCTCCAAGGAGAAGATCACACTCGACAGACCGTTGCGGATCGAGGCCGACCGCGCCAGATCGAGGCCGAGGGTCGACTTGCCGATCGCCGGACGGGCGGCCACGATCACCAGCTGCCCCGGATGCAACCCGTTGGTCAGCGAGTCGAGGTCGGCGAACCCGGTCGGCACCCCGACCATCTGCCCGCCGTGATTGGCGATCGCCTCGATCTCCAGGACCGTGCCCTCGAAGATGTCGCGCAGTGCCAGGAAGTCCTCGGCGCGCCGGGCGCCGGTCAGGTCGTAGACCTCGGCCTGCGCCCGATCCACCAGGTCGGCCACCGCACCTTCGCCGGCGTACCCCATCTGCACGATCCGGGTCCCGGCCGCGACCATCCGACGCAGAACCGCCTGCTCCGAGACGATCCGCGCGTAGTACGAGGCGTTCGCGGCCGTCGGCACCATGGATGCCAGTGTGTGCAGGTACACCGGCCCACCCACGCGGCCGATCTCCCCCGAGCGGGTCAGCTCCCCGGCGACCATCACCGCGTCCGCCGGCTCGCCCCGCCCGTACAGGTCCAGGATCGCGCCGAATACGGTGGCGTGCGCAGGCCGGTAGAAGTCCTCCATCCGCAGGGACTCGACCACGTCCGCGATCGCGTCCTTGCTCAGCAGCATCGCCCCCAGCACGGCCTGCTCGGCTGCAAGGTCAGCCGGGGGCGTCCGGTCCACCACCGGCCCCGCGGGGGTGAAATCGACTTCGGCCACGCTCACGCCAACACCTCCTGATCCAGAGATACAACGGGGGTATGACAGCGCCGTCCGGGACTTCCGTGGAGGGCCGTTCGGGACCCTAGGCCCGCCCGCTCGCCCGGGTAAAGGGGTGCCTGTGCACGCGCCTGTGGACAGCGTGTGCGACACGCCCCGCATGATCTTCCTCAGGCTGTGGAAAGGTTGGGGACATGATCACTTCTCACAGGTTGATCATGCCTGTGACGTGGTACGTCGCTCGTGGATGGCTGTGTATGCAAGAAAGGTGGGCCGTGGATTGCGTTGCCTTCCGTTCACGCGGCACCCACCTCCTCGCTCGCCCCCGTCCACGACGATGACGTGACAATGACGTCATGACCCGTCCGCTGTCCACAGGCTCGCCCTTGCGTGTGATCACGGTCTGCACCGGCAACATCTGTCGCTCCCCGATGGCCGAGGCCGTCCTGCGGCAGGCCCTGGCCGACGCAGAGCTCGCCGACTTCGTGATCGTCGACTCCGCCGGCACGCACCGCTACCACGTGGGCAGGCCTGCCGACCCACGCGCAATGGCGGTCCTGGCCGGGGCTGGCTACCCTCTGCGCCATCGGGCTCGCCAGGTCCAGGCTGCCTGGCTGGCCGAGCGGGACCTCGTCTTGGCCATGGACTCCGGCCACCTGGTCGAGCTGCAGCGGCTGGCTCACGGCAGCGGAGCACGCCAGGAGCACATCCGCCTGCTGCGCGACTTCGACCCGATCCCGGGCCGCGACGTGCCGGACCCGTACTACGCCACGATCCGCGAGTTCGACGAGGTCCTGGGGATGCTCGAGCGTTCGATGCCGGCTGTGATCGATCACATCAGGTCGCTTCGGCCGCGGGGGTGAGCCGTCTGGCTCGGCGACGGCCGGCTGCCCCGGCGCGAGCCGTCCCGGACCTCTGTTCGGCATCCGGCGTTGGTCGCTCGGAGGCCGACCGCACGCTGAGGGAGCGCACCGTCCGATCCCGGTGCTGGCCGACCTACCAGTTGCCGAAGACCCGGACCTTGCTGCCCAGCCCGATGCCACCGCGGTGCAATGCGTCGACATCCTTGTGCAGCATCCGTACGCAGCCGTGGGAGGCGGGATGGGTCTTGACCAGCCGATCGGTCGCCGAGCCGTGCAGGGCCTGACCTCCGGAGAACTGCATCGGCTTGTACATCCTGGCCTCGGGGTAGATCGTCGACCAGCGCCACGTCTTGTACGACAGGAAGATCCGGAAGGTTCCGGTTCGTGTGAGGTAGCCGGGCTTCCCCGTGGTGGCGGGCATGATGCGGCGATACTCGTCGCTGCCCGTCACCCAGAACGCCGCCTGACACGTCCGAGAGACGTTGACTCCTGTCACCATGGAGCCCAGCGCCTTGGGCAGCGAGCGCGTCGCGACGATCGCCCTGGCCTCGGCCGCGGAGGGAAGCTTCCGCGTCGCAGACCGCCCCGTCACGATGCGCCAGGTGCACACGGCGCGGCGTGTCTTCGCGTCGTACTTGCCGTTGACCGCACCGACGGGCATCCCGAGTGCCGCAAGCGCGCGTTCGACTGCGAGCTTCGAGCCCTTTCCCGGTGGGGGCGCTGGTTTGGGCGGGGGCGCAGGCCTGGGTGGGCGCGTGACCCTCACCGTCAGCGTGCCCCACGTGACCGCACCGGCCCGATCGGCGACGGCGTAGGGGATCTTGACCGTCCCCTGGAACTTGGACTTCGCCCGGAACGACACCTTCGAACCCGACTTCTTCGCGGTGCCCTGGGGCACCTTGCCCACCTTCACGAGCTTGAGCCGGGTGCCCTCCGGGTCCCGATCGTTGGCGAGCACCTTGACCTTGATGCGGTGGCCCGCTCGGACGGTGGCCGTGTCGGGGGTCGCGATGGGGGCGGCGTTGCCCCTCGGGACCACCGTGACGGTGGCGCTGGACTGCGCCCGAGCGCCCCGCGCGTCGGCCACCACGTAGGTGATCGTGACGGGTCCCAGGTAGCGCGTGGTGGCCCTCACCGTGACGATGCCGCCGACCACGGTGACGGCTGCCGACCCGGCCGGCGCCACCGCAGCGACACCGACCAGGTGCAGCGCCTCGCCGTCGGGATCGCGGTCGTTCGCCAGGACGTCGAGGTTGACCGCCCCGCCCTGAGCCACGCGGGCGACATCAGGAACCGCGACCGGGGGGTGGTTCGCCTGAGCTGCGGGACTCACCGCCACCTGCAGCGTTCCCCTGGCCTGCGCGCCGCGAGCGTCACTCACGACGTACGTGGCGTTGAGCGTCCCGGCGAACGTGGCGGCAGCGCTCACCACGACCGTCCGGCCGCTGGCCGCGACGCTGCCCGCGCCAGGGGTGGTCAGCGTCGCAGAGACCAGGCCGATGGCCTCGCCATCCGGATCGACATCGTTGGCGAGCACGTCGACGGCCAGGCGCGTCCCGGCGATCATGGCGGCAGCATCCGGCCGGGCGACGGGAGGACTGTTCACAGGCGGCGGCTCCAGCGCGCGGGCCGGGGAAGCCACCAGGGTTCCTGCGAGCAGGACGATGAGGAGACCCAGCGGGAGGCCCGCCGGGGACGTCGCCGCCCCGCGGTCGCGTGACAGCCTGTGGAGGTGGCTGACCATCACCACAGGCTAGGCGCCTGATGGATGGAGTGCGCGCCAACGTAGGGCAGGCACCCTGCCCGGGATCACGTCCGTGGCCACCGGGCAGGGAGACGACGTCAGCTGGCGACGACCTCGAGGGTCACGTTGGCCGTGACACCGGGGTGCACGTCGATCGTGGCGGTGTGTCGCCCGAGCACCTTGATCGGTGAGGCGATGCTGACCTTGCGGCGGTCCACGGACGGACCGCCGGAGGCAGCAACGGCAGCGGCGACATCGGCCCCGCCGATGGAACCGAACAGGCGCCCGCCCGAGCCGGCCTTCGAGACGATCCGGACCGGCTGTGCCTCCAGCGCGGCCTTGATCTCCTGCGCATGGCCGAGGTCGCGCACCTCACGCGACTTCTGCGCGCGCTTGATCTGGACGATCTGCTTCTCGCCACCCCGAGTCCACGCAACGGCGAGGCCGCGTGGGAGCAGGAAGTTGCGACCATAGCCGTCCTTGACCTCGACGACGTCGCCCGGCGAGCCGAGGCCGGTCACCTCGGTGGTGAGGATGAGCTTCATCTGGACTCCCTGGGTCAGCGAGCGGTCGACGTGTAGGGCAGAAGGGCGACCTCGCGGGCGTTCTTGACCGCCATGGCGATGTCGCGCTGGTGCCGGGTGCAGTTGCCCGTGACCCGGCGAGCGCGAATCTTGCCGCGGTCGGAGATGTACTTGCGAAGCAGGGGCACGTCCTTGTAGTCGATCCGGGTCGCGCCTTCCTTGCAGAACGCGCAGACCTTCTTCTTGGGCTTGCGGATTACGGCCTTGGCCATCGTGGTGCTCCGTTCCTACGGATGCCCGGCGCGTGCCGGGATGGTCCCTGTTGTGTGGTCTCGTGCTTGTTCGTGCGCGGGTCAGGCCCCATGGGGCCTCCCCGATGGACGCCGAGGGCTCGTCGAGTCACGGACGTCTACAGCGAGCCCGCCGCACCGGCCCGACCGCGGACGGCCAGGACCCGGCGACAGGCGCGGCCCGCGTCAGAAGGGAGGCTCGTCCTGCGGGCCCGTCCCGCCTGACCCGCCCCACGTGTCGGCGCCGCCGGTCTGCGCGCCGGTGTGCCCGTAGCCACCGCCGCCGTAACCGCCGCCGCCGCCGAAGCCGCTCTGGCCAACCCCCTGACTGCCGCCGAAGCCGCCGCCGTCACGTGAGATGCGACTGACCTTGGCGGTCGCGTTCTTGAGGGCCGGACCGACCTCGTCCACCTCGCACTCGACCGACGTGCCCTTGCTGCCGTCACGGGCCTCGTACTGGCGGACCTTGAGCCTGCCGGTGACGATGACCCGCGTGCCCTTGGTCAGCGACTCCGCGACGTTCTCGGCGTACTGCCGCCAGACGCTGCATCGGATGAAGATGGTGTCGCCGTCCTTCCACTCGTTCGAGGTCCGGTCGAGGATCCTCGCGGTGGATGCGACGGTGAAGTTGGCCACGGCCTGGCCGTTCGGGGTGAAGCGCAGCTCGGGGTCAGCGGTCAGGTTGCCGATGACCGTGATGGGAATGTCTCCGATGGCCATGATTCCTACCTGATGTCCGGACGGGTGACCTTGGTCCGAAGGACGGACTCGTTCAGGCCCAGCTGGCGGTCGAGCTCGGCGACCGCGGCCGGCGAGCAGGTGACATCGAGGACCGCGTAGATGCCCTCGGACTTCTTGTTGATCTCGTAGGCCAGGCGCCGGCGGCCCCACACCTCGACCGACCCGACTGTGCCACCGTCCTGGCGGATCACATTGAGGAAGGTGTCGAGGCTGGGCGGCACGGTCCGCTCGTCCAGCTCGGGATCGAGGATGACCATGACCTCGTACTCGCGCGTACTCAAGGAAAACCCACTCCTTCGGACTTGGCGGCCACGGTCGATCCGTGGCAGGAGGGCTCTCTCCCGATCGGCCCCCGTGTCCTCAGGCTGGACCAGGGGTGTGACATCGGCTGCGGGCAGCGCACGATCGGGCCCCACAAGGGTAACGGCTGTGACGTTCCCGGCGGAAATCCTCGCCCGGACATCGCCCCCGGCCGCTGGCTAACCTCGGGGGATGCCCCTGACCGTCGCCCGGATCTCGGCCCAGCAGCATCTGACCCACGTGCGGGACAGGGCGGCGGGCACCGGCCTGGTCAGTGCCCTGCAGGTCCCGTCCTGGGGAGCCGTGAAGCAGGAGTGGCGCCACGAGTCGCTGGGCTGGTACGACGACCGTCACCTCGTCGGCGCCGCTCTCGTGCTCTACCGCCAGGTCCCGAGGATGCCGCGCTTCCTGGCCTACCTGCCGGAGGGGCCGGACATCGACTGGCTGGGCGAGGGTCCTGGCGCTCGCGGCGTGCAGGGGGCACCCGAGCGGACCCACGAGCTGCGTGACTGGCTCGATCCCCTGCTGGCCCACGTTCGCAAGCAGGGCGCGTTCGCGGCGAAGATGGGGCCACCCGTCTGGAGCCGGCGCTGGCACGCGACGACCCTCAAGGCCGCCATCGCCGGAGGTGCAGCAGCAGCCCTGCGCGACCTGCGCCCCGACGAGATCGATGGCCGGGCCCTGGCAGTCCGGGACGTGCTGGAGGCGATGGGCTGGACGCAGAAGCCGGCCACCGGAGCCGGCTTCGGCGACGTTCAGCCCCGCTACGTCTTCCAGATTCCCCTGGCCGGACGCACGGAGCCCGAGCTGCTCAGGAGCTTCAACCAGCTGTGGCGGCGCAACATCAAGCGCGCCGCGAAGCTCGGCGTCGATGTCCGGCGGGGAGAGGCCGCGGACCTGCCGGCCTTCCACGAGGTCTACGTCGAGACGGCCCGGCGCGACCACTTCACCCCACGACCGCTGGCCTACTTCGAGCGCATGTGGCGGGCCCTGCACAGCGAGGATCCCGACCGGATCCGGCTCTACCTCGCGACCCACGAGGGTCAGCTGCATGCCGCGACCCTGTGGGTCCTGGTCAACCATCACTGCTGGTACTCCTACGGCGCCTCGACCACAGCGGGGCGGGACCTGCGACCCAGCAACGCCATCCAGTGGCAGATGATCCGCGACGCGATGGCAGCGGGGGCCCACACGTATGACATGCGCGGGATCACCGACACCCTCGACCCCGAGGACCATCTCTTCGGCCTCCTGCAGTTCAAGGTAGGCACAGGCGGGTTCGCGCAGGAGTACGTGGGAGAGTGGGACTACGCGATCCGCCCAGCGATGGCGCGGGCGTTCGAGGCCTACATGCGCCGGCGTTGAGCCCGGCCCGGAACGTCAGGAAAGTCCATGAGCTTCGTGATCGCGATAGACACCGAGCGCTGGCGCGCCCATCAGCGCAGCGTCGTCACCGACATCACCCATGCCGGGGCGAGCGTCGTTCCCGTCGCGAAGGGCAACGGCTACGGCGTGGGCACCACGCGACTTGCCGAGGAGGTGCAGAACCTCGGGCTGGGAACGGTGGCGGTCGGCACCGCACACGAGGCGGCCGCGGTCCTGGCAGCGCAGCCCGACCTCGACGTCGCCGTCCTGGAGCCCGTTCTGGCCGCCGACGACGGCGCCCGGCGGGCGTGGATGCAGCTGGACAGCCATCCAGGGGCCGGACGTCTCATCCAGACCATCTCCTCTGTGGATGCCGCCGCTGACCTGGGGCGGACCGCATCGCCGGAGCGACCTCGCCGTGTGGTCCTCGAAGGCCTGACCTCCATGCGCCGCTTCGGCATGACCGAGGACGAGCTCGCCTCGGCGATCACGCTCATCGGTCCGGCGGTCGAGTCAGGCGCCGTCCACCTTGAGGGCCTGGCCCTGCACCTGCCGATCGCCACGCCCGTGCACCCGCGTGTCGGTTCGGTGGCGATGCTGACCACGGCCCAGGAGGCTCCGAGTCCGGTGGTGACCGGCAGCGCCCGGGTCCACGAGGTTGTCACCTGGGCGATGCTGTGGCCGACCCTGCTGTCCAACCTCGCCGGGGTGGACAGTGCCGGATCGCTGTGGCTGAGCCACATGGGCGAGCCCGAGCTGGCGGACGTCCGCGCGGCGGTCCCGGACCTGCCACTGCGGCTGCGCATCGGCACGCGTCTGTGGCTGGGCGATCGAGCCAGCCTCCAGGCTCGCGGAACGGTCCTGGCCGTCCATCGGATCGGCGAGAGTCAGGCGGCTGGGTACCACCAGCGACGTGCGCCGAAGGACGGAGCGGTCGTGATCGTCAGCGGTGGGACCTCTCATGGAGTGGCCATGACCGCGCCACGACCCGCCCGAAGCATCCGCCAGCGCGCAGCCTCCGCAGGCGAGGGTGCGCTGGAGGCCGCGGGTCGTTCGCGCTCCCCCTTCCACCTGCCCTCAGGCGCGCACGCCTGGTTCCAGGAGCCCCCCCACATGCACGTCTCGCTCCTGCGCATCCCGCGCGGAACGATCCCGCCCCCTGTGGGGGAGCTCATCGACTGCGACGTCCGCTTCACGACCGTCCAGCCCGACCTCATCGTGGGCTGAGCCGGACGGCTCGCTGCTGCGGACCGGGTCGAGGTCCGGGCGCAGCACGTCACGGACGACGACCGCCATCAGCCACAGCGTGGAGCCCACGTGCACGAGGATGGCAGCGGCATACCATCGCGGCGACAGACCCGCATGGTCGAGCAGACCGCTGAGATAGTGCCAGACAGCGACGAAGTAGACTGCTTGGCCCACCTGCCACAGGATGATGTCGCGCCACTTGGGGCGCGCCAGGACCGCCAGCGGAAGCAGCCACAGGACGAACTGCGGCGAGTACACCTTGTTGGTGATGGCGAATGCGGCGACGGCCAGGAAGGCAAGGGATGCCAGGCGGGGAGCCTTCGGCGCCCGTAGGGCCAGGATGCCGATGCCGATGCACAGGACGAGGAAGGTGCCCGAGGCCAGCTCGTTCACGGGCCATTGCCGGACGTCCGCTCCGCTGAGCAGCTCCACTGCGTACCAGAGGGAACCCAGATCGCGGTTCCGAGCCTCGGAGAAGCGGTAGAACTCGGCCCATCCGTCGAAGTTGGCCATCATCACGGGGATGTTCACGGTCGCCCAGGTCACGGCCGTCGCAAGCGTCGTGACGGCAAGCTCGCGCCACATGACCCGCCTGGCGCAGTAGAGCAGGAGGGCACCCACGAGCACGATCGGGTAGAACTTGGCCGATATCGCCAGGCCCAGCCAGATCCCGGCCCACGTCAAGCGGCCCCTCGACCAGGCGAGCAGGAACGCCGAAGTCAGGGCGACAGCCAACAGGTCCCAATTGATGAAGGCCGCGAGGAACACGGCAGGGGCCAGCGCGACCTTCAGTCCGTCCCAGGGACGGTGGGGGACGGTGCGACTGGTGCTGGCGATCGTCCACAGGAAGAGCCCAGCCATCACGAAGGCGCTCACGAGCCAGAACGTGGTGTGGTTCCCGCCGAGCCAACGCGTCGGGAATCCCAGGACATAGGCGAAGATCCCTGTCAGGGCCGGGTACTCGAGCACTCGCAGGTCATCGCCGGCATGGACCAGATAGGGGAACGTGCCATCAGCAAGCCCCCGGCGCTCATAGAGCATCGGCAGATCCGAGTAGCACATGCGGGTGTACGTCTCACCGATGCTCGCGACTGCTGCCGTGCAATCGATCTGACGGGCCAGGCCCAGCAGGTACGTGATGGCCCCGGCCACGAGGGAGATCCGAAGCGGCGTCAGCCGGAAGTGCGGTCGCGGCCCGTTGGCGCCGGCTGATTCGTTCGACGCCGAGGGCCGACTTCCATCGGACGAGACAGGCGGTTGGAGACCTGAGGACACGCCCACATGGTACGGGCGAGCATCCGAGGCACCAAATACGACAACCTACCGCTTGGAGGAGGCGTTATCAAGCGCCCCCGGTGCTTCCGCCAGATCCGCCCAGGCCTCGCCATCTGGTGCGAACGTCGGGGCCGGCCTCAGACCCGGAACTGGCGGGGAGCGAGGCTCACCGGGCCGGGATGGCGCGTCCGAGCGGACCGGGTCGTGCTCGGGCCACCAGGCATCGCGGGCCACCATCGCCATGAACCACAGCGTCGCGAACCAGTGGACCAGGACCGCCAGGGCGTACCAGCGCGGCGGGAGGCCCTTGTCCGATGTGTCGAACCCCACCAGGTACCACCAGATCGCCACGAAGTAGACCGCCTCAGCCGCCTGCCAGATCAGCAGGTCGCGCCAGCGCGGACGAGCGAGCACGGCCAGCGGCAGCACCCAGAGCACGAACTGGGGCGAGTACACCTTGTTCGTCAGGACGAACGCCCCGACGGACAGCAGCGCCAGCGACGCCAGCCGCGGGGGGGTGGGCGCCATCAGCCCCAGCACCACGACCCCCAGGATGGCAACGACGAAAGCCGCGCCCGCCAGCTCGTTGTCGGCCCCGGGAGGCTGGGGGATGTCCAACAGGGTCATGGCGTACCAGGGCGAGCCGAAGTCCATGCCGCGCTCGCCGGAGAAGCGGTAGAACCGGGCCCAGCCGTCGAAGTTCATGATCATGACAGGCGCGTTCACGACCGCCCAGCTGCCTGCCGTGGCGCCGAGGACGACGGCCAGCGCACGCCACTGTGAGCGACGGATGCAGTAGAGGCCGATCGCGCCGAGCACGACCAGCGGATAGAACTTCGCCGACACCGCCAGTCCGAGCAGCAACCCGGCCAGGGCTGGACGCTCGCGGGACCACGCGGCCAGCGCGGCGGCGGTCAGGGCCACCGCCAGCAGGTCCCAGTTCACGAACGCCGCCAGCGCGACGGCCGGGGCCAGCGCGACGGCCATGCCATCCCATGCCCGCCGTGGGACCGTGCGAGCTGTGCTCACCACCGTCCAGAGGAACATCGCGCCCATCGCCACGGCCGTGACGGCGAAGTAGGCACGATCCTCCCCGCCGAGCTCCCGGGTCACAAGGCCCAGCAGGTACATGAGCACACCGGTGAGGACCGGGTACTCGAGCACCTGCTGGCCGGCGCCGGGGTCGAGGAGGTAGGGGAAGGCTCCGTCTGCGATGCCCCGCGCTCGATACAGGATCGGCACATCCGAGTAGCACAGGTACATGTACCGCTGCGGCGCCCCCCAGCCGTGGGTGAGGCAGTAGCCCTTCGAGGCGAAGCCCACCAGGTACACCAGTGTCGCGGCGAGGACCGCGACCCTGGTGGGGCCCCACCAGCCGGAACCGATCCCCGCATGCCGGCCCACCCGACCACCCAGCAGCGGAAGGGCCGAGCGCGCGACCGAATCGGACTCGGTCGGGATGACCCAGGGGGCTGTCGCTGGCACGGCAGACAGGCTAGGGGTGGCCTCTGACATCCCCCCGCCTAGGGAACGATCGCCGACTCGTCGGCCGGGAGCGTCGGCTGGCTCGGCTCCACCGACGCCTCGGGCGAGGTTCCTGACGCTGGCGGGCTCGGGGCAGCGGGACTCGATGCCTCCGTCGGCCCCTCGGCGGACGGCGTGGCGGTGTCGCTCGGCGTGGCCGTGTCGCTGGCACTGGGCTGGGCCGTGCGCGAGGGTGCCGGTGCACCGCCGCCCCAGCCCGACCCGTTGCCCAGCGGCGGGGCGTCTGGGGTGACGAACTGCACGACGGGCTGATCCTCCAGGGCCTCCCTCATGAAGGCCGTCCACACCGCGGCCGGATAGCTGCCGCCGTAGAACTGCTCGAGGCCGCCGGTGCCGGCCAGGGAGATCGGATTGCCGTCGGCGTCGTCCTTGCTGAACGACACGGCTGTCGCCAGCTGCGGGGTATAGCCGGCGAACCACGCTGACATGTACTCGTCGGTCGATCCCGTCTTGGCCGCAGCGGGCCTGCCCAGCGCCAGCGCGGCGCGAGCGGTCCCGTTGCGGACGACCGATTGAAGCGCGAGGTTCACCGTGTCGGCGACGCTGTCGTCGAAGGCTCGTGCGGCGGCGTTGCGCCGCTCGTGCAGCGTCGCACCCTCGGCGGTGGTGACGCTCTGGATCAACGTGGGCGTGGCGCGCTGGCCGCGGGCGGCGAAGGTGGCGTAGGCGCTGGCGATGTCGATCGTGTGCGGGGAGTCCGTGCCCAGCACGAACGTCAGATCGGTGGGGCCCTCGAATCCGACGGTGTCGGCCGGGATGCCTGCGCGCAGGGCCGCGTCCTTGACCCGGGATGCGCCGATCCGATCGGACAGGGCGACGTAGACCGTGTTGATCGACTGCTCCGTGCCACGGCGCAGCGAGACCCGGTAGCCGTACGACGTCTGGCCGTAGTTGTTGACGGCGTAGCCGGCCACCTCGGTCGGGGAGTTGCCGGGCCACAGCGAGTCCAGTCCGATCCCCTGTTCGGTGGCGGCGGCCAGGGCGAACGGCTTGAAGGTGGATCCGGCCTGGGCGATGGCCTGCGTGGCGTTGTTCAGGCTGTTCTCCAAGTAGTCCGCACCTCCATAGAGGGCGACGACCTCGCCGGTGATGGGCCGCACGCTGGCCAGCCCGATCCGCAGTCCCTTGGTCCCGGTCGTCGGCCCGGCCTGGGCAACGGCATCGACGGCGGCCCTCTGGGCACGGCGATCCAGCGTGCTGACGATGCGCAGGCCGCCCGACTCCAGCTCCTCCTGATCGATGCCCATGGCCAGGACCTCCTGCTGGATGGCAGCCAGGAGGTGGCCCGTGGGCCCGGCGAACCTCTGGCTGACCTGCCGCTT
The DNA here is from genome assembly GCA_964638055.1 of uncultured Bifidobacteriaceae bacterium. Taxonomy (GTDB): domain Bacteria; phylum Actinomycetota; class Actinomycetes; order S36-B12; family CAIYMF01; genus Prado023. Next base: position 39,656 of record CAZWXF010000002.1, on the reverse strand, counting down.
GGCGATCTCGGGGAAGTCGTCCTTCGCGGCCTGGGCGTCCTCGGCAGGCAGCCACCCCTCGGCGACCATCCCGTCCAGGACGTAGTCGTACCTCGCCTGGAGCTTCTCCGGGTTCGTGTCCGGGTTGTAGACGCCCGGGGCGTTGATGATCGCAGCCAGGACGGCCCCCTGCTCCAGGGTCAGGGCCTTGGCATCGGTCCTGAAGTACGCCTCCGACGCGGTCTGGATGCCGTAGGCGCCGCGGCCGAAGAAGATCGTGTTGAGGTATCGCTCGAGGATCTCGTCCTTGGACAGCTGGACCTCCAGCTTCAGGCTCAGGACCAGCTCCTTGAACTTGCGGACGAAGGTCTTCTCCGAGCTCAGGTACGCGTTCTTGGCGTACTGCTGGGTGATGGTCGAGCCGCCCTGGGTCGAGCCGGTCCGCAGGTTCGTCCACAAGGCGCGCAGGAAGCCCTTCGCCGCGACGCCGTGATGTTCGTAGAAGTCGCGGTCCTCCGCGGCCAGCACCGCGAATCGCACGTGCTCGGGCACGTCCTCCAGCGGGATCGAGATCCGGTTGGTGTCGCCGAGCCGGGCCATCTCCGAGGAGCCGTCCGCCCAGTACACGATCGAGGTCTGCGCCGCCGCGACGTCGTTCTCCTCCGGGACGTCGATGGTGGCCCAGGCGACGCCGAACAGCACGGACAACCCGAGGAGCCCACCCAGGACCATGGTCATGCCCAGGCCCAGCAGCTGGCGGATGCTCGGGATGAAGCGTCGCACGCTGGTCCGCTCGCTCCGGGGATAGTCGATCCGCACTGCGCCAAACTACGCTGCTGAGCACCGGTCAACGACAGCATCGTGAGCGCAGCGCCGTCCCATGCGCCTCTGGGCTCATCAACCGGGAGTTCGGAAAGCAGAACTCGGCCATACCCGGTGTCGCTGTCCCGAGCCGTCGCGATCGACTCATGGCGACCGCCCGCGAGCCGGCCGGCTCAATGCGACGTGCGGCGGTGCGCCATCGCTCCTCAGCGCCTAGTCTGACCAGATGCCGGCACCGCGCTCCAGCACGAGCATCAGGGGCACCCGCACCCCTGCGGCCCGTCGCCGCGTGCGTCCCAGCCCCTTGGAGTTCCTCCCCGAGGAGGTCACGGAGCCGACCCGGCCGCGCGATGTCGTCTCCTTCGCCCTGGCCCGCCGGGCCGCGCTGGAGTCGCTGCGCCGCGGCATCCTCTCCTTCGATCACTGCGACGCCGACCCGGGGCTGCTCCGGGCCGGCAAGTACCACGGGGAGCCCACCGGGCACGACTGCCCGGTGTGCCGCCGCGAGGAGCTCGTGGAGATCTCGTGGGTGTTCGGGGCGCAGCTCGGGGCCTTGAGCGGATCGGCCCGGTCCCGGGGCCAGCTGGCGACGATGGCCTTCGAGTACGGCTCGTTCCGGGTCCATGTGGTCGAGCTGTGCCGCCGCTGCTCATGGAACCACCTGGTGATGTCCTTCACGCTGGGCGACGGCAATCCCCGCAATCGCCCTGCAGGGGCGCCGGGCGGCGATGCCTGAGCTGCCCGAGGTCCAGGCCCTGGCGCAGGCGCTGACCCAGCGGACGCACGGGATGTCCGTCGTGCGCTTCGAGGTCGCGGCCATCAACGCTCTGAAGACGGTCGATCCACCCGCGTCTGCCGTCGTGGGCTGCGCGGTGCTCGGCTTCTCGCGGCGCGGCAAGCACCTGGTGATGGAGCTGGCCGACGCCGATGGAGAGGCACTGGCAGTGGTCGTCCACCTAGGCCGAGCGGGTTGGGTCCGCTGGCTGGACGCCCCACCCGTCACCCCTCGGCGCGGCCTGAGTCGGGGTGCCGGAGCCGCTCTCGCCCTGCGGATCGGGTTCGCGCACGACCCGGCCGCCAGGGCGCCGGATGCCGCAGTCGACGTCACCGAGGCGGGGACGCAGAAGCGCCTCGCCGTCCACGTCGTGCGCGATCCCGCGGACGTCCCGCGGGTGGCCAGCTTGGGCCCGGAGCCCCTGTCTGCGGACTTCGACGCCGCCACGCTCCAGTCGATCCTGACCGGGGCGGGCAGGGCCCAGATCAAGGGAGTCCTGCGCGACCAGGGACGGATCGCAGGCATCGGCAACGCCTACTCCGACGAGATCCTCCACGCGGCGCGGATCTCGCCCTTCGCGCCCTCGTCCTCGCTCGACGAGCTCGCACGCGCCACGCTGTACGAAGCGATCCGGGGGGTCCTGTCCGCAGCGGTCGCCGCCGCAGTGTCCACGGACCCGGCCACCCTGAAGGCCGAGAAGAAGGCAAGCATGGCGGTCCACGGCCGCACCGGCCTGTCGTGCCCACGCTGTGGCGACACCGTCCGCGAGGTGAGCTTCGCCGACTCCAGCCTGCAGTACTGCCCGACGTGCCAGACAGGTGGACGACTCCTCGCCGACCGCAGGATGAGCCGCCTGCTCAAGTGAGCTGCGCGTCGCGACGAGGCTTCCCGACCGCGTGGCCGATACCCTCGATCGGTGACTTGGCTGATCACCGGCGGCGCCGGCTACATCGGGGCCCACGTGGTGCGCGACATGCTCCGCAGCGGTCGTCAGGTTGTGGTCCTCGACGACCTGTCCACCGGCCGCGCCGATCGCCTGCCGTCCGAGGTGCCGCTCGTCCGCGGGGAGGTGGCCAACCGACGCCTCCTGCGCCGGGCCCTCGAGGACCACAAGATCACGGCGGTCATGCACTTCGCGGCCCGCAAGCAGGTGGGCGAGTCCGTGGAACGGCCGCTGCACTACTGGTCGCAGAACATCGGCTCACTGCAGGTGCTGCTCGAGGAGATGGTCCGAGCGGACATCGGCCAGATGGTGTTCTCCTCCTCAGCCGCCGTGTACGGCCAACCCGACCTCTCGGAGCCCGAGCCGGCCAGACCGGCTCCGGTTCGCCACCGCCGGACCCAGACCCGCCTGCGCGCCGAGCAGGCGGCACGGGAGGCCGCCATGAAGAACGCCGCCCCTGGTGGCGCCCCGCCCGCCGGGGCGCAGGGCTCGGACACCGCCCAGCGCAAGCGGGCGCAGCGTCGGATCACGGAGTCCACGCCGTGCGAGCCCATCAACCCCTACGGAGCGACCAAGCTCGCCGGTGAGTGGATGGTGGGGGCGACCGCCCACACGCACGGCTGGCGAGCCCTGAGTCTTCGTTACTTCAATGTCGCGGGTGCGGGGTCCCCTGCGCTGGGCGATCCGGCTGCCCTCAACCTCATCCCACTGGTGCTCGACGCCCTGGACCACGGGCGGCGGCCCAAGGTGTTCGGCGACGACTACCCGACCCCGGACGGCACCTGTATCCGCGACTACATCCACGTCGCGGACCTCGCCGCCGCCCACGTCGCCGCTGCTCGGGTGGTGTCGGCCGCCCACGCGGCCACCCGGGGCCAGGATGACGCGGCCGCGGCGGTCCGTGCCGCCACCGAGCGGGCCGCGCACGCTGCCGCCGCGGCGGAGCAGGCGGCCGCCCTGCTGCCGGGGGGGAACCTCGCCGCCGACGCGGCCTCCCACATGCCCCACGCCGCCGATGCCGCGGCTGCCGCGGCGCAGGCAGCCTCACGTGCGATGGAGCTCATGCCGGGCGCATCCAAGGCACTGGAGCTGGCCACGCACCGCCTGCCGGGCGCGATCCGGGCCTCGGCTGCATCTGTCGGGGTGGCTGGTCCGGCATCGGACATCGTGGCGGAGGTCGCCTCCCAGTTCGGGGCGATCGTGGCCCGCGCCACCGGCGTGGAGGAGGGACCGAGGCTGGCCGAGCACCTGGCGGTCAACATCGGCACGGGCCGGGGCTACTCGGTCCTCGAGGTGATCGAAGCCATCCGGCACTCCACCGGCAAGGACTTCCCGATCGACGTGGTCGGGCGAAGAGCCGGCGATCCACCGATGCTGGTGGCCTCCCCGGACCTTGCAGCCCAGCTGCTGGGGTGGCGCGCGCGGCACAGCCTGGCCGACATGACCGACTCTGCCTGGGCGGCCTGGCGCAGCAACCACTGACCGGCGGGGTCTCGACGGGCTCGACCGGCGTGGTCCGTCGGTCGAGCTGGCCGAGACCAGGACCCAGACCCCGTGGTACGACGGGCTCGACAGGCGGGGTCTCGACGGGCTCGACCGGCGGGGGTTCGACCGGCGTGGTCCGTCGGTCGAGCTGGTCGAGACCAGGACCCAGACCCGTGGTACGACAGGCTCGACCCGCGGGGCTCGGGTCTCGACGGGCTCGACCCGCGGGGGTTCGACCGGCGGGGGCTCGGGTCTCGACGAGCTCGACCCGCGGTCAGGGGGTCGGATCGGCAAAGGGTCCTGGGTCGTCGTCGTTGTCGGCCGTGCCTTCGAGCGGGTTGTCGCTGGGCGTGAACCCGCTCTCGTCAGGCCCCGCCGCAGACGTCTCCGGCACGGTCGGCTCCGGCTCCGGCTCCGGCTCCGGCTCCGGCTCCGGCTCGACGGCGATCGTCAGCTGGATCGTGGACCCCTTCTTCGCCTTCTGCCCGCCCGTGGGGCTCTGTGAGAGGACCGTCCCTGCGGGTCTGGTCGACGACTCCTGGGTATCGCTCGAGTCGACGTCGAAGCCGGCGCTGAAGAGCGCCGTGCGTGCCTGCGCCTCGGTGTCGCCCACGACGTTCGGGACCGCGATCAGCTCGGTCGAGACCCAGATGTCCACGGGTGATCCGGCATCCACTGTCTCGAAGGGCGCCGGATCCTGACGCAGGACGGTCCCCTCCGGCTTCTCCGAGTCCTCCGGCACGACCTTGCCCAGGGCAAGGCCTACCCCCGCGAGGGCTGTGCGGGCGTCGTCGGCCGAGGCGTAGTCGACCAGATCGGGCACCTGCACCTGCTCCTTGCCTGCCGAGACCTTGACGTCCACCTTCGTCCCGCTGTTCACCAGCTCACCGGAACGCGGGTCCTGGCCGATGATCGTGTCCGGCGGCAGGTCCGAGGTCTCGACCTCCTGCCTACCCAGGTCCAGGCCGACTCCTCGCAGCGCCGACTCGGCCTCGGCGACGGTCATGCCATCCAGTGAGGGCACCTCGACCGCCTTGCTGCCGGGCTGGAGCAGGCTCATGGCCAGCCAGATGCCGCCACCCACCAGTGCGATGATCAGTGCGATGAGCCCGGCGCTGCGCAGGCCGTTCTTCTTCTCCGGCGGAGCCGCAGCCGTGGAAGGCGGGGCCGCGGCTCCAGCCCCGCCGGCGATGACTGGGGGCAGCGCGCCGGTTGCCGCAGCGCCCATGGCAGCGGTCGCGTACGGGTCGGCCGCGCCCAGCACAGCGGTCGCCTGGGAGTCCGGGATGATCGCCGGTGCGATGACCTGGGTGAGAGGCACGCCGGCCATCGCCCGCTCGACCTCTGCCCGGAACTCGACCGCGGACTGGAAGCGGGCGCCCGGATCCTTGGCCAGTGCCTTGGCCACCAGTGCGTCCAGCGACGGCGAGATCGTCGGATCGATCGCGCTGGGAACCGGCGCTTCCTCGTTCACGTGGGCGAAGGCGACGGCGACCGGGGCCTCGGCGATGAAGGGCGCCCGCCGGGTCAGCAGCTCGAAGAGGACGACTCCGGTCGAGTAGAGGTCGCTGCGGGCGTCCACGGTTCGGCCCTGCGCCTGCTCCGGCGAGAGGTAGGCAGCCGTGCCCATGACGGTGGACGCGCTCGTTCCGGTCACGCCGGCGTCAGCGGTGGCCCGCGCGATTCCGAAGTCCATGACCTTGATCACCCCGGCGGCGGTGACCATCACGTTCCCAGGCTTGATGTCGCGGTGGATGATCCCGTGCCTGTGGCTGTAGTCCAGAGCCGCCAGGATGCCCGAGGTGATCTCCAAGGCTCGCTCGGGCACCAACGGGCTGTCGCCCTGCAGCAGCTCCTTGAGGGTCACGCCCTCCACGAGCTCCATGACGATGAACGGGACGGTGATGGCCTGCTTGCCCTCGCCGAGGATCTCCTCCCCCGTGTCGTAGACGGCGACGATGTGCGGATGGTTCAGTGAGGCGGCACTGCGGGCCTCCCGGCGGAAGCGGGCAAGGAAGGTCGGGTCGGCAGCCAGGTCGGACTTCAGGATCTTGATGGCCACCCGGCGCCCGAGCCGCAGATCCGTCCCGACGTAGACCTCCGCCATGCCGCCGCGGCCGAGCAGCTCGCCGACCTCGTAGCGGTCACCCAATTGCCGCACAACGGGCACGATCTGCTCCTCCACTGCTCAGCGCACGGGCGCCACCTCGGGTCACTGCTGTCGTAATCTACCGTCAGGGGCGGTCCCGACTCCCCGGGTCGTGCGGCAGCGCTCATCCGGTTCGGACCCGCATCGCTCACCCACCGAGCACTGCCTGCATCACGGCACGAGCCACCGGCCCGGCCAGGCCATTGCCACTGACCTCGTTGGTCCCGGCATCCTCGACGGCCACCGCCACCGCCACCTGGGGGTTCACCGCTGGGGCGAAGGAGACGAACCACGCGATGCTCGGTCGGTCCTCGGACGTCTCGGCGGTGCCCGTCTTCCCAGCCACGGCGACCCCGGGGATCTGCCCGGCCGTTGCGGTCCCGTTGGTGACGGTGCTGACCAGCATGTCGGTCAGCTCCTGGGCGTGCTCCGGGCTCATGGCCCGTCCGAACTCCTTGGGCGAGTAGGACTCCAGCGCGCTGAGGTCCGGGGCGCCGATCTGGTCGAGCAGCCACGGCCTCATGGTCATCCCGGCGTTGCCGACAGCGGCTGCCACCATCGCCATCTGCATCGCCGTGGCCCGCACGTCGAACTGGCCGATGGCCGACTGGGCGGTCTGCGAGGCGTCGGGGTTGTCGGGGAAGTGGGAGGCCGCAGCGGTCAGCGGGATCTCGAACGAGGTCTCGAAGCCGAACCTCTCCGCCTGCTCCCGAAGGGCGTCGTCGCCGAGCTCGTTGCCCAACCAGGCGAAAGCGGTGTTGCAGGAGTGCTCCAGCGCCCGGCGCAGGGTGACCTGGTCGTTCGGTCCGCAGGCCTTCCCATCCCAGTTGGGAAGCTGCACGTTCGTTCCGGGCAGCGTGTAGGTCTGGGGTCCCGGGATGACGCTGTCCGGCGTGAACCGCCCGGACTCGAGCGCGGCTGCCGCCGTGACGATCTTGAAGGTCGAGCCTGGCGGGATCGTCTTGGCGATGGGCCGGTTCAGCAGCGGCTTGTCCGGGTCCTCGTCGAGCTGCTTGTAGTACTGGTTGATGTCGGCCGAGTCGTGGGAGCTCAGCCGCTCGGGGTCGAACGAGGGGCTCTGGACCTGGGCCAGGATGCGCCCGGTGCTCGGCTCGATGGCGTGCACCGCCCCGATCTTCCCCTGCATCCCGTTCCATGCCGCCTGCTGCGCCGCGCCGTGCACCGTCGTGGTGACCGAGCCGCCCTGGACCTGCCGGCCCGCGAAGAGCTGCTGCATGCGATCGACGAAGAGCCGTGGATCGGTGCCGGCGAGCACGTCGTTCTCGGTCTTCTCCAGTCCCGTGGCGCCGAAGACGATCGAGTAGAACCCGGTCACCGCCGCGAACTCCGGTCCCGACTCGTACTTGCGCACGTACTTCAGGTCGTCGTCCGTCGCCACCGACCGGGCGATCGGTGCCTGATCGACGACGATCGGCCCGCGCGCCCGTGAGTACTCCTCCAGAAGGGTGCGCTGGTTGCCGGGCTGGGCGTTGAGCTCGTCGGCGTTGATGAACTGGATGCGCGTGAGCTGGACCATGAGTGCGAACGCCAGCACCAGCATCCCGGCACCGAGTCGCTTGAGGGACTGGGTCACGAGACCTTCACCACCTCGGTCGTGGCGTCCTCCGGCCGAACGATGATCGGGTCGGGTCGCCGGACGTGGTCGCTGATCCGCAGCAGGATCCCCAGGATCATCCAGTTGGCCAGGAGAGAGGAGCCGCCGGCGGACATGAAGGGCGTGGTCAGGCCGGTGTGGGGGATCAGCTTGGTCACCCCGCCCAGCACGACGAACGTCTGAAGCGCCAGCACGATCGCGAACCCGGCAGCGATGAGGGCGCCGAACGGATCCCGGCTGGCGGTGGCCAGCCGCACGGCCCGCTGCACCAGGATCGCGAACAGCAGGATGATGGCGAAGGCCCCGAACATGCCCAGCTCCTCGCCGAGGGCCGCGAAGATGAAGTCGCTCTCGGCGAAGGGCACGAGGTCGGGATGGCCCAGACCCCAGCCCGTCCCGAACATCCCGCCGCTGGCGAAGCCGTACAGCGCCTGGACGATCTGGTACCCCTCGTCGTTGGCGTACTCCAGCGGATTGAGCCACACCTTCACGCGGATCTGCACATGGCTGAAGAACACGATCGCGAACAGCGCCCCGATCGCGGTCAGCGCGAAGCCCAGGACGAGCCACGTGTGCCGGCCGGTGGCCACGTAGAGCAGGCCCACGAACAACCCGAAGAACATCGCCGCGGTGCCCAGGTCGTTCTCGAAGATGACGATGCCCATCGCCATCGCCCAGGCCGCCAGGATGGGACCGAGGTCGCGGCCCCGCGGGAATCCCATGCCCAGGAACTTGCGCCGGATGAGGGACAGCTGCTCGCGCGTCTGCACCAGGTACGAGGCGAAGAAGATCGTCAGCACGACCTTGGCGAACTCTGCGGGCTGGAAGGTGACCCCGAGGATCGACACCCAGAGCGTCGCGCCACGGATCGTCAGCCCGATCCCGGGGATCAGAGGCATCGCCAGGAGGATCAGGCCGGCCAGGCCCAGCAGGTAGGTGTACCGGCGCAGGATCCTGTGGTCGCGGATCACCAGGAGGATCACCGTGGCCGCGATCACCCCGACCGCCATCCACAGGGACTGCTGGTAGCCCTGCGAGTCAGGGATGGGATCGCCGTCGCGGATCGCGTCCTGCGCGCTGGCGATGTCGAGGCGACCGATCATCGCGATGCCGAGGACGTTGAGCGCAACGGCCGCGGGCAGCAGGATGGGGTCGGCATAGGGCGCGACCCGTCGCACGACGAAGTGGATCCCGAAGATGCAGATCCCCTCGATCGCGATCGTCCGCCAGATCGGCTCGAGGACCTCCCGGGTCGCGCCCTGGCTGGCCAGCACGAGTGCCACGGCGCCGAGCAGCCAGATGACGATGAGCAGGCCGAGCTCGGCGTTGCGCCGGGTCGGCTGGGCGGGGACGACCGCAGCCGCGGGAGGGCTGATCACGCCGGACGCCATCAGCGACCATCGCCCTTCGCGGCGCCGAGCATTCCCACCGCGGACGCGGGCGCACTCGGATCGTCGGCTGCGCCAGGTTCGGGCACCTCGTCGATCGGGCATCCCAACGGGACCGGGTCGGCGTCGCAGGACTCGGCCTTCTTCGCGAGGTCCGCGACGATCCGCTCGGCCTCGGACTGCGTGCTGGCCTCGATCGTGAGGGTCACCTGCTGCTGGTCGTAGTAGGGAAGGTCCGAGACCTCCAGTGCGCTGCGCGAGACCACGCGGTTGACCTCGATTCCGGCGATCTGCTGGGGAATGCCCTGGAACGTCGCGACGTAGCCGGCATCAGCGCCGACGAACCACTGGGAGCTCAGCCACCAGAGGAACCCGATCGACCCGAGCACCAGGCCCGTGACCGCGACCCCCACCGCGCTGAGCACCCGCCAGTGCGAACGGGCCCAGGACTTCGACTCTGGCGGGGTCTGCCCACTGGCCCGGGGCACGGGCTCGTCATCGTCATCGCCGCCCGCGCCGTTGCGCTCGCCCCCGCGTGAGGCAAGCCCACCGGCCACCTCCGGGCCGGTCGGCTCGCCAGCGGCCCCGGTGCCCCCGGGACCCACATCGTCGGGGAACGCCAGGCCGGGCAGGGCGGCACGGTTGCGGGACTCCCCGGCGGCACCGACGACCACCGGCACGCCCAGCGCAGCTTCGGCCAGGGCCTCGGAATCGTCCAGCTGGATGACGTCAGCGACGACCGCGGTGACGTTGTCGGGCGCCCCGGCCTCCAGGGCCAGGTCCACAAGGGCCGTCACTGCCGCAGTCGGATCCTCGATCTCGGTCAGGACGCTCTGGATCGTCGCGTCCGTGACCACCCCGCTCAGGCCATCGCTGCACAGCAGGTAGCGGTCGCCCACCTGGGCCTCGCGGATGGAGAGGTCCCGCTCGGGCAGCTGGTTGCCGTCGATCGCGCGGAGCAGCAGGTTGCGCTTCGGGTGGTGTCGGGCCTCCTCCGCGCTGATCCTGCCGGAGTCGACCAGCGACTGGACGTAGGTGTGGTCCCGCGTGATCTGGCTGAGCTCACCGTCGCGCAGCACGTAGGCGCGCGAGTCGCCGACGTGGACCACCGCGATCCGCCCCGCGATCCAGGCGATCGCCGTGACGGTCGTTCCCATCCCAGCGCGGGTCGGGTCGGCCTGGATGAACTGGGCGATGCGTTCGGCCGAGGTCAGGATCGCGTCGTCCAGCTCGGTCAGCACGTCCTGAGAGGCCAGGACCTCGGAGTCCAGCTCAGCCAGAGTGGCGATCGCCGTGGAGCTGGCCAGCTCGCCTGCGGCGTGCCCGCCCATGCCATCGGCGACCGCCAGCAGGGTGCTCCCGGCGAATCCCGAGTCCTCGTTCTCGCGGCGGACCATGCCGACGTCGGACTTGGCCGCGTAGCGCAGGAAGAGGGTCATCGCCGGCCTATCGCTGCAGCTGCAGGGTCGTCCGACCGATCCGTACCTTGGCCCCCACTCTGAGCACCGTCGGCCCGGTGATCCGGGTCTTCTCGATCCATGTCCCGTTCGTGGAGCCAAGGTCCTCCACGATCCACTGCCCGTCCGAGGGGAAGAACCGGGCGTGCCGACTCGAGGCGTAGTCGTCGGAGAGGGCCAGCGTGGAGTCCGGTGCACGGCCCACCGTGATCGGGGAGTTCCCCAGCGGGACCACCGTGCCCGAGAGCTCACCCTCGATGACGGTCAGCTTTCGTGGAGCCGAGGAGCTGCTCTTGCTGCTCTTGGCCTTGGGCTGGGCCGGAACCGGCGGTGCCCCGGCTGGCAGGCCGTTGGCCGAGGTCCGGGCGGCCAGTGGCTTGGCCTCCTTCGGCGCGGCCAGGTCCCGGCGCAGCACCAGCACGATCGCGAAGACCGCGACCCACAGCGCGGCGAGGAAGCCGAACCTCATGAGCGTGATCGCCAAGTCGGACACGGGTCACCTCGCTCGGTACGTCAGCGTCGTCGACCCGATCTGGATCCGTGCCCCGTCGTGCAGGATCACCGTCGAGATGGGCCGCCCGTCGACAAGCGTCCCGTTCGTGGAGCCCAGGTCGCGCAGCGACACCTCCGAACCCAGGGTGATCTCGGCGTGATGGCGTGAGACGCCCGGGTCGTCGACACGGATGTCGACGTCGCTGCCCCGCCCCAGCCGCGTGATCGCGTTGAGCGGGTACTTCACGCCCTCGACCTCGATGTGCGGCTGGCCGTCGATCTCCACGGGGGCGGGCGTGGCCGGCATCGGTCCGGGCCGAACCTCCGAGCGGATGCGGAACACGCCTGTGCCCAGGGTCGCGTTGGACGCCAGCGACACCTCGGCGGCCCCCACGAAGGTGTACCGCTGCTCCGCGGCGTACTGGCGCACGAGGTCGGCCAGCTCGTCAGTGACCGCCTCCTCGTACTGGGCCAGGCGCTCGAAGTCCGCCGGTGAGAGCTCGACGGTGAAGATGTTGGGAACCTTCGTCTGCCCCCGGCGCACGATCGTCGCACGGTCGTCGAGCTCCCGCTGGAGCCCGCTGGCGACCTCGACGGGCTGCACCTCGGACTTGAAGGCCTTCGCGAAGGCGCCGTTGACCATGTGGTCGAGCTTCTTCTCGAAGTTGTCCAGCAGGCCCATCGTGCACCTCCTCCAGCCCGCAACGTCCGGCATGGGCCACGTCGGCCACGCGCGTTGATCTTAGCCACGCGTGTGACGCCAGCGCAGGCTCGAAAGGCCTGTCGCCACGAGCAGGCACGCCAGGGCGATCCACAGCGGACGGGAGATTCCCGTCGCCGGGACGGTGAAGGCCACGATCGTCATCCCCACGACCAGTGAGACGTTGAGCACGACGTCGAGCAGGGCGAACACCCGCCCACGGAACTCGTCCGCGATCTCGACCTGCAGGGTCGTGTCACACGCGATCTTCATCGACTGCCCGCCCAGGCCCAGCGCCAGCGAGCCCAGGACCATCCAGCCGAGATCCCGCGAGGCCAGGCCCAGAGGGGTCACGAGACCGGCGACCAGGATGGTGAAGCCTGCCCAGCGCACGCCGCCCAGACGTCGGGTGGCCCGGGGTGCCAGGACGGCGGCAAGCAGGCTCCCGAGCGAGGCGCCGGCCGCAGTCATCGCGAAGTCGGCCAGGGCGGCGTCGGTCTGTGCAGGGGAGTTCAAGGTGTGTCGCACGATGAGCAGCGTGTCGACCAGCGCCGCGCCGAAGGCGAGGCGGGTCGCGGAGACCAGCGCCAGCACGCCGCTCGCCCGGCGTCGCCGGCGCAGATGACCGAGGCCCTGGAACAGCCCGCGCACCACATCCAGCAGGTCCTGGCCCAGGGATGCCGTCGGCCGGGTCCCCGGCTCGGGCCCCAGGTCGTTGCGAGGGATGCGCATGGCGATGAACGCGGCAGCGACCAGGGCGACGGCCACCATCACGATGAGCTGCTGGGGTGCCGCGGGACCCAGGCCGGTCATGAGGGCGATGCCCAGGACGGTCGAGATTCCGGAGGTGATCGTGCCGGCGGTGGGGAACAGGGCGTTGGCGGTGACCAGGTGGGTGGGGTGGACGGTGCGCGGCAGCCCCGCGGAGAGCCCCGCGAGGACCAGGCGCCCGAGGCCCAGCGCGAGGAGCACGACCAGTCCCAGGTCCAGGCCGTCGTGACCGGCGGCGACGATCGGCACCACGGCCAGGACCACGAGCGCGCGAGCGATGTTGGCCGCGACCAGAACGCGTGCGCGGCTCCACCTGTCCAGGAGCACGCCCGCGAAGGGCCCGACGAGGCTGTACGGCAGAAGGAGGACAGCGAACGTGGCCGCCACCTGCGGCGCGCTGGTCTGGCGCTCGGGGGAGAACAGCACGAAGGAGCCGAGGGCAGCCTGGAGCAGCCCGTCGCCCGCCTGCCCGGTGAGCCGCGTGGCCAGCAGCAGTCGTGCGTTCCGGGTCGCCAGCACGGGCGGCCATGGGCCACCAGCAGCGACTGGCGCCGCCGCCTCGGAGGCACCGTCCGCCGCCATGGGGGCATGGTGCCCACCCCCTGCGGCGCAGTCCAACTCACCGCAGGCGGTCAGGACGCCCGGGAGGGGCCCGGATCAGCTCCGGACCCCTCCTGGAAGGGCACCGACGGCTCGAACGCGTCGGGCCGTCAGTCGCCGCGTGGTCACCGCATCGTGAGGCCCAGCCTCAGCGGTCGATCTCCCCGCGGATGAACTGCTCGACCTTCTCGCGGCAGATGTCGTCGGCGTACTGCTCCGGCGGCGACTTCATGAAGTAGCTCGACGCGGAGAGGATCGGGCCGCCGATCCCCCGGTCCTTGGCGATCTTCGCCGCGCGCAGCGCATCGATGATCACGCCCGCCGAGTTGGGCGAGTCCCACACCTCGAGCTTGTACTCCAGGCTCAGGGGCACGTCGCCGAAGGCGCGGCCCTCCAGCCTGATGAACGCCCACTTGCGGTCGTCCAGCCAGGCCACGTAGTCGGACGGGCCGATGTGGACATTGCGGGCGCCAATGTCCCGGGACATCTGCGAGGTGACCGACTGGGTCTTGGAGATCTTCTTGGACTCCAAGCGCTCACGCTCGAGCATGTTCATGAAGTCCATGTTGCCGCCGACGTTGAGCTGGTAGGTCCGGTCGACGGTGACACCGCGGTCCTCGAACAGCTTGGTGAGCACGCGGTGGGTGATCGTCGCGCCCACCTGGCTCTTGATGTCGTCGCCGACGATCGGCACACCGGCGTCCTGGAACTTCTTGGCCCACTCCGGCGTCCCGGCGATGAAGACCGGCAGTGCGTTCACGAACGCCACCTTCGCGTCGATCGCGCACTGGGCGTAGTACTTCGCCGCCTGCTCCGAGCCGACCGGCAGGTAGCAGATCAGCACGTCGGCCCGCGTGTCACGGAGCATCCCGACGACGTCGACAGGCTCCTCGTCGGCCTCGGTCACCATCTCGCGGTAGTACTTGCCAAGGCCGTCGAACGTGTGGCCCCGGCTCACTGTCACGCCGGTCGGCGGGACGTCGCAGAACTTGATCGTGTTGTTCTCGCTGGCGTTGATCGCGTGCGCGAGATCCTGGCCGACCTTCTTGGCGTCGACGTCGAACGCGGCGACGAACTCGATGTCGCCCACGTGATAGTCGCCGAACTGGACGTGCATCAGGCCGGGAACGCGGTCCTTGGGATCGGCGTTGCGGTAGTACTCGACTCCCTGCACAAGGGACGAGGCACAGTTGCCCACGCCCACGATTGCCACTCGAATGGCACCCATCTGTGGTTCCTCTCTCACCCACGGGTGCGCGGGCGACGCGGCCCGGCCCCGGTATCTCCGGTTGGGTTGGCGGACACGTCGGGACTTCCGCCGCGCCGTACTTGGTCCTCTCCTGCGATGAGCTCGTTGAGCCAGCGGACCTCTCGCTCAACGCCTTCCAGCCCGTGGCGCTGGAGCGCCAGGGTGTAGTTGTCCAGCCGCTCGCGGCCCCGCGCCAGAGACGCCTGCAGGTTGCTGCGACGCTCCTCCATCCGGCTGCGCCGGCCCTGGAGTATCCGCATCCGGACGTCTGCTGGGGTGTGGCCGAAGAAGGCCAGGTGCACGCCGAAGGCCTCGTCCTCCCAGGACTCCGGGCCGGTCTGCGTGACCAGCTCGGCGAAGCGCTCCTTGCCATCCGCGGTGAGCTCGTAGACGATCTTCGCCCGTCGACCCGAGAGGACCGGCGCGCTGGCATCGGCGGCTCCGGCCTCGACGATGAGGCCCCGGTCGAGCAGATCCCGCAGCGCCGGGTACAGCGAGCCGTACGAGATCGCCCGGAACGTCCCGAGCACGCCGTTGAGTCGCTTGCGCAGCTCGTAGCCGTGCATCGGGCTGTCCTGGAGCATGCCCAGGATGGCCAGCTCGAGGACGTTGCCGCGGCGGGTCGCTGCCATCGCGTGTACGTTCCTCCTTGGCGTTCCCTATAACGTTCGATGTATCGACTCGATACATCACAGCAGCATAAGGCACGAGCAGGCGGCCAGCAAGCACCACCCCTCGGGGCGTCCGCGGCGCGTGGGTCACCTCGCCCACGCCTGGGCCGGGGCGCGCAGCCAGTGCGGGTCCCGCGTGGCTGCCCGGTGCCAGACTGGGGCCGTGACTCTGGTGGCCAACGCCGAGGTCCTGGGAGCCGTCCTTCGGGCCCTCCCGCCGGATCCGCGCATCGTCGTGTCGGGCAACTTCGCAACTCCGCTGGTCACCCTGGAGGTGGTGCGCAGGAACGTGCCCACGTGGCGGCTGTGGGCCCTCAACCCCCAGGACGGCCTTCCCGCCGGGGAGGGGATCACACCCGAGACGCCCTTCGTGGGACCCGGGATGCGGGGGAACCCGCGCCTGCACTACGTGCCCTGCCGATTGAGCCTCGTGCCTGCGCTGTTCCGCCGGGCGATGCCCCCGGATGTCGTCCTTCTGCACACCACGACCCCTCGCGACGGTGTCGTGTCCCTCGGTCTGGAGGTCAACGTGCTCCCAGCGGCCATCGAGGCCTGCCGGGCTCGCGGCGGGGTCGTGATCGCCCAGGTGAACCCCTCGATGCCCTTCACGCACGGCGATGCGATCCTGCCCGTGTCGGCCCTGGACATCCTGTTCGAGGCGCAGGAGCCGATCCGCAGCTCCGAGCCCATCGCACCTGACGAGACCTCCGCCGCGATCGGGGCACGGGTGGCCGAGCGGATCGAGGATGGCGCCACCCTGCAGACCGGGATCGGTGGCATCCCCGACGCGGTCCTGGCGGCCCTGGGTGAGCGTCGGGGACTGAAGATCTGGACGGAGATGTTCTCCGACGGTGTCCTCGGGCTGGCCAGGACCGGCAGCCTCGACGTCGACATCCCCCTGTCCACGTCATTCGTGTTCGGCTCGGCGGAGCTGTACGACTGGATCGACGGCAATCCTCGCGTAGTCATGATGCGTACCGAGCGTGCGAACGACCCCTCCCTGATCGCTCGGCAGCCGAGGATGACCTCGGTCAACGCGGCGCTCCAGGTGGACCTCTTCGCCCAGGTCAACGCATCGCGCATCCGTTCCCGGATCTACTCCGGGATCGGTGGGCAGACCGACTTCATCGTCGGGGCGCTCCACGCCCCCGGTGGCCAGGCGTTCATCTCCCTTCGGTCGTGGCATCCCAGGGCGGATGTCTCGACCGTCGTGGGTCGGCTCACCGAGCCGGTCACGTCGATCCAGCCAACAGCTGTGGTGACCGAGAACGGCATCGCCGAGATTTGGGGCCGGACACAGGACGAGCAGGCTGCCAACCTCATCGAGCACGCGGCGCATCCGCGGGTCCGCGCCCAGCTGAACGAAGAGGCGCACAGGCTGGGCCTTCGGCCCGGCATTGCCGCCTGAGACGTCGCTTCGGACCGATCGCCAGCCCCGGCGGGTGGGGGCGTGTCGGCGCGTCCTGTCCGCGCGGAGGAGCGGTCCGACAGGGTTTCGCGCACCGAGGTCAGTTCGCACCCCTGGCCAGTCCGTGCCCGATTTCGCGCCGTTGGGCGGGGAACAGGTCGTGGCGTCGCTCTACGATCACCGGATGGTCAGGGGCGTGCGCCGCGCAAGTGGCGATCCCACAGCGGACGGACAGGACGACCACATCCGCGTCCGGGAGATGATCGCTGCCCCGCTCGAGCGCTGGGAGTTCCTTCCCGGACCCGTCCTGGGTGCCGCGGTCGCCGCGGGACTGTCCCTCATGCCCTCCCTCATGCCCCACTCAGCGGTGATCCAGGGTCTCGTCACGGGGGTCTCGGCGGCACTCGGCTATGCCTTCGGGGTGCTCTCGGCCTGGCTGATCTGCTGGGCGGTGGGCGCCGAGCAGCCATGGCGGTCCGACGAGAGTTCCCGCCGCTCGATCTACGCGGGCAGCGCGATCGGCCTGCTGGTCATGCTCCTGCTGGGGAAGAATTGGCAGGACGACCTGCGCTCCGTGATGGGCGTGCCCAACGCCGGCTACCTATGGTACCCGATCGTGCTGATGATCACCTTCGTGGTGGTCATGCTGCTCATCGCCGGGTCGCGAGCGATGCGCCACCTGGCCAACTGGATCGCCCGGCGGGTCGCCAGGTCACGGCCCGAGAGTCGCAGCCAGGCGGTAGGGGTCGCCGGGGCCACCCTCATCGGCGTCGTCGCCGTGTCCGCGGTGCTCGGGCTTGCCTTCCTGCTGATCCGTGGGATCTTCCACGAGCGGGACGGCGAGGTCGACCCCGCCGTAGCCCAGCCTGCCAGCCAACTGGTCTCCGGCTCGACGCGGTCGGTCATCCCGTGGGACGCCCTGGGAGCCGACGGCCGGAGGTTCATCAGCGCCGTGCCCACGTCGGAGGACCTGACGCAGTTCTCCGGCGCCACCGCGATGGAGCCGATCCGGGTCTACGCCGGGGTCGCGACCTCGGACAACGCCCGCCTGCGGGCGGACGCCGCTGTGCGTGACCTCTCCGACTTCGGGGCGTTCGACCGCGCCGTGCTCGTCGTGGCCACCTCCACCGGCACGGGATGGGTGGACCAGACCGCCATCGCACCGTTGGAGTACATGTACAACGGCAACTCCGCGGTGGTGGCCACCCAGTACTCGACCCTGCCGAGCTGGCTGTCCTTCCTCGTGGACAGGACGAAGGCGCGCGAGGCCGGCCAGGCGCTGTTCGAGGCGGTGTACGCCCGGTGGCAGCAGGAGCCCGTCAACCAGCGGCCACGGCTGTTCGTCTACGGCGAGAGCCTGGGCTCCTACGGTGCCGAGTCGGCCTTCACCGGTCCCACGGACATGGTCGCCAAGGCGGACGGGGCGCTGCTGGTCGGCCCGCCTGCCGTCTCGCCGATCCACAGCGCCGTCACGCAGGCCCGCGATCCCGGATCGCCGCAGTGGCAGCCGATCTTCCAGGAGGGCGCGTCCGTGCGGTTCGCCTCCCAGCCCACCGACCTGGACGCGTTGGCCACACCGTGGGGTGCTGGCCGCGTGGTGTACATGCAGAACGCGTCGGACCCCGTCGTGTTCTGGACGCCCAGTCTGATCGGCTTCCGCCCGGACTGGTTGGCCGAGGCACCGGGGCCGGACCGCTGGGCGCGGATGGGCTGGGTCCCCGGCCTGACGTTCATCAAGGTCACCGGGGACATGATGGACAGCACGTTCGTCGAAGCGGGCCACGGCCACGTCTACGGGGCGAACCAGATCGGGGCCTGGGCCCGGATCGCCGCCCCCCTGGGCTGGTCCGAGGCCGACACCGCCCGCCTGACCGCGATGTTCGAGTAGTCGATCCGGGCCGACGGGCGCCCGCCGGTGGTGCTGATCGCCGGGGCAGGTCGACGCCAGCGAGCCCGGGGGCGCCCGGGTAGGGCCCGCCCTACTTCTTGAGCTTGTCGGCGGTGGTGTCGATGGCGCCCTTCACCGCATCGGCAGCGGTGTTCACGGCATCCTTGGCACCCTTGGTCGCGTTCTGGATGGCCTTGGTGGTCTTCGCCGCGGCCTGGTCGGCGGCCCCGGAGGACTTCAGGTCCTTGTTGCCGGTCAGCGCCCCGGCCGCTTCCTTGACCCTGCCCTTGGCGTCCTGCAGTCGCGGATCCATCCCACGTCCTCCTGTCTGCTCCGGCGGAAGCCATCGCTTCCCCGAGTCATTCAACCCGATCCGGTCCGCCCGCGCCTCGCAGCAGCGTCGGGAGACTGGCAACGGTGCCGCCCGTCGATGAGAGCCGTCTCATCTGGGTCTCATGGCCGACTCACCTCGAAGGGCGAGACTCCGCGCATGACCGACCACCTCGCCCTTGTCACGGGCGAGCACGTCGAGGAGATCCTCACCTCTGTCCTGGCGGGTGTCGGGGGTCGGCTGCTGACGTGGTCACCCCGATCCGTCCACCATCAGCCCGAGGCCTCGACGACCGCCTGCTACCGGACCCTGGTCGACTGGGGCGCCAGGACCTCCCAGGAGACGTTGGTGATTAGCGCGGGCCAGCCCGCGCCCCCCGCGGGCACCGAGGGGATCGTCCTGCTCGGCGACGGCCACCAGCAGGTGGTCGCGTGGCGCTTCCCCACCGATCCGGACCTGCCCGGACTGGCCGTCGCCACCGACCCGCACGGGGCGCTGGCAGTGCTCAGCCAGCTCAAGGTGCCCGGGTTCAACCCCGCGCGGGGTCCAGTGCGGGTCCTGGTGCGCACCTTCCGGCCGCGCCGCCGCGCGGTCGTGCAGGTCGATGCCGGCGAGCACACGGCCTTCCTGCGCGTGCTGCGGCCGGCAGCAGCAGCGCACCTGCACGAGCGCCATGCGCTGCTGCACTCCGCCGGAGTCCCGGTCCCCCGCTCGTGGGGGAGCACCCAGAACGGGCTGCTCGCGCTCGAGGCCCTTCGTGGGCGGACCCTTCGCGAGCAGCTGGCCGTGTCGGGCCCGACTCCGTCAGGCTCGGACCTGCTGGACCTGCTGGCGTGCCTGCCGGAGACCCTGCTCGCTCTTCCCGCCCAGCGGTCCTGGGCCGACGACACCGCACGGTACGCCCGGGTGCTGGCCGAGACGCTGCCCGCGGAGCGGACCAGGGCTCGCGGCCTCGCCTCCGCCATCGGCGCCGGTCTGGCCGGGCAACCGGCCGACAGCCCGACCCATGGGGACTTCCACGACGCCCAGCTCATGGTGATGGGCCCCCGGATCGCCGGGCTGCTCGACGTGGAGGCGGCAGGTCCAGGTCGGCGTGCCGACGACCTGGCGACCCTGCTGGCCCACCTGGAGGCTCGCATTCTGGGCGGGGCCCCCGATGCCGAGCGGCTGCGTGGACTCGTGGACCAGTGGCTGCGCTCGGCCGAGCAGGTGGTGGACGCCGACGAGCTGCGCCTGAGGGTGGCCGGCGTCCTGCTTGCCCTGGCGACCGGGCCGTACCGCAGGCAGCGTCCGGGGTGGGTGCGGGCGACTAGCCTCTACCTCCAGGCCGTTGAGCGCTGGGCCACCGGCTGCGACCCGCGGGGCCCATGAGCATCAGGGGGCAGCACGTGCGCGAGCCCGACGCAGCCGAGGGCGCGGTCCCTGCGACCGGGCCCGGCTCCGACCACGCCCGTGTCGGCGCCGGCGCCTACACCCGTGGGTGGTGGCCGACCCGTTCGGTGCGCGTGCGCATCCTGGCCTCCGTCCTGCTCATGGCTCTGCTCGGCGTCACGGTCGCCGGCACGTTGGTCTACGTCGTGCAGCACCGGTCGATCACCGCAACGGTGACCGCATCGCTGGAGCAGGAGGTGCAGGAGTTCCGGACTCTGGCGCAGACCGGACTGGACCCCGAGACCGGCCAGCCGTTCACCAGCATCGAACGCCTGCTCCGCGTGGCCCTGCAGCGCAACGTCCCCGACCGCAACGAGACGTACCTGGCATTCCGGGACGGGGTGCCGTTGGCCTACAACGCCGGTGAACGACCCATCCAGCTGGAGGCCGAGCCTGCCGTCCTGGCTGCCGTCGCCGACATGGCCCCGGGGTCCGGCGTGGCCATCACCGACGTGCCCACCTCGGCGGGACTGGCGAGGATCGCCATCGTTCCTGTTGCCATGGCCGGTCAGTCCGTGACCGGCAGCCTCGTCCTTGCCTTCGCGATTGATCGGGAACGCGAGGAGCTGCAGCGGCTGGCGCGCATCTACGCGTTGGTGTCCCTGGCCACGCTGGTCGTCGTCGCGGCCGTCGGCTGGCAGGTGGCAGGCCGCCTGCTTCGACCCCTGCAGACCCTGTCCGAGGCCACGCAGCGGATCACCGAGACCGACCTCAGCCAGCGGATCCCGGTCATCGGCCACGACAACGTGTCCGAGCTCACGCGCACGTACAACGCGATGCTGGACCGTCTCGAGGAGGCGTTCGACACCCAGCGACGCTTCCTGGACGATGCCGGCCACGAGCTGCGCACGCCCCTCACGATCGTCCGGGGGCACCTGGAGCTCGTGGACGTCAACGACCCCGCCGACGTCGCCGAGACCCGGGCGCTGCTCCTCGACGAGATCGACCGCATGGGTCGGATGGTGCAGGACCTCATCCTGTTGTCCAAGGCCCAGCGCCCCGACTTCGTCGTGCCCCGGCCGATCGACCTTGCCGTCCTGACCGACGACGTCTTCGAGCGGGCGCGGATGCTCGGCGATCGTCGCTGGATCGTCCGTGCGCACGGGGAGGGAATGCTCAAGGGGGATCCCGAGCGGCTCACCCAGGCGATGATCGAGCTGGCCCACAACGCCGTGAAGTCCAGCCCCGTCGGCTCGACGATCGAGATCGGCAGCGCTCTGGCGGACGACGAGGCGCGACTGTGGGTGCGTGACGAGGGGCGGGGGGTGGATCCGGCCGACCGGGACCGCATCTTCGGACGGTTCAGCAGGGGTGACTCGGCCCGGGCGGAGGACGGGTCCGGCCTCGGGCTGGCCATCGTGGCCTCCATCGCCGCGGCCCATGGCGGGCAGGTGACCGTGTCCAGCCAGCTGGGCTCCGGCTCGACATTCACGCTGGTCCTGCCCGCGGGCTCCGATCGCGACGGGGATCCGGCGAAGGACGGTTCGGACCCCGAGCCGGCAGGCCTGGACCTGCTGCTCGGCGACCCCCCGGTGAGGAGCCCGCTGCGATGAGCCGCATCCTGATCGTCGAGGACGAGGAACGGATCTCCCGCTTCATCTCCAAGGGCCTGCGCAGCAACGGCTTCACCCCCACGGTGGTCGCGGACGGCGCCACAGCCTTCGACTACGTGATGAGCGGCCAGTTCGATCTGGTGGTCCTGGACCTGGGGCTGCCCCTGCTCGACGGCTTCGAGGTCCTCAAGCGGATGCGGCAGGAGGGCTGTGAGATGCCGGTCATCATCCTGACCGCACGGGACTCCATCGCCGACACGGTCGCCGGCCTCGAGGGCGGCGCCGACGACTACATGGCCAAGCCGTTCCGGTTCGAGGAGCTCCTGGCGCGCATCAGGTTGCGCCTGCGCCCCGACCGCCCTGACGAGTCCTACGTCCTGGGTCATGGGGACCTCGAGCTCGACGTGCGCACCCGACGGGCCAAGGTGGCCGGCCGCGTGGTCGACCTGTCCGCGCGCGAGTTCACGCTGGCCGAGACCTTCCTGCGCAACCCGGGCATGGTGCTGTCTCGCGAGCAGCTGCTGAGCCGGGTCTGGGGATACGACTTCGAGCCCGGGTCGAACGTGGTCGACGTCTACGTGCGCTACCTGCGCCGCAAGCTGGGTCCCGACCGGATCGAGACGGTGCGCGGGATGGGATACCGCCTTGCCGACCCCGGATGAGCCGACTCTCATCCCGATCTCCTCTCCCTCTCACGCGCGTGTCGGACAGTCAGGGACACGCCCGCGCCAGCAGGTGCAGCGGCACCCGAGCAGGAGGACCGCGATGAGCGCGAAGAAGTGGTTGGTGATCAGTGGCGCCCTGGCCCTGGGGGCAACCGGGGCGATTGCCGCCTCGTCGGATGTCGGACGGGACTCCCCCTCCCTGGGTCCAGGGGTCCAGCTGCAGCTGGCCGACCCCCAGACGACGTCTTCAGGGGCGGATGCCCAGTCCCTGGGCGGCGTCGCGGGAGATGCCGACTGGCTGAGCCCGGCGGGGGGCGGTGGGTCACTGGACAGCCCGGACAGCCCGCCGGCGCGGCACGTGAGCCCCCGGGCCGCCGCCCAGACTCCTCCCCCTGGACCCCAGGCGGAAGGCCGTGCACCCGCAGTGACGGTGGCCCCCCAGTCAGCGGACTCTCCGGATTCCCCCGACTCTCCTGCCTCCGTCGACTCTCCGGACTCCGCTGACTCCGCTGACTCCGCTGATTCGCCGGATTCCCCAGACTCCCCTGACTCGGCCGACTGACGGCGCTTCCCGACGGGCGCCGCCGTCCGCCGACGGACCGCGCCCGACCGGTGTCTGCGCTGAGGCGGTCAGTCCCGACCGGGGAGACGGTGCAGCTCGGCACGCACCTGAGGCATGGACAGCCGCTCGGCGGGGTCCATCGCGGTCATCGCCTCCAGCAGGTCGCTGAGCGCGCGTGACACCCGCCGCCGCCGGCGCAGCGCCGCAGGAGGCAGCAGGGGACCGCGGTCCTCGTCGTACTCCGGACAGCCCACCGGGTA
Organism: uncultured Bifidobacteriaceae bacterium; assembly: GCA_964638055.1. Lineage (GTDB taxonomy): Bacteria > Actinomycetota > Actinomycetes > S36-B12 > CAIYMF01 > Prado023. Next base: position 16,462 of record CAZWXF010000002.1, on the reverse strand, counting down.
CGGGTCGTCCCCAGCGGCGGCTTCCAACAGCAGCAGACCGAGGCCCCAGACGTCGGTGGCCGGACCGACATGCCCCTGCGATGCCTGCTCGGGGGCAAGGTACCCCGGTGTCCCGGCCCGCCGACGCCACGGACCGGGGGGCTGGGCCAGTGACAGGTCGATCACCCGCACCAGTCCGGCGTGGACAGTGGCGTTGCCGGGCTTGAGGTCGGCATGCACGATCCCCTTGACGTGCAGGTAGGACAGCACGGACAGCAGCTGTCGGCCGAGCATGACCACGTCGGGGGCCGGGATCGGGCCGTCGTCGAAGAGGTGGCCCAGGGTCCGACCGGGCAGGGTCTCCAGCACGACGCAGGCCCGCGGGTCTGCCCGCACCTCGTAGGCCCGGACGAGGTGTGGGTGGGACAGCGTGGTCAGCAGCCGCCCCTCGGCGAGGAGCCGGCTGACCGCCTCCGGGTCGGCCGCCTGCCTGGCCCGCTTGACCACCACCGGGCAGTCACGCTCCAGGCTCCACGCGGCGTAGACCTCGAACGAGTGACCGCGATGGATGAGGTGGTCCAGGCGGTACCCGGGCAGCACACGGCTGCTCATCGGGCCACCGCCACGCCGGGGTCCCCGGACCGGGTCGGACCCTGTCCCGGCGGCCGGTCGGGCAGACCCGCCGAGGGTTCGGGCCGATGGGCCCGGACGGCGACGATGGTGTCCGCGGCCTCCAGGACGACGGGGTCGTGGCTGGCCACGAGCACGGTCCGGTCCCGCGCCAGCCGGCGCAGGGTGGCGGCCAGGCGCTGGGAGGCTTCCGCGTCAAGCCCGGTGGTCGGCTCGTCGAGCACCAGGACGCTCGCGTCGAGGGCCAGGGCGCGGGCCAGGGCGATGCGTTGGCGCTGGCCACCGCTGAACGCCGCGCCCGCACGACGCATGGGGGTGTCCAGTGCCTCGGGCAGCTCGGTGACGAAGTCGGTGGCCCCGGCGGCGTCCAAGGCGGCCCAGATGTCGGCGTCCGAGGCGTCGGGCCGGGCGAAGGTCACGTTGTCGCGGATCGTGGCGTCCAGCATCGGTGCCTCCTGCAGCACGACGGCGACCTGTCCGCGCAGGTCGGCCAGCGGCAGGCGACGCACGTCCACGCCGTCCAGCAGGATGGCGCCCTCGTCCGGATCGGCGAGCCGGGCGATGAGCCGGATCAGCGTCGACTTGCCGGCTCCGCTGGGGCCGGCCAGCGCGACCAGGGTGCCAGGCGATGCGGACAGGGTCACCTCCGACACCGCGGGCCGGGTCGAGTCCGGATACGTGTAGCCCACGTCCTGCACCAGGAGGCGGCCCTCGAAGCGTGACACGTGGATCGGGTCGGCCGGCTCCGCCGGCCCGTCTGGGTAGTCCAGCACCTCGAGGACCCGCTCCACGCCGGCGGTGGCCGTGACCAGCTCGACGCCGAGCGAGGCCAGCTCGCGAACCGGCCTGTACAGCTGGGACAGGAACGTCAGGAAGACGAGCAGCTCACCGAGGGTGAGGCGTCCCTGGGAGAGCGTCCAGGTTCCCAATCCCAGGACGGCGAGCAGCCCGAGCAGCTCGAGCAGGTCCACGACCACGGGGTACAGCGCCCGGATCCGAGCCGCTTCGAGCTCGGCTGCCACGATGGCCCGGCCCTCGCGATCGAAGCGCTCCTCCTCGGCCCCGGCTCGTCCGTGCACCTGGACAAGTGCCAGGGAGCTCACGCTCTGCTCGGCCAGGGAGGCCATCGAGCCGGCCCGGCGGCGGCGCTCGCGGGACACCTGCTTGAGGCGCCGGCCGAACCGGCGCGCAGTCCACCAGAGCAGGGGAGCGACCACCAGCGACAGCAGGGCCAGCTGCCAGTCGATGAGCAGCAGCGCTCCGGTGAACAGCACCAGGCGCGTCACGACGCTCACTCCGTCCACCAGGCCTGAGAGCAGGAGCTGCTCCACCGAGCGGGCGTCGCTGGTCAGCCGGGTGAGCAGGTCGCCGGTGCGGGCCCGGTCCACCACGGTCACCGGTGCCTGGTGGACCCGCGCCAGCATCTGGCGGCGCACGTCCAGCGAGATCCGGGTGCCCACCCAGGTGGAGACGTACTCGTCGACCCAGCCGAGCAGGCCGCTGGCCAGGGACAGGCCCACGTACGCGGCGGCCAGTCCGAGCAGGGGCTGCACCGACATCGGGACGAGGACGTCGTCGACGACCCGCTGGAACAGCCAGATCTCGACGGCCTCGATGGCCGGCAGGAGCACGACCACGGCCAAGAGCGCGACGATCCCCCAGCGGTGCGGACGCAGCAGGGGAGCCACCCGGGCCAGGGTGCGGCGCAGCGCCACCTGGGGGGCAAGCGCCACAAGGCCCTCCCCCTCCGCGGCCGGGCGGAGGAAGGCCAGGACCCGCGTGCGGGCGCGTGCGAGGGGCCCCGGGTGGTCTCCGGAGCCCCCCGCGCGGCTGACGGTCAAGGTCAGCTCGACGAGCTGCGACGACGACGACGGATCTTGCGGCGACGCTTCTTCTTGCGCCGACGCTTCGGTCGGGACGAGTCGCTGGAGCTGCCGGCAGCGGCTCGACGACGAGCCGGGGCCAGCGCCGCGAACAGTGCGGAGCGCGCCATCTCTTTCCTCCCTCTTGGGGGTCGGACCTGTCGTCCGACGTGCTTGAAACGATGGCGGTCCGCCGTTACACGGCGATGAGGTCCCGATGAGGGATCGCTCATGTTCGTCGCCGTGACCCGTCACGAGGCAGCCATCCGCGAACCCAGCGCGTCCAGGCAGGGGCGGCGGTCGAGGGGGGAGGACGGGGTCACCCTGGCCCGACGCATCCGCGCCCATGGCAACGTCGGCAGAGGGCAACGTCGGCAGAGCCACATGTGGACCCATGAAAGGAACGGCCCCGACCTGAAGGACGCATCCCCAGGCCAGAGGCCGCTTCACCACTGTGCGCGAGGGGGGAGTTGAACCCCCATGTCCTTACGGACACACGGACCTGAACCGTGCGCGTCTGCCTATTCCGCCACTCGCGCCTCGCTGGCCCGAAGATGCCGACCAGCCCGCTGATCGTAGCCGGGCGGGGGGCACCCGGCCAAATCCCGCATGCCCCCTGGCGCCTGCTCAGTCAGGCGGCCTGGACAGCCCCAGGGCCTCGCGCATCGCATCCGCGTAGACACGGGCTCCCGCCGCGGTCAGGTGGACGCCGTCCGAGGTCAGGTACGTCGGGTGTCCCTGGGACAGCTCGGCCCAGTCGACGAGGCGGACGTTGGCACGGGATGCCGCGACCTGCCTGATCAGGGCGTTGTTCGGGGCCATCCAGGGTCGGGGGACCCGCACGGTCGTGATGGCCACATGCCCCACCCTGGACAGCTCGTCCAGCATGCCGGTGAGCTCGGTCCGGGACACGATCCCGTTGTCCCCGATGTGAAGGATCACCCGATCGTGGAGCTTGCCCGCGGCCATCCGCGAGGAGATCAGCTCGCCCACGGCCTCAGCCTGGCTGCCCACCTTCGCGTGCAGGTCCAGCAGCAGGCCCTCCTTCTGCAGCGCCCCCGCCGCGCCCAGCAGCACGGAGTCCCCGAAGGCCGAGACGATGGGCTCGTGCCTGCCGGAGCGTCGCGCACGCTCGTCCACCGCCCAGGGCTCGCCGCGGGCCAGGCCGCTGAGGAAGGCGATGTCCGGGCCCGGCCATGGCAGGACGCCGCTGGCGGGATCCGCCGCGGCCTCGCCGACGGCACCGCTCGCACCGCTGGCCGCGACAGGTGTGGTGGCAGTCAGCACCCGGGCACCTGTGAACACGACCACGACCGCCACCGCCGTGGCGGCCACCGACGTCCAGACGCCGGGCGTGTGCGGCCTCAGGTCAGGCAGCCTGCGCACGGCACGACCCAGCGCGCCCCGACGGACCGGGAGCTCCACGTACCGATAGCTCAGCTCTGCCAGCGCGAGCAGGACCGCGATTCGCAGCACCGTCGCCGGCGCCCCCGCCAGCGGGATGTCCGTGCCCGGGCGAGTGACGACGAACAGGGGCCAGTGCAGCAGATAGATCCCGTACGAGCGCAGCCCGATCCAGCGCAGGGGCCGGATTCCCAGCACGCGACCGAACACCGCGCCGCGATGGGACGCCGCGGCCACCACGACGGCCGACAGGGCGGCCACGACGAGGAAGCCACCGCGGTAGAGGAACGTCGAGTACTCCCCCAGGCGGGCGAAGCACACCACCAGGCCCAGGAGAGCGAGCAGTCCAGCCCCGCCGATCACGGCCTGCGGACCCCGCGCGAGGTGTGCCCGCGTGCGCCCGGGTCGCCAGAGCACGGCCAGCGCCGCCCCCAGCAGTATCCCCATCGTGTGCGTGTCGGTGCCGAAGTAGAGCCGACTGGGATCAGCGGCGACCGGCATGCGCCAAGCGACTCCGCCGGCGACCAGGAGGGCCGTTGACAGCAGCGCGCCGCCCAGTGCGACCCAGCCGACCAGCCGCGCGCCGCGCCACCGGAACAGCAGGACGGCCACGACCGGCCACATGAGGTAGAACTGCTCCTCCACCGCCAGGGACCACAGGTGCTGGAGCAGGCCCGGGCGGCCGATGAACTCGAAGTACGAGGCCTGGGTCAGGATCGACTGCCAGTTCGCGACGTAGAGGAGGACCCCGGGCAGATCCCGCCGATAGCCGGTGGCGACGTCGTTCGCCACCGTCGCGGCCAGCAGCGCGCACAGGGCGAGGGTCACCAGCAGCGCGGGGAGGAGCCGGCGGGCGCGGCGGGCGTAGAAGACGAGGAAGGAGACCCGGCCCGAGCACTCCAGCTCGACGAGCAGCAGCGAGGTGATCAGGAACCCGGAGAGCACGAAGAAGACGTCCACGCCGAGGAATCCGCCGGGCAGCCACCCGGCGCCGCCGTGATAGAGCACGACCGCGGCCACGGCGACGGCCCGCAGCCCGTCCAGCCCCGGCAGGCGAGGCAGCCCCGGACGTCCCCGACCCTGTGGCGGGCGTCCCGAGCGCGCCGGGCGCTGCCCCGCAGCAGGGGCGGACGGGTGGGACCCGTCGCGAGCGCGGGACGGGGTGGCTGGCACGGGCACCTTCCTCGACGATCCCGGTCCCACGGTGGACCGACCCGCCTCGCATTCAACCTCAGCGAAGGGCCATCCCAGGGGAGGCGCGGGCCCTCGGGACGCGCCCGGGCAGTCAGCCGGCCGGCCGCGGCTCGGGATGCTGGGGTCCGTCGGGGTGATCGGCTGCCCACCACGCCCGCAGCTCGCTCTCGGCGGCGTCCTGCCCCAGGGGACCCTCATCCAGACGGCGCTCCAGCAGCCAGCGGTAGGCGCGACCGACGTCGGGTCCCGGCGGGATCCCCAGCACGGCCATGATCTGCTCGCCGTTCAGGTCCGGCCGAATGGCTGCCAGCTCCTCGGCCGAGGCGAGCTCGGCGATCCGTACCTCGAGGCTGTCGTAGGTCCGCCGCAGGGCCGCGGCCTTGCGAGCATTCCGCGTGGTGCAGTCAGCACGGGTCAGCTTGTGCAGCCGGACGAGCTGGTCCCCGGCATCCCGGACGTACCTGCGGACGGCCGAGTCGGTCCACCCTCCCTGCCCGTAGCCGTGGAAGCGCAGGTGCAGCTCGACGAGGTTCGACACGTCCTCGACGACCGTTCGTGGGAAGCGCAGCGCGGTCAGCCGCCTGCGGACCATCTTGGCCCCGACGACCTCGTGGTGGTGGAAGCTGACCCGGCCCCCGCCCTCGAAGCGACGCGTCCGCGGCTTGCCGACGTCGTGCAGCAGTGCGGCCAGTCGCAGCACGAGGTCGGGTCCGGTCGCGGGGTCGTGGGACTGCTCCAGGTCGATGGCCTGCTCCAGGACGGTCAGCGAGTGCTGGTAGACGTCCTTGTGGCGGTGGTGCTCGTCCATCTCCAGGCGCAGCGCGGGCAGCTCGGGCAGGACATGGTCGGCAAGGCCCGAGTCGACGAGCAGCGCCAGACCGGGACGGGGGCCCGCCGCGAGGAGAAGCTTCGCCAGCTCGTCGCGGACCCGTTCTGCCGAGACCATGGTGATCCGTTCGGCCATTCCCGTCATCGCCGCCGCGACCTCGGGTGCCAGCTGGACGCCGAGCTGTGCGGCGAACCGCGCGGCCCGCATCATCCGCAGCGGGTCGTCGGCGAAGGACTCCTGTGGCGTGGCCGGCGTGCGCAGGACCTTCCCAGCCAGGTCGGCCAGTCCGTCGAAGGGGTCCACGAACGTCGCATCGGGCAGTCGGACGGCCATCGCGTTGATCGTGAAGTCTCGCCGTCCCAGGTCTTCGAGGAGCGATGTCCCATAGGACACTGCGGGCTTGCGGGTTGCCCTGTCGTAGGCATCGGCCCGATAGGTCGTGATCTCGAAGGACTCGCCCCCCCGACGCGCCCCGACCGTGCCGAACTCGATCCCGATGTCCCACGTCGCCTCGGCCCACCCGGCGAGCACTGCCAGCGTCTCCTTGGGGCGCGCCGAGGTGGCCAGGTCCAGGTCAGCGGCCCTGCCCAGGCGCACGGCATCGCGGACCGATCCCCCCACCAGCGCTACCTCATGCCCGGCAGCGGACATCCTGCCGGCCAGCTCCATGAGCTGCGGGCGCGATTGGAGGAGGGCGTCGATCGCCGACCGGCTGGCAGCCTCCAGCGCGGCGCGTGGGGGATGCGCAGGCACGGGCCGTTAGCCTACGTGGCCGCTATCCTGACCGGCATGGCCGAGGACCCTGACCGCGCGCTGCCCGCGCGGCGCGAGGGTCGCCGCCTTCGCATCCCCACACCGGCCGACCTGCGTCACCCACGCCAGGACCCCAGCCCCGGGCGGACCGAGGATGCCGCCGACAAGGGCGGTGCGACGACAGCTCCTCCGACGATCGAGGAGCATGGCATGGCGCAGCCGCAGGTGATCCCCGCGGTCGGGAGCGCCAGCACCCCCACCCCGGGCACCCTGCCGCGGCCCCACCATCCTGCCAACTCGTCGAAGGGCACCCCGGGACCCGGTCCGCGTACCGACCCGGCGGATCCCCGCGAACCGGCAGCGGACGCCGACGCGGGCGCTCGGGACGCTGACGAGTCGGCGAGCGACAAGGCCAAGACGGCCGAGTCGCCCGGTCGGAGGCTCTTCCCCAACCCCGCAAGCCTCATGGCGGCGGGACGCGGCGCCCGCAAGGTGCGCGCGCCGGGGTTCCGTGGTCGGCGCCTGCCCCGCGTGGAGGAGACCTCAGCCGGTGGCGTCGTCCTCGATCTCACCTCCAAGCCTCCGGCAGTGGCGCTCATCGCCCGGCACGACCGGCGCTCCCGGCTCCTCTGGAGCCTGCCCAAGGGCCACGTCGAGGCGGGCGAGACCCCGGAGGAGGCGGCCCTGCGCGAGGTCAACGAGGAGACCGGCCTGGTCGGTCGGATCGTCGCCCCCTTGGGCGTGATCGACTTCTGGTTCATCGTCGAGGACAAGCGGATACACAAGACCGTTCACCACTTCGTGATCGAGGCCGTCGGCGGCGAGCTCTCCGACGAGGACATCGAGGTGGAGGCCGTCGAATGGGTGCCCTTCGACCAGGTGTCCCGCCGCCTGGCGTACGGCGACGAGCGACGACTGGTGGAGAAGGTGGCCGCGATCGTCCCGGGTGTGAGGTGAGCCGGCCCGCCCGTCTGCTCCTCGCGAGCATCGCGACCCTCGTGGCCCCCCTCGTCCTCACTCTCCCTCCGGCCACCGCAGGGCCGGGAACAGGCCTTGCCGCGGCCCAGCCGGGGGCTGCTCCGGGGAACCGCCCCGCCGTCGGTCAGGGCAAGCCGAGGACGAAGTCGGCTGACCGCCCGGCCATCGGTGCCGGGAACCTGCGGGTCGAGATCGTCGACGTGAGCCCGGACGTCCCCGAGCTCGACGACGACGTGACGTTGCGCGGGACCGTCGGCAACGTCTCCGCTGTCGCCGCCCGCGACGTCTCGGTGATGCTGCGCCTGTCCAGCACGCCCCTGCCCAACCGATCGGAGATCGCGGCGGTGCTCGTCAGCGGGACGAGTACTCGGTACGGCAATCCGCTGGCAGGCGTCACGCAGAGCATCTCGACGGAGCTGGCGCCCGGCGAGTCCGCCTCCTTCACGCTCAAGGTCGCCGTCGACGACCTGGGTCTGGGACCGTCCGGCGCCTACGTGCTGGGCGTCGAGGCACGCGCAAGCACCGGCTCCGGCGTGGTCGCCCAGGACCTCGACCGCACCCTGCTGCCCTGGTGGCCCGAGGACCATCCAGCCCAGCCGCTGCTGCTGACGACCCTCTGGCCCCTGACGGGGCGCCCCGAGCGTGACGCATCCGGTGTCCTGCTCAGCGACGATCTGGCCGTGGACATGTCCAAGGCCGGCCGACTGGACAACCTCGTCGCCGCGTCCGCCGAGCACCCCGCAGATGTGGCGACCCTGCTCATCGACCCAGAGCTCGTCGAGGCAGCCGCGGACATGTCCGCCGGCTACGAGGTCCGCGTCGGGGACACGACCACTGCCGGCACCCGCTCCGCGGAAGCAGAGACCTGGCTGAGAAGCCTCGACAGCATCGTGTCGCGAAGCGGCTCGCAGGCCACCATCAGCATCTACGGGAACCCGGATGTGGCGGCCGCGCGGCGTGGCAAGGTCCTCTCCACGATCCTGGCCCAGCGGCCCGAAGCCCGCCGGACCGTCTCGTCCGTGCTGCAGCTGGACGCCGCGAACGAGGTCGTCCTGGCTCCTGGCGGGTTCCTGGACCAGCCGACGCTGGATGCGCTGGCCGAGGCTGGGGTGGCGGGTGTGGTGCTGTGGGATCGCGCCTATCCGACGGCACCTCCCACGACCTTCACCCCCAGCGGCAACGTCGCGATCCCGGCGGCCGGAGCCTCGCTGCCCGCACTGCTGGCCGACTCCCCGGTGAGCGACACCCTGGCGATGCCCATGCAGTCGCCGGCAGACCTGACCCGCGCCCGGCAGCGGCTCCTGGCCGAGACCCTCGTGACGGTCAGCGAGCTGCCGGCCACCCAGCGCCTCCTGGTGGTCAGCCCGCCGGAGGCGTGGACGCCCTCCGCCGCCGCCGCGCACATGGTCCTGGGCGCCCTCTCCGACCCGCCGTGGGTGGTCCCTACGCCCGTCTCGGCAGCCCTGGCGCGCGAGCCGAGCACGGTCGCCCGGTCGCTCGCCACCTACACCGACGCCCTGCGGGCCGACGAGCTGAGCACGTCATACGTGGCGAGCGTGCACAGCCAGTTCGAGGGGCTCGGCGAGTACAGCCGAGTCCTGTCCGATCCGGACGACATGCCGGCGGATGCCTCACGCGCCCCGACGCGGGCGATGGGCGGGTACTTCCGCACCAACACGCAGGTGGCGGGGCAGCTGATCGAGGCCATCGACGCTCAGGTGGACGACTTCCTGCGCTCGATCAAGGTGATCTCCAGCGGCTCGGTGACGGTCTCGGGCACCTCCGGGACGATCCCGGTCACGATCGAGAACGCCGGGCCGCTGCCCGTGACCGTGGGCCTGACCCTGACGTCCACCCCCGCCCAGCTGTTCCTCGCCGATCCCCTGCCACCGGTGCGGATCGACGCCGGTCGACGCACGTCCCTCGAGGTGACCGCGCAGGTGGCCTCCGGGGGTCCGATCCAGGTGGACATCACGATCGTCGACGCAGCCGGGGAGCCGTTCGGCAAGCCCGCCGTCCTGGTCGTGGAGTCAGCGGCGTACGCAGGAGCGGCCCGCGTCCTGGTCCGCGCGTCCCTGGCGTTCCTCGTCATCGCCGTCGTCGTCCATGCGGTACGGCGAGCCCGGCGTACGGGCGGCAAGGGCTCCGGGAACCGCACGAAGGAGTCCCATGACTGAACTTCCTGCCCAACCCGGCGACGAGGAGCCGGACACCACCCTCGACCAGCCCGCGCAGGAGTTCGTGCCCGCCAGCCCCGAGCAGTCAGAGCTCCTCGGCCGAGGCGCCCTGATGGCCGTGGGCACGCTCATCAGCAGGGCGACCGGCCTGCTGCGTGACATCTCCATGACGGCAGCCCTGGGACTGGGCATCGTCGCGGACATCTTCACGGTCGGCAACTCGATCCCGAACGCGGTCTACGTGCTGACCGTGGGCGGGGCGATGAACGCCATCTTCGTGCCCCAGCTGGTGCGACGGGCTCGGATGGACTCCGACGGCGGCGACGGTTTCGCCGACCGTCTGATCACCTTGACCTGCGTCGTCCTTGTCGTCCTGACGGTCCTGTCGATCATGGTGGCCCCCTGGCTCACGTCGATCTACGCCTCGCCCCAGTACACCGAGGAGCAGTTCTCCCTGGCTGTCACCTTCGCGCGCTACTGCCTGCCCCAGGTGTTCTTCTATGGGCTGTTCACCCTGCTGTCCCAGGTCCTCAACGCCCGAGGCCGGTTCGGTCCGCCGATGTTCGCCCCGATCGCCAACAACGTCGTCTCGATCGCGGTGTTCACGTCCTTCCTGGCCGTGGCCGGCCCGGCGGCCACCGCGGGCGGGACGCTGACCCCCGAGCAGACCGCGTGGCTCGGCGTCGGATCGACGATCGCCGTGGCCGCCCAGGCGCTGATCCTGATCCCGTCCCTGAGGTCGTCGGGCTACCGGTTCCGGCCGCGCTTCGACTGGCGCGGCTGGGGCTTGGGGCGTACGGGATCCCTGGCCCTCTGGACGCTGGGACTGCTGGCCGCCAACCAGGTCTCCTTCATCGTGCACAGCCGCCTGGCGACGACCGCCAACGTGATGGCCCAGCAGGAGGGCCTGCCGGCCGCCGGCATCACGACGTACCAGAAGGCCTATCTCATCTTCTTCCTGCCCCACTCGATCGTGACCGTCTCCCTGGTGACCGCGCTCCTGCCCGGCCTGAGCGCGGTGGCCCACGCCCGCCAGTTCGCCGCGATGGGGCGCACGCTGGCCGAGACCATCCGCACGGTCACCGCACTCGTCGTGCCGATCACCGCCGTCCTCATCCCACTGGCCCCGCTGCTGGCCGGGCTGCTCTTCGGATACGGCGCGGCCGGGATGGACTCGGCGTTCCAGATCGGCCTGACCGTCATCGGGATGCTGCTGGGCCTCGTGCCCTTCTCGATCTACTTCATCCTGCTGCGGGGCTGGTACGCGATGGAGGACACCAAGACCCCCTTCCTGCTGTCGCTGGTGCTCAACTCCATCAACGTGTTCCTGTCGATCGGGCTCTTCGTGCTCGTCCCGACGCAGTACAAGGTTCCGGCCATCGGCCTTGCCCTGGGGCTGACCTACTGGGCGATGATGGTCGTCGCGTGGCCCGTCCTGGGACGCCGGATCCCCGAGATGCAGACACGCAGGACGTGGCTGGCGATCGCCCGGATGCTGGCAGCCGGATTCGTCGTGGGGCTGGTGACCGTGGGCGTCTACCTCGTCATGGACCACGTCCTGGGCAGCGTGTGGGACTCGCGGTGGAACCAGCTGCTGACCCTCGGACTCGGCGGGGTCGTCGGTCTGGTGACCTACGTCATCGTCGCCCGGGTACTGCGGATCGATGAGGTCTGGGACGTCATCTCCCTCATTCGCCGGAAGGTGGGACGCTGACCTGGGACAGCGCGCGACAGCGGGACTGGCGTCCCAGGGACACCCGTGCGGCAGGGCGGCTCGAGAGGCGCAGGGCAGGATCGCGCGGCGCAGGCCTCACCGCGAGCCTCTTGGCCTAGCATGGGCGCCGTGAGCGACCAGGCGAGCACGGTCGAGAGGAATCGCCGCATCGGGCGGTTCACCCTCGTCGACCTCGTGGACAGCCGCGACGGGGCCCAGGTGTGGCGGGCGGTCGACTCCGCGCTGCGCCGTGAGGTCACATGCTCGGTCATCCCACGCGACGACGACCTCTTCGAGGATCTCAAGGCGGCGACCCGCACCGCGGCGACGGTCGAGGACAGGCGGCTCGTCGGCATCCTGGACGTCTTCGCCACCAGCGATGAGATCGTCGTGATCACCGAATGGGCGCCCGGCGAGGTCCTGGCCCACCATCTGCAGGAGCCCCTGCCCGCCGCCGAGGCCGCCCGTATCGCCTATGAGGTCGCGCGCGGGATCGAGATCGCCCATGCCCGCGGCATCGCCCACGGCCGCCTGCGACCCGACAATGTGATCATCGGCCCGGATGGGGAGGTCAGGATCACGGGGCTCGGGATCGACGCGGTCCTCGCCGGGCTCGAGCCGATCGCCGGCTCCGACCCTGTGCGTGCCGACCTGCACGGGATCGGGTCGATCCTGTTCGCCTGCCTGACGACGCGCTGGCCGGACGACATCCCCGGGATGGTGCCCGCCCCCCAGGTCGCCGGCCACGTCCCGCCCCCGTCACGGCTGCTCGCGGACATCCCCGAGGCCCTTGACGACGTGTGTGCCCGCACGGTCTGCACCATCGTGGCGCCGCGCGGGCGCCCCCGGCTGACATCCGCGGGCCAGGCCGCATCGGCGCTGGCGGAGTGCCTGACCGATCTGGCACGAGGTCCGCGTCCTGCCAACAACGATGCCGAGGCGCTCCTGCCCAGGTTCATCGCCGCCCTGGGCATCCTGCTCGTCCTGCTGGGTCTGGGATGGCTGGTGTCCCGCGTCGTGGCTCCGACCCCGACGGTCATCGACGCCGGCGGCTCTGCGGCCCAGACCTCAACCACAACCCCGGCGGCCCCGACACCGAGTCCGACCCCGTCGCCCGTGGCCCTCACGCCCTACCCCATCGCGGGCGCGGGCGACTTCGATCCCCTCGGAAACCAGACCGAGAACCCCAGCTGGGTGCCGCTGGCCCACGACGGCGACATGAACACGGCGTGGCGGACCGTGACCTACTACGACGACAAGATGGACGGCAAGTCCGGTGTCGGCCTACTCGTGGACCTCGGCGCGCCCCAGCCCGTGGGGCACGTCCAGCTCGCTCTGGTCGGGACCGGGACGGACCTGCAGGTCCTGACCAGCGACCAGGCGACGTCCGACCCTCGACAGTACGCACTGCTCGGGCAGGCGACCTCGGCAGGGGAGAAGGTCGAGGTGGCTGCGGCCGCCCCCCGCCCCGCGCGGTACGTGCTGGTCTGGCTGACCAGCCTGCCCACCGTCGAGGGTGGATGGCGCGGCGGCATCCGCGAGGTTGCGGTCACCGGCTGAGCCGAGCCCCGGGCGCAGGGTGGTGGGCACGCCGGGAATCCGGCACGTGCCTACGATGTTGGTCCACATGCACGATGCCGTCGCAGGAGAGGTAGGGACGTGGCCGAGGTTCGCAACGTGATCGTCGTCGGATCCGGCCCCGCCGGGTACACGTCCGCGATCTACGCCGGGCGCGCGGCGCTCGAGCCCTTGGTCTTCGAGGGCTCTGTGACATCCGGGGGCGCCCTGATGAACACGACCGAGGTCGAGAACTTCCCTGGCTTCCCGCAGGGGATCATGGGACCGGACCTGATGGCCAACATGCGGGGACAGGCTGAGAGGTTCGGAGCCGAGCTGGTCACCGACGACGTGACAGCCATCGACGCCACCGGACCGATCAAGTCGGTCGTGGACGGCGAGGGTCGGACCCATCTGGCTCACTCGCTGATCCTGGCCATGGGATCGGGCTACCGCGAGCTCGGCCTGTCCGACGAGAAGCGTCTCAGCGGCCACGGCGTCTCCTGGTGTGCCACCTGTGACGGGTTCTTCTTCCGGGGCCAGGACATCGCGGTCGTGGGGGGAGGGGACTCCGCCGTCGAAGAGGCGACCTTCCTGACCAAGTTCGCCAGCTCCGTGACGGTCATCCATCGGCGCGACGCCCTGCGCGCCAGCCCGATCATGGCGCAGCGAGCGCTGGCCAACCCGAAGATCCGTTTCGAGTGGGACAGCCGGGTCGTTGCCATCCACGGCGATCAGAGGGTCTCGGGAGTCACCCTCGCGGATGCCTCCTCGGGCGAGACCCGACACCTGGCCATCACCGGCCTGTTCGTGGCGATCGGCCACGATCCCCGGTCCGAGCTGATCCGCGGCCAGGTCAGCCTCGACCCCGAGGGGTACGTGCTGGTCATGCCCGGCACCACCCAGGCCGTCGGACCGGACGGCCCGATCCCGGGTGTCTTCGCGGCAGGCGATCTGGTCGACCACATCTACCGCCAGGCCATCACCGCCGCCGGCTCCGGATGTGCTGCCGCGCTGGACGCCCAGAGGTTCCTCACCGAACGCATGCACGAGCTCGTCGCCACCGCCTGACCCGAGCCCACGCCACACCAAGGAGTGCTGATGAGCCTCAAGACAATCACGGATGCCAGCTTCGCCCAGGATGTCCTGGCCGCGGACAAGCCGGTCCTCGTGGACTACTGGGCGGCCTGGTGCGGACCGTGCCGGCTGGTCGCCCCGATCCTCGAGGAGATCTCGGCACTCCACGGTGACAAGCTGACCATCGTGAAGCTGAACGTCGACGAGAACCCCAAGGCAGCCTCGGACTACGGGATCATCTCGATCCCCACCCTGAACGTGTTCAAGGACGGGCACGTCGTCAAGCAGATCGTCGGAGCCAAACCCAAGGCAGCCCTGCTGCGCGATCTCGCCGACTTCATCTGACCGGCGGTGCGAAGCCAGACCAGCTCCTCAGCGACGCTGCATCGCCTGGGTGATCGCGGTCCTGCGATCGCCGAGATCCGCTCCCGGCTCCACCGCCTCGGGCTGCTGCCCGAAGGCGCTGGGGACACCTTCGACGACGCCGTCGACCGAGCGGTCCGCCAGTTCCAGCAGGACCGGGGCATCGCCGTGGACGGGATCGTTGGTCCGCGTACCTTCCTCAGACTCGAGGAGGCCCGCTGGCGCCTCGGTGACCGGGTGCTCACCTACCGACCCGGCCACATGATGGTGGGCGATGATGTCCTCCAGCTCCAGGAGCGGCTCACCGAGCTCGGCTTCTCCCCCGGCCGGGCCGACGGGATCTTCGGACGAGCGACCGACCACGCCATCCGCGAGTTCCAGCTCAACACCGGTCTGAGCGCGGACGGCACCGCGGGGCCCGAGGTGTTCCGCGCCCTCTCACGGCTCAACCGCACGATCATCGGAGGCGCGTCGGCCGCCCTGCGGGAGGAGCAGGCATTCGACGTCCTGCGCACCGGCGTGACCCACAAGGTGGTCCTGCTCGACGCCGGTCCGGACCTGGTCGCCCGCAGCCATTCGACGGCGAGCCTGTCGGAGCAGGAGATCGCCTCGGACGTCGCAGCCCGGGTCGAGGGACGACTCTCAGCGCTCGGCACGACCGTGCTCGTCATCGGGCCGGCGCAGCCAGGGCGCACCTCGTTCGACGAGTCGGCGCGGGCGACCATCGCCAACGACGTGGAAGCCGATGTTGTCGTGTCGCTGCACTGCGACTCGCACTCGAACCCCGCTGCCAACGGAGTGGCCGCCTTCTACTTCGGCACGCTGCTCGGGCGCGGCTCATCCGTTGCCGGACGCGCGCTGGCTGAGCTGCTCATCGACCAGATCCACGCCCGCTGCGGCGTGCTCTCCTGCGGAGCGCATCCCAAGACGTGGGACCTGCTGCGCCTCACGCGGATGCCCTGCGTGCACCTGGATCTGGGTTACCTCACCAACCCCGACGATGCCTCCCGTCTGGCCGACCCCCTTGGCCGGGACGACCTGGCCAGGGCGATCACGGCAGCGCTGATCGGCTTCTTCGCCCCTCCCGTCGCAGAGTGAGTCCGCGCTCCCCCTCGCGCTGAGCCAGCGCCTCGGACTCCCGTCCCTGCCCGCGGCCGTGCTCAGCACTGCGCTGAGTGTGGGCGGTCGGGAGTCTGGCCCGAATGGCCGCCAGCCGGGTCGCACAAGCCAGCGGTGCAGCGAACAGGCCCCGGGTCGGCGCCTGCGCCACACCCGGGGCCCTGTTCCATGACCCTGCGCCTGCCTAGCCTGCCTGGCCGGCAAGCTGTTCGTCGGTCATCCCACGCACGTCCAGCGGACGGCCGCCGTTGATGTCGAGGGCGAAGACCGCGGCGCTCTTGCTCTTCTTCTTCTTCTTCTTCGAGTTCTTGGCGACAACCTTCTTGAGGTACTCGTAGTTCGACAGGTACTGGTCGTAGAGGCGTCCTGCCTGGGAGATCTCCGTGATCACCTCATCGGAGGCTCGCAGGCCCGGCGACGACCAGTTCGCCGACCCGGACATCACGTACTTCTGCACCGTGCCCCAGATGGCGCCGTTGACCAGCAGCGTCTTGTGGTGCGTGAAGATGTCGTTGCGGATGCACAGCACGGCCCAGTTCTTCGTCACCGAGTTGTACTTGGGCGCGACCGGGCACGACATCTGGACCTTGAGCCGGCCGCCGCTGATCGGGCTCTTGCGGTTCAGCCACTGGCCCGTGGACGTCACCGGGACCTTGCCCTTCAGCGAGCCTTTGCTGCAGCCGTTCAGGGAGTTCACGACGCGCTTGCGCTTGGCGGGCTTGCCGGCCTTCGCCTTCGTGACGACGGTCTTCGTCGCCGGGGTCGACAGGCAGTCGGCCGCGCCCCACCCCACGGGCTCGCCGTCCCCGTTCGTCAGCCACCTGCC
>CAZWXF010000001.1:31685-135982 GCA_964638055.1 uncultured Bifidobacteriaceae bacterium | reverse complement strand
GCTCGACGGGCTCGACCGGCGGGGGCTCGACGGGCTCGACCGGCGGGGGCTCGACGGGCTCGACCGGCGGGGGCTCGACGGGCTCGACCGGCGGGGGCTCGACAGGCTCGACCGGGGACCCGTCAAACCCGGGGCGCAGCGTGGCGCTGGCGGGCCACCGCGTAGAGGCAGACCGCGGCGGCGGTCGCCAGGTTCAGGCTCTCGGCGTGACCCAGGATCGGGATGCGGACGATGTCGTCGCAGCGCTCCAGGATCTCGTCGGGAAGGCCGTGCGCCTCGTTGCCGAACACCCAGGCCACAGGTCCGGCCAGCAGCCCACCCCGCTCGGCGGCGAACAGGTCGATGGAGCGTTCCCCCACGTCGGCGGCCAGTACTCGCATCCCCGAAGCGCGCAGGACGGCCACAGCGTCCGGAGTCGGGCCGGCGGCCAGCACGGGCAGGTGGAACAGCGAGCCGGCGCTGGCCCGCACCGCCTTGGCGTTCGTCGGGTCCACGCTGCGCGCCGAGAGGGCGACCGCGCTGGCACCCACGGCGTCGGCGACGCGGATGAGCGCTCCGGCGTTGCCCGGGTCGGCCATCTCGTGGGCCAGGACGACCAGGTCGGGCACGCCCGATTCCGACCCGCCGAGCCAGCCCGACAGCTCCCCGGGGGCCCAGCGACAGACGGCCACGACGCCCTGGGGTGTCTCGGCCGCGACCAGCGAGGCGAGCAGGTCGTCGGCCAGGACGAGGACGGCGCGGCCCTGCGCCCTGGCCTGCTCGACCAGGTCGGCACGGCGATCCTGCTGGGAGGCCCCGACGAGCAGCTGCTCCACGACGCCCACGGCCAGGGCCGCGCCGACCGCTTGGGGTCCTTCGGCCAGGAGGCGCCCGGTGGCGCGCCGGTTCTTCGCCAGGTGCAGCGCGCGGGCAGCGCGTACCGGCGCCGCGCCTGCGCTGGTGACGATCCCCTGGGTCATGCGCCCGGTCAGCTGCCGAGGATGGCGCTGACGAAGTCCTCGGGGATGAAGTTGGCAAGGTCGTCGGGTCCCTCGCCGAGGCCGACGAGCTTGACCGGGACCCCCAGCTCGCGCTGGACGGCCACCACGATCCCGCCCTTGGCGGTGCCGTCGAGCTTGGTCAGGACCAGCCCCGTGACGTGGACGACCTCGGCGAACACGCGGGCCTGGTTCAGGCCGTTCTGCCCCGTGGTGGCGTCGAGCACGAGCAGGACCTCGTCGACGGCCGCCTGCTTCTCGATGACCCGCTTGACCTTGCCCAGCTCGTCCATCAGCCCGACCTTGGTGTGCAGGCGGCCAGCTGTGTCGATGAGGACGGCGTCCGCGCCGGTCTCCAGGCCCACCCGGACCGCGTCGAAGGCGACCGCCGCCGGATCGCTGCCCGCCGGCCCGCGCACGACGGTGGCACCCACCCTGTCGCCCCACGTCTGGAGCTGATCGGATGCGGCGGCGCGGAACGTGTCGGCAGCGCCGAGGACGACATGGGCTCCATCGGCGATGAGCACGCGCGCCAGCTTGCCCGTCGTCGTGGTCTTGCCGGTGCCGTTGACCCCGACCACGAGGATGACCGCGGGCCGCCCCTGGTGGCGACTGGCCAGGGTGCGGTCGAGGTGCGGATCGACCAGTGCGACCAGCTCCTCGGAGAGCATCTGGCGCACGGCCGCCGCGTCTGCGGTGCCCTCGACGCGCACCCGAGTACGCAGCCGCTCGACCAGCTGGGTCGTCGGGGCGACTCCGAGGTCGGCCTGGAGAAGGAGGGTCTCAACGTCCTCCCAGTCCTGCTCGGAGATCGAGTCGCTGGACAGCAGGGTGAGCAGCGCCCGTCCGACGGCGCTCTGGCTGCGGGCCAGTCGAGCCCGGAGGCGGACCAGGCGTCCCGCTGTGGGGGCGGGGACCTCGATCTCGGGCAGGATCGGTTGGGTCGGCGGAGCCGTCGGCGCGGGCGCGCCAGGCAGGACGGGTGGCTTGGCGCGGCGGCTGCGGGTGAGGGTCAGGCCGCCGACGACGGCCAGGACCAGCACAGCGAACGCGATGATCAGGAAGGGCAGGACGGATTCCACGGGGGGACCTCGCTCGTGTTCCCGGCGCGTCACGAATCGGGCGCAGCAGGACGGCCCAGCGAGGCCGCCGCCGGGCTGTGAGTCGACCTCGCCGGTGGGACAGTGGCGACATTCTCCCAGAACCGGGGGGGGCACGGCCCGCGTCCGCCCTCCTGCCCAAGCCGAGCGTCGCGCTGAGCGGGCCTCAAGACCCCGCAGGTCGAGCCCGTCGAGACAGACCAAGTCGGTCGAGGCCCCAGGCGACGGGTGCCCTGCTCCACTGCGCCCATCCACCGGGGCACCCGCGCCCGCGATGCGAGAGGAGCCTCAGGTGCCCACCGGCACCGGTTCCCGCAGACGCTGGCTGATGACCTGCGTGACGCCGTCGCCGCGCATGCTCACCCCGTACAGGGCATCGGCGATCTCCATGGTTCGCTTCTGGTGAGTGATCACGATGAGCTGGGAGTCCTGCCGCAGGTCGGTCAGCACGTCCAGCAGGCGACCCAGGTTCACGTCGTCGAGGGCCGCCTCGATCTCGTCCAGCACGTAGAACGGGTTGGGCCGGGCCTGGAAGAGCGCAACGAGGAAGGCCAGGGCCGTCAGCGACCGCTCGCCGCCGGAGAGCAGGGACAGCCTCTTGACCTTCTTGCCCGGGGGTCTTGCCTCGATCTCGATGCCTGTGGTGAGCATGTCCGCGGGGTCGGTCAGGACGAGCCTGCCCTCGCCTCCGGGGAAGAGCCGGGCGAAGACCTGCTCGAACTGGGCGGCGGTGTCGGCGAAGGCGGCGGTGAAGACCTCCTCGACCCGGTTGTCGACCTGGCCGATGAGATCGAGGAGGTCCTTGCGGGATCGCTTGAGGTCGTCCACCTGCTCTGTGAGGAACCGATGGCGCTCCTCCAGGGCCGCGTACTCCTCCAGCGCCAGCGGGTTGACCCGGCCGAGGAGGGCCAGGGCCTTCTGGGCGGTCCGCAGCCGCCGCTCCTGCTGAGACCGGTCGTAGGGGTAGGGCTGGGGCTCTGGCTCCCCCGGAGCTGGCTCATCGCCCGTTGCGCGCAATGAGGGCGCGACGAGCTGGTGCGGCCCGAACTCGGCGACAAGGGCGTCCGGCTCCACGCCGAACTCCGCCAGCGCGCGGGTCTCCAGCGTCTCCAGCCGGAGCCGTTGCTCGGCACGCGCGACCTCGTCGTGGTGCACCGCGTCGGTGAGGTCGGACAGCTCGACGCTCAGCGTCCGCAGCCGGGCGCGCAGCTCGGAGAGCTCGGTGTCGGCGGCCAACCGGGCGGCCTCGGCCTGGTCACGCTTCTGCGCGGCCGCCGTCAGCGAGACCTCGAGGCGGGCCAGCGCGCGTGCGGTCGCCTGGCCGACCGCCTGCGCCACCGCTGCGGCCTCGGCTCGACGCTCCCGACGACGGCTGCCGGCCTCCCGGTCGGCGCGCGCCGATGCCGCAGCCCGCTCCAGCTGCTCGGCCCGCCCGGTGGCTGCTCGGGCCCTTTCCTCCGCGGTCCGCAGGGCCAGGCGGGCGTCCGTCTCGGCCCGCCGTGCGGTCTCGGCCCCACGGGCGGCTGCGTCGCGGGCGTCCGGATCGGGCTCCTTCGGCTGCTCGGCGTCGGGCCCGATAGCGGCGATGTGCGCCTCGATCTCGGCCAGGGTCACTCGGTCGGCCGCCAGTGCCTCCTCCGAGGCCTGCAGCATCCGCTCCAGGCGGTCGGACTCGGACGTGGCCGCGCGGGCGGCCTGGCCCAGCGCCCCCAGCTGCTCGGCGATCGCGGCCATGCGGGCGTCGGACTCATGCAGGCGGTCGAGAGCCTCGCTGACCTGCGCCTCGAGCATCGTGCGCTCGTCCTTCAGCCCGGAGAGCTCGAAGCGCAGCCGCTGCACGTCGTGGCCGACTCGCTCGGCCTGGGCGTGAGCCTCCTCCAGCGCAGCGCTGACCTCGATCCTGCTGGGCGGTCCCGTCGATCCGCCCACCATGAGTCCCCGCCCCACCACGTCGCCGTCACGGGTCACCACCAGCAGGCTGGCCTCGGCCCGGGCAAGTGCCACGGCCTGTGCCACGTCTCCGTCGACGACCACCACGCGGTCGAGCACGGCCGCCAGCGACCCGCCCCATGCGGGATCGTGAGTCAGCAGGTCCACCGCGTAGCGGGCGTGGGCAGGCAGGTCAGGCCATCGGCCGCGGCCGGTCTCCCCCAGCCCCGGCACGAAGACGGTCGCCCGACCCCCGTCGCTGTCCGCCAGCCAGGCCAGCGCCGCCTCCGCGGACGCCGGGCCTGTGGCCACGGCAGCGTCGGCAGCGGCACCCAGGGCCGCACCCAGCGCCTGCTCGTAGCCGGGTGCGACGCGGATCGCTGCGGCAAGGGTGTCGCTGACCCCGGCCACCACGCCAGCCGCCAGCGCCCCGCCGGCGTCGGCGACCGCGGCCAGGGGCGCCAGCGCCTCGATCCTCGCCGCCCAGCCAGCTCGCTCGCGCTCGGCCGCCGACTCCCGCGCGGCGAGCTCCTGCACGCGCGCCTCGACCGCTGCGAGCGCCTCCCTGGCGTCCTCGAAGCCGGTGTCCAGGTCCACCTCCCCGGCATCCATGCCAGCGATCGACGCCTCCAGGGCCGTGAACTGCTGGGAGGCTGTCAGCGCGCGCTGGCGTGCGGCCGTCACCTGGCCGCGCAGCCGGTCGATCTCGCTGGTGCGTGCCTCGACTCGCGATCGAGCAGCATGTGCCTGCCCGGCACGACGAGCCGCCGACTCCCGGAGGTCAGCCGCCGACCGGGTCGCGGTCCGCAGCCGGGCCTCCTCGGTGGCCAGCTCGGCTTCGGCCGCCACCCGAGCCGCCGAGGCGAGGTCCAGGTCGCAGCGACGCTCCCGCACCGCCGCGACGAGGGTGACCTCCTGGGCACGCAACGCGGCGCCCTCGGCTGCCAGCTCCTGGGGATCCCGGCCCCTCCGCTCGTCCTCGGGCTCCGGAGCGAGACTGCGGACCCGCTCGGCGGCCATCCCCTGCAGGCCCATGAACCGCTCACGAAGGCCCGAAAGCTCGAACCACGTCCGTTCCTGGACCTTCAGCGCGGGGCTGGCCGCAGCCGCGCGAGCCTCGTGCACGGCCTCCTGTGCCCGCAGGCCGGCGAGCTCGGACGATACGAGGACCTGGCGCTCCCGCAGGGCCGACTCGTCGGCCAGCTCGGCGGCGTACTGCTCCCGCAGGCCCGCCAGCTCGTCGGCGAGCAGGCGCAGGGATGCATCGCGCACGTCGGCCTGGACGACGTTGGCCCGCCGCGCCACCTCTGCCTGCCGGCCCAGGGGTGTGAGCTGACGACGCAGCTCGGCGGCGAGGTCGGAGACCCGGGCGAGGTTCACCGACATCGCATCGAGCTTGCGCAGGGCGCGCTCCTTGCGCTTGCGATGCTTCAGGACGCCGCCGGCCTCCTCGATGAACCCACGCCGGTCCTCCGGGCTTGCGTGCAGGATCTGGTCGAGCTGGCCCTGGCCGACGACGACGTGCATCTCCCGGCCGATCCCCGAGTCGCTGAGCAGCTCCTGCACGTCGAGCAGGCGCGCCGGCGTGCCGTTGATCGCGTACTCGGAGCCGCCCGCCCGGAACATGACCCGGGAGATGGTGACCTCGGAGTACTCGATGGGCAGCGCGCCGTCGGCGTTGTCGATGGTGAGTGCCACCTCGGCGCGGCCCAGCGCAGGGCGACCGGCGGTGCCCGCGAAGATGACGTCCTCCATCTTCGCTCCGCGCAGCGTCTTGGCCCCCTGCTCCCCCATCACCCAGGCCAGGGCATCGACGACGTTGGACTTCCCCGAGCCGTTCGGGCCCACCACACACGTCACGCCCGGTTCGAAGACCAGGGTGGTCGCGGCGGCGAAGGACTTGAAGCCCTTCAGCGTGAGGCTCTTGAGGTGCACGTGGGAAACCTACGCCGGGGGGACGACACGGCACGGGAGGCCCTCCCGGGTGCCCTGGCTGTGGGCCCCAAGTCGACCCGCGACGGCCAGACATCACCGACGAAACGGCAGAACTCGGGCACTGGCTCCCCGCGAGAGACGGGACCGATCCTCGCGCGGGCGTACCGTGGCGGGGTGAGTGCCGTCACTGAGCCCCAGTCCGCCCTGGGCTCGCGGGAGGACGCGCCCGCAGGTGTCGATGCGGTCGCGCCAGTGACCGAGCCGCCTGCCGAGTCCCCGCAGCTGCCTGAGCTGGAGCTGCGCGAGCCGCTGCCCGCGGTCATCGAGACCCAGGACGCCCTCGGCGAGGCCGCCGATCGACTGGCAAGTGGCACCGGCCCGATCGCGCTGGACACCGAGCGCGCGTCGGGGTACCGCTACGGCCAGCGTGCCTACCTCATCCAGGCACGCCGCGAGGGCGCCGGGACCGTCCTGATCGACCCCATCGCGGTCCCAGACCTCAGCCCGCTGGTCGAGGTCCTGACCGGTCCGGAGTGGATCCTGCACGCAGCCAGTCAGGACCTGCCGTGCCTTGCGGAGCTCGGGATGCACCCATCCGTCCTGTTCGACACCGAGCTGGCCGGGCGGCTCCTCGGAATGGAGCGGGTGGGGCTGGCCCCCATGGTCGCGGCAGTGTTCGGCAAGTCGCTTCGCAAGGGACACGGCGCGGCGGACTGGTCGACTCGGCCCCTGCCCCAGGCGTGGCTGGAGTACGCGGCCCTCGACGTGGAGGTTCTCATCGAGCTGCGCGAGCAGCTCAGCCGGGCCCTGGACGAAGCGGGGAAGCTGGGCTGGGCTCAGGAGGAGTTTGCCGCCATCCGAGATGCGCCCGCGCCTGAGCCGCGAGTGGAACCATGGCGGCGCACCTCCGGCCTGCACAAGGCCCGCGGGCGACGGTCGCTGGCGATCGTGGCGGGGTTGTGGCATGAGCGTGACCGGATCGCACGAGAGAAGGACATGGCCCCTGGGCGGCTGCTCCCGGACTCCTCGCTCGTGGCCGCGGCCGTCGCGCAGCCCAGGGACGTGGGAGCGCTCCTGGCGCTGCCCGGGTTCAAGGGGCGGGGCGCGGCCCGCCACCGCGCGGCATGGGGAGGGGCGCTGGACCACGCCTGGGCACTGCCTGAGTCCCAGCTGCCGGCCTTCGCCCTCAGGGGTGGCGGGCCGCCACCCCCACGACAGTGGGCCCAGCGCGATCCGCTCGCGGCCAAGCGGCTCGACCGCGCCCGGGAGGAGCTGCGAGATGTCTCCGACAGGCTCCAGGTCCCTGTGGAGAACCTGATCCAGCCCGACCTCGTGCGCCGGTTGATCTGGGGCCCATCTGCTGTCACCGAGCAGGACGTGGCGCAGTGGCTCCGCCAGAACGGGGCCCGGAGCTGGCAGGTCGGGCTGACTGCGCCGCTCCTGGCCGCGGCGATCGAGTCGGCCTGAGCTCTGACCGCTGGTGTCGACGGGCGCGACCAGCGGTCCGTCGGTCGAGCTTGTCGAGACCAGGGCCAAGAGGCCGCTCCGAGGCGGCCGTGCGAACCAGCCCGCTCCCCAGGGACCGGAGACCTTTCGGCGGGGTTGGATGCCCGGGGTTCGCGGCGCCTGGTCGGGATCGTGCCCGATCAGCTGGCCCCGGACCCCGACCAGGCGGAACGCGCCGAGCACGCCGCGCGGCACCTGAGCTGGACCGGGATCAGCGGTGGGCTGAGCTTCCAGGGGTTCCTTCCCACCCTGGAAGGCGCAGCGTTCAAAGCCGCGATCGAAGCCACGGCCGAGAGCCTGCGGGTCAGCGGGGACAAGGTCCGCGTCGGAAAGCGCCGCCGCGCCGACACCCCGACCAAGACCGCCCCCCGGAGCACTCGAACACCACCACTGTGGGTCATCCCCCAGAACGAGCACAGCCGGGCCCCGGCCACGGCGCGGTATCGGTGTGGTCTGCACGGGGCGGACTGAGAGTTGACCCCGGGACGGCAGTGAGCTCGGCCAGCCGCGAGAGCGCAGTCACGTGCCGAGTCCTCAGGACGCGTTCGCAATGGCCGCCGGACCCTGGCGGCTGGGCAGCCCCGCCGATGCGACCAGGGCCGCGGCAGCACCAGCACAGCCGGCAGCGGTCAGGCCGATCTCCTCGAGGATGGCGCTTCGCGTGGCGTGGGCCAGGAACTGCTGGGGGATGCCCAGGCGCCGACTCGGCACCTCCAGCCCGGCATCGGCGACCGCCGCACGCATGGCGTCGCCGAAGCCCCCGACGACACCGCTGTCCTCGATCGAGACGAACCGCCCGATCCGCCCGGCGAGGCTGACCAGCTCGGCGGGCACGGGGTGGATCCACGTCGGAGCGACGACCACCACAGGGATGTTCGCCTGCGCCAGCAGCGCCACTGAGGCCATGGCGACGTGCGCCATCGGACCGACGCCGACCAGCAGGACCTGCGCCCCTGGATCCTCGTGCAGGATGTCGACGGGACCGCTGCGGCGAATGGCGGGAAGTGGGTCGGGCAGGCGCCCCTTGGGGAAACGCACGACGCTCGGACCGCCGATGTGGCCGACCGCCGCACGCAGGGCCAGGCGCAGCGTTGTCTCGTCGCGGGGGGCCGCGGTGTGGATGCCCGGCACCAATCCCATCAGGGACAGGTCCCACATGCCGTTGTGGGAGGCGCCGTCATCCCCCGTGACCCCCGCTCGGTCCAGCACGAACGTCACTCCGGCGCGGTGCAGGGCCACGTCCATGAGCACCTGGTCGAAGGCCCGGTTCAGGAACGTCGAGTAGAGGGCCACCACCGGATGCAGGCCCGCGAAGGCCATCCCGGCCGCGGCAGCCACGGCGTGCTGCTCTGCGATGCCGACGTCGAACATCCGGTCTGGATGAGCGGCGGCGAACTGGTCGAGGCCTGTGGGGCCGGCCATCGCAGCCGTGATCGCCACGACGTCGGGCCGCTCGTCACCGATCGTGACCAGCTCGTCGGCGAAGGCAGCGGTCCACGTCGCGCCCGGGTCGCTGACGGGTATCCCGGTGTCGGGGTCCATGACCGCCACGCCGTGGAACCGGTCCGCCTCGTCGTTCTCGGCGTGCTCGTAGCCTCGGCCCTTCTGAGTGATCGCGTGCACCAGGACGGGCCCGGGGAAGCCTCGCGCGGCCCGCAGCGCGGCTTCCGTGGCGGCGATGTCGTGACCGTCCACGGGTCCCAGGTACTTCATGCCCAGGTCCTCGAACATCCCCTGTGGCGCGACCATGTCCTTGACGCCCTTCTTCATGCCGTGCAGGGCGTCGAAGATGGGCCCGCCGACGATGGGTGTCCGGTCCAGGACACCGCGCCCCCAGTCGAGGAATCGCTCGTAACCCCCTGAGGACCGCAGCGAATCCAGGTGGCGGGCGAGTCCGCCGATCGTCGGGGAGTAGGAGCGCGAGTTGTCGTTGACCACGACGATGACCTGGCGGTCGGAGTCGGCGATGTTGTTCAGCGCCTCCCAGGCCATGCCACCGGTCAGGGCGCCGTCGCCGACGACGGCGACCACGTGCCGGCTGCCCAACGAACCGGCTCGCTCGAAGCCGCGGGCGATCCCGT
The DNA here is from genome assembly GCA_964638055.1 of uncultured Bifidobacteriaceae bacterium. Taxonomy (GTDB): domain Bacteria; phylum Actinomycetota; class Actinomycetes; order S36-B12; family CAIYMF01; genus Prado023. The sequence goes on along the minus strand of CAZWXF010000001.1, from coordinate 126,454 downwards.
CGGCGTAGGCCAGCGCGGTGGAGGCGTGGGAGTTCTCGATCACGTCGTGGACGCTCTCGGCGCGGCAGGGGTAGCCCGACAGCCCGCCGGCCTGCCGCAGTCCGTCGAAGGCATCGCGGCGCCCGGTGAGGATCTTATGGACGTAGGCCTGATGGCCCGTGTCCCAGAGCAGGACATCCTGAGGAGAGTCGAAGACCCGGTGCAGCGCGATGGTCAGCTCGACCACCCCGAGGTTCGGCCCGAGGTGACCGCCGGTGCGGCTGACACGGTCGACGAGGAACGCCCTGATCTCCCCGGCCAGCGCGGGCAGCTGCGACGCGCGCATCGCCTGCAGGTCCGCCGGCGAGTCGATGGCATCGAGCAGTCCCACGCCAACCTCCAGTCCTCGATGCGCAGCTTCGGCAAGTCTAGGCGCGCGAACACCTGGGACATCCCCGGAGCCGCCGCGCGCCCACAGTCGCCGCACACCTGGACCCCGACCGACTGTCCGTGCGGGGGCCCGAGGTGTCCGAGGAGTCCGCCCAGAAGGACGAGGGCTGATCCATGTCGGAATGGCTCCCCCACACGCCTGGGACACCCTGGCGGCGTCGCGGTCCCCATCAACGACCTGTGCGAAGCGCTGATCCGGCGTCGGCACGGGCGGGTCGCCCGCTCCAACCGGGTGTCCGGACAGCACGCAACGGGAGGACCCGCCCGGTGACCTGCGACGCGAGGCGATGCGCAGCCCGGTCAGCCGGTGGACGTTGTCTAGGGTGTGTCTCCATATCCACTGACGTTGCGAGCGGCGTTCGGTGCTGTGCATCGCAAGGCGGCGCAGTGAGTCGGGCTGGTGGCCCGGCGAGCGACGGCAACGCGGCGAGGTGCAGTGCCCGGGCGTCGCGCAGCCGGCAATCGGGATATGGAGACACGCCCTAGCGTTGACCCGTGACGAAGCCACCGGGATGGCCCAGCGCGCTGCCCGATCCGGAGCTGCCCGAGTTCGAGGTGAAGGCGGGCGGCTGGCTCATGGAGTTCTGCCCCCCGGACTACAGAAGCCATCTCGTCCTTCGCCGACACCTGCCGATCCTGGCTCGCCTGGCCCATGTCCATGCCGAAGCGACCCTGCAGGCCGCGCGCACTGCGTACTCGGGCGTCCGCCGCGACCTTGCCGGCCGCGTCCCCCCGGACGCCATCGAGGAGACGCTGGCCGCCCTGGCCAAGGAGGGCGCCACCCTGGCCGCGCGACTGCGCGAGGTGACGCTCGTCGAGGAGGCCCTGGCGGGACGCCGCTGGCGTCCCAAGCTCTGACGGGGCCGTGTGCCCGGTCGACTGCTGCGGACTGCCGAGCCGTACCGGGAGCAGGGACCGTGTATCAGGCAGGGCGAGTCGGGGTGCCGGTCAGGTGGCATCAGCGGCCGCGGCCAGGAGGGCGTCCAGGTCGTCACGCACGTGGATGAACCGGCCGGTCAGGGCGTCCAGACGGCCGCTGGCCAGCTCGCGCACGAGGTCCGAGGCCCTGGTCGTCGGCAGGAACGCCGAAGGTGCCAGATCACGCAGGTCCGGGCGGAATGCGAGCAGCTCCTCTGGCCATTGGGTCATTTCCGTGGCGACCATCCCCGGGGAGATGGCGAAGATGCCTACGCCCGTTCCGGCCAGCTCACCGGCGACGGAGCCTACGAGGTGGTTGAGCGCCGCCTTGCTGGCCCCGTACGCCGAGGACCAGGGCGTCGGATGCGTCGACATCCCCGAGGACAGGACGACGACCCGCCCGTGCCCGCCGGCGACCATCCCGGGAAGGACGGCACGAAGCGTCAGCTGGACCCCGCGTACGTTCACCGCGAGGTCGTGCCACCATGCCTCGGGGTCCGCGGTCCACGTCGGGCCCACCGCGGTGTAGGCCCCGGCGTTGGCGACGGCCAGGTCGAGCCTGCCAGGGCCCACCTCGGCGAGCCGGTCGCCGAGACCGGCCATGGCCTTGGGATCGGTCACATCCGCGACGTACGGGATGATCGCCGGACCCAGTTCATCGCGCAGCTCGCCCAGGAGTCCGCGATCGCGCGCGAGAGCGACGACGCGCCAGCCGTCCGCGACCAGGGACTGCGTCAGGGCTCGACCAATCCCCCGGCTCGCCCCGGTCACCAGGGCTGTCCGTTCAGGGGCGATTCCCATGGCACGATCAGATCGCTGCCTGGTCGATCCGGTCAACCCATGGAACCGAATCGACTACGCAGGCAGCAGGTACCTAGATTGTGGTCGGCCGACACCGGGCGGAGCGCCGCCCCGCGCACCGCGGGATCCGACGGTGCGGCGACCAGGAGGATGCGATGTGCCGTTGGCTGGCCTACTCGGGATCACCGATCCGCATGGACCACCTGCTGCTGCGCCCGAAGCACTCCCTCATCGACCAGAGCCTCAACTCGAGGATGGGGGCGACGACGACGAACGGGGACGGCTTCGGGGTCGGCTGGTACGGGATCGGCCGCGAGCCGGGGGTGTTCCGCAGCACGGACCCGGCCTGGAACGACCGCAACCTGCGCAGCATCTCCCGCCATCTCGTCTCGGGGCTGGTGTTCGCACATGTCCGGGCCTCCACGGGTGGGGCGATCCAGCAGACCAACTGCCATCCCTTCCAGTTCGCCAACTGGCTGTGGATGCACAACGGGCTCATCCGGGAGTTCTCGAAGGTCCGCCGTGACCTCTCGCTGGCCGTCGACCCGGCGTACTTCCCGAACATGGAGGGATCGACCGACTCCGAGCTGTTCTTCCACCTCGCGTTGACGTTCGGGCTGCGCGACGACCCGGTTCGTGCGGTCGAGGAGGCGGTTGGACTCATCGAGCACGTTGGCCACAAGCATGGTGTCGAGCACCCGATCCAGATGACCGTGGCGACCACCGACGGGGTCCGGGTCTGGAGCTTCCGATACTCCAGCGAAGGCAGCTCGCGGACCCTGTTCTTCAGCACCGACGTCATGACGCTGCGCCACCAGTACCCCAACAACCCTCAGCTCTACGAGGTGTCCGAGGAGACCCGACTGGTCGTCTCCGAGCCCTTCGGGGAGCTGGCAGGCGCCTGGAACGAGGTGCCGGAGTCGTCGTGGGGCGTGATCCAGGACGGCCAGGACGAGATCTGGTCGTTCACCCCGCGCGTCCCTACGACCTGACCGGGTCGTAGGTCGAGCCAGCCGAGACCCAAGACCCGCTCTGGTCTCGACGGGCTCGACCGACGCTCGCTCGCCTCCCCGCCGGTCGAGCCCGTCGAGACCCCCCGTCGAGCCCGTCCCGTCGGTCGAGCCCGTCCCGTCGGTCGAGCCCGTCGAGACCCCGCCGGTCGAGCCCGTCGAGACCCCGTCGTCGAGCCCGCGCGCCTAGGCGCGAAGGACGGCCGCGCACTCCTCGGCCGCCCGAGCCAGCGCGGACGAGCGCACCGCGGCCACCTCTGCCGTCGACAGTGTCCTGTCGGGTGCGCGCAGCCGCAGGGCGAAGGCCAGTGACTTGTGGCCGGGCGGCACCTGGTCGCCGGTGTAGGCGTCGAACAGGCGCACGCCCTCCAGCAGGCTCCCTCCGCCGGCCAGGAGCGCCCGCCGGACACGCTCGGCGCTGATGTCCGCCGCCACGACGACCGCGAGGTCCTCCTTGGCGACGGGCATGGTGGAGAGCTCGGGCGCGGCAGCGACCGGGGGCGTCGCCGTGAGCAGCGGGTCCACAGCCAGCTCGAAGGCGCACGCCCGCGCAGGCAGGCCCAGGGCGGTGATCGCCCGTGGATGAAGCTCCCCGGCGTGGCCGATGACCGAGCCTGCCACGACGAGCTCGGCGCAGCGGCCCGAGTGCCACGGCGCAGCGGCCGCGGCCCTGGTCTCGAGGGGCACGCCCAGCTCCGCCGCCAGGTCCTGGACCACACCGATCGCGTCCGACCAGGTGGCAGCGCGGCCCGCCCCCCACCAGCCTGCGCGGTCCCGGTCGCCGGCCAGCAGCCCCGCCGCGTGGCGCGGCTGGTCCGGGAGCAGCCGGTCCAGCGCGAGAAGCTGCTCGTCGGAGGGACGCGCCTGCGTGGAAGGGCGCAGGTCGACCGCCGAGGCGTCGGAGCCGGCGGCCGAGCGGAACACGAGACCGACCTCGTAGAGGGCGATGTCGACCAGGCCACGGCTGAGGTTGCGTCGCGCCGTGGCCGCGAGGCCGGGCAGCAGCGTCGTGCGCAGCAGGGGCTGCTCGTCGGACAGCGGGTTGGCCAGACGAACGGACCGGCGACGAGGGTCGTCGGCCGCGAGTCCGAGCGCGTCGAGGTCGGCGGCCCCGATGAAGGGGTAGGCCAGCACCTCGACGAGACCGTCGGAGGCCAGTGCCCGGCCGATCCGACGGCGCAGCCGCTGGCCGGTCGTCAGGCCGAAGCCGGCAGGGGCCTGTGGCAGGCGCGCCGGGAGGTTCTCGTACCCGACGAGCCTGATCACCTCCTCCACCAGCTCGGCCCGGCCCGTCAGGTCGGGGCGCCAGCTGGGTGCGGTGACGAGAAGGCCGCCCTGCAGTTCGTCCCCCGCACGCTGCACCGTCGCTCCCACTTCGCCGAGCAGGTGCACGACTCGCTCGGCACCGATGGCCATGCCCGACATGCGGCCCGGCAGGTCGGCGGACATCGTCACCGGGGCCGCCGGGACCCGCTGGTCGACACGGGAGCTCCCCACGTACCGGGCGCCACCCAGCTCGATGAGCAGCGCCGCCGCGCGGGCCGATGCGATGGCGGGGAGGGCGGGATCGACCCCCCGCTCGAAGCGCCTGCTGGCCTCGGAGGACAGCCGGTGATTCCGCGACATCCGGGCGATCGACACGGCGTCGAAGTGGACCGCCTCGATGGCCACCTCGCTGGAGTTGTCGGAGATCTCCGACTCCAGCCCGCCCATCGTCCCGGCCAGCGCCAGCGGGCGCGCGTCGTCGGCGATGACGACGTCCTGGCCGCGCAGCGTGCGCCGGACGTGGTCGAGGGTCTCCAGCTGCTCGCCCTGCGCGGCGCGGCGGACCTGGAGCGGGCCCGAGAGCTGGGCCCGGTCGAAGGCGTGCAGCGGCTGGCCCAGCTCGAGCATGACGTAGTTCGTCACGTCGACCGCCAGCGAGACCGGGCGCATCCCGCATGCGACCAGCGTCCGGCGCATCCACTGCGGGCTGGGCGCCGTCGGGTCCAGACCCGAGATGGTCCGCAGCACGAAGTGGTCCGCGACGTGCGGGTCGGCGATCGCGCAGCCGTGGGCGGCCGCGCCACTGGCAGACGGCAGCAGCGCCTCGGGATCGACCAGGGCCGGGTCCTCGAAGGGCAGCCCGAAGGCGGTGGCGACCTCCCGGGCGACCCCGCGGATGCTCAGGGCGTACCCCCGGTCCGGAGTGACAGCGATGTCGAGGATCTCGTCACCGAGGCCGAGGAGCTCGCCGGCGTCGTCGCCGGTCTGCCCGCTGCCCGGGGGCAGCACGATGATCCCGGCGTGGTCCTCACCGAGCCCGAGCTCGCGCTCGCTGGCGATCATCCCGTCGGAGAGCCGGCCGTAGGTCTCGCGCGAGGCGATCTCGAACCCGCCGGGAAGCACGGCCCCCGGCAGTGCCACGACGACCAGGTCCCCGGGGGCGAAGTTCGACGCCCCGCAGATGACGCCACGCTCGTCGCTGACCCGGCCGTCGACAGCCTCACCCCGACCTGCGCCGACACCGACCCGGCAGTACCGGATCGGCTTGCGGAAGCCGGTGAGCTCCTCGACCGAGCGGACCTCGGCCACCACCAGGGGGCCCTGGACGTCGCCGCCCACGGTCTCGACGGTCTCCACCTCCAGGCCGGCCGCGATGAGGCGGGCGGCGACCTCGCGGCCGCTGATCTCGGCCGGCAGGGGCGTGAACGTGCGAATCCAGCTCAGTGGCGCGCGCATCCCTCAGACCTCCGTGCCGAACGCGGTCGTGAACCGGATGTCACCCTCGATCATCTCGCGCATGTCGGTGACGCCGTGGCGGAACATGAGCGTCCGCTCGATGCCCATGCCGAAGGCGAAGCCGCTGTGGCGCTGCGGGTCGATCCCGCAGGCCACCAGGACGCGCGGGTTGACCATCCCGCAGCCGCCCCACTCGATCCAGCCCTCGCTGGAGCATGTCCGGCAGGGGTTCTCCGGGTCGTCGACGGAGGCGCCCCGGCAGACGAAGCACTGCAGGTCGACCTCGGCACTGGGCTCCGTGAAGGGGAAGTAGCTCGGGCGCAGTCGCGTGACGAGGCCGGCACCGAACATCGCCGAGGCGAAGTGATCCAGCGTGCCCTTCAGGTCGGCCATCGTGATCCCCTCGTCGACGACCAGGCCCTCGACCTGGTGGAAGACGGGCGTGTGCGTGGCGTCCAGCTCGTCGGTCCGGAACACCCGCCCGGGGCAGACGACGTGGATGGGCAGGGGCCGGTGCAGCATCGTGCGGATCTGGACCGGCGAGGTGTGGGTCCGCAGGACCACGCCACCGTCCGGCGGATCGACGAAGAAGGTGTCCTGCATGGTGCGCGCCGGATGGTCCGGGGGGATGTTGAGGGCGTCGAAGTTGAACCATTCCGCCTCGACCTCGGGGCCCTCGGCGACCTCGTAGCCCATGGCGGCGAAGACGTCCTCGATGCGCTCCATGAGGGTGGTCAGCGGGTGGCGTGCACCACGGGGACGCCGGTCGGCGGGCAGGGTGACGTCCATGGCCTCCTCGACCAGGACCCGCTCGTCCCGCTCGGCGGCCAGGACGACCTCGCGCTCCTCCAGGGCGGAACGGACAGCGGCCCGCGCTTGCCCCACCCGCTTGCCGGCATCAGCCTTCGCGGCGGGGGGCAGTGCCCCGATCTCACGGTTGGCCAGGGCCAGGGCCGAGCGGTCCCCGGCGTGCTCCAGCCGGGCGGTCTTGAGCTGGTCGAGGTCGGCGGCGGCGGCGATGGCGGCCAGGGCGTCGCTCAGGGCAGCGTCGACGGCCTCGGGCGAGAGTGCGCTCACCTCGACCGGGTCGTAGGTCTTGTTGGGGGCGGACATGGTGCCTTCCGGGGCCGCGGACGAGTCGGGCAACGAGTCTATCGGCCCGACTGAGGGGGCTGGGCTCGCCGCGGGTCCGCCCATGAGCTGGTCTGTCGACGAGGGGCGCGGGTCTCGACGGGCTCGACCGGCGCGGAGGGCTCGACCGGCTCGGCCGGCGCGGAGGTCTCGACAGGCTCGACCGGCGCGGGGATCTCGACAGGCTCGACCGGCGCGGAGGGCTTGACGGGCTCGACCGACGGGGAGCCGGGACGCGGCGGTCAGCCCAGCGAGCGCACCCAGTTGCCGAGCAGGTGCAGCCCGGCGTCCCCCGACTTCTCCGGATGGAACTGCGTGGCGCACAGGGGACCGTTCTCCACGGCCGCCACGAAGGGGACGCCATGCTCGGCCCAGGTCACCACGGGGGAACGGAGGGGGGCCTGGCTGGGCAGGGTCCACTGCTGCACCGCGTAGGAGTGCACGAAGTAGAAGCGCTCGTCCGCGACGCCGTCGAACAGGACCGAGCCCTCCGGGACACCGACCGTGTTCCAGCCCATGTGCGGAAGGACCGGGGCGGGCAGCAGGTCCACCACGCCGGGCCACTCCCCCAGCCCCTCGCTGATCACGCCGTGCTCCACGCCGCGGTCGAACATGATCTGCATCCCCACGCAGATGCCCAGGACCGGGCGTCCACCGGCCAGTCGACGCCCCACCGCCGTCGGGCCCTGGACGGCGCGGAAGCCGGCCATGCAGGCGGCGAACGCACCCACCCCGGGCACGACCAGCCCGTCTGCGGCCTCGGCCTGCACCAGGTCCGAGGTCACCGACACCTGCGCCCCGACGTGGGCCAGCGCGCGCTGCGCCGACCGCAGGTTCCCCGAGCCGTAGTCGAGGATGACGACTCGGGTCATCGGGCGAGGTAGGTCGAGAGCATGACCAGGATGCTCACGGACAGCAGCGCAGCCATCCACAGCCATTGGGGGGAACCCGTGCGGCGGTACTCCCGCACCCCCCAGACGATCCACGCCACCATGATGATCCCGGTCAGGAGGACCGAGACGAGGATGGCGACGCCCTGACCGCTCACAGGGCGCCCTTCGTGCTGGGCACCCCGATCACTCGCGGGTCGATCTCGACCGCCGTGCGCAGGGCGCGAGCCACCGACTTGAACTGCGCCTCCACCATGTGGTGCGGGTTGCGGCCGTACAGGCAGCGCACGTGCAGGCAGATCTGCGCGGTCGCCGAGATCGACTCCCACACGTGCCGGGTCAGCGTCGTGTCGTAGGTGCCGATCATCGGGGCCATCGGCGGCTCGTCGTGCATGACATAGGGCCTGCCGGAGAGGTCCACCACAGCCTGTGCCAAGGCCTCGTCGAGGGGGACCATCGCGTCGCCGAACCGCCGGATGCCGGCCTTGTCGCCGAGCGCCTGCCGTAGCGCGGCGCCGAAGGCGAGGCTGGTGTCCTCCACGGTGTGGTGGGAGTCGACCTCGATGTCGCCCTGCGTGAGGATCGTCAGGTCGAAGCCGGCGTGCTTGCCGATCTGGGTCATCATGTGGTCGAAGAACGGCACGCCCGTGCTGATGTCCGTGGCTCCGGAGCCGTCCAGCTCCAGCGAGAGCCGGACGTCGCTCTCCTTGGTGGTGCGCCTGATCTCGGCCGAGCGACCCATCAGTCCTCCCTCGTCGTTGCTGACATCGCGATGCTGGCGATCCACACCGGGCCCCCCGCGCCGGTCGAGCCCATCCAGGCCCACGCGGGGCGTCCCGCGCCGGTCGAGCCCGTCCAGACCCACGCGGGGCGTCCCGCGCCGGTCGAGCCCGTCCAGACCCACGCGGGGCGTCCCGCGCCGGTCGAGCCCGTCGAGACCCGGGCGATCAAGACCCGGCCCATCCCCGCCAGCGCGGGGAGCAGGCGCTTCTCCGGCGCAGAGCGGGTCGTCATGCCGTGTCGCCCGGCCGGCGTGCGGCCACGAGCGCCGCCCGGAACGCCGCCATCTCCTCGGCCGTGCCCGCGCTCACGCGCAGCCAGCCTCGCGGGCCCGTCGCCCGGACGAGCACGCCCTGGTCGAGCAGTCGCTGCCAGACGTCGTCCCGGTCGGCGAAACGACCGAAGAGGATGAAGTTGGCGTCGGAGGGCACGACCTCGATGCCCGGCTGCCCGGCGAGCCAGTCAACCATCGCGTCCCGCTGCTCGCGCAGGGCCTCGACCCCGGCCAGGAGTGAGTCCGCGTGAGCCAGGGCGGTCCGGGCCACGGCCTGGGTGACGGCCGAGAGGTGATACGGCAGCCGGACGAGCTGGACGGCCTCGACAACGGCCGGGCTGGCGATCAGGTACCCGAGCCGGGCGCCGGCCAGGGCGAAGGCCTTGCTCATGGTGCGCGTCACAACGAGTCGGGGGTGCTCCGCGAGCAGCTCGATGGCCGACGGTCGACCTGGGCGTCGGAACTCGGCATACGCCTCGTCGACCACGACCATCCCCGTGCTCGCGCGACAGAGCGCGTCGATCTCGTCGAGCTCCACCGACGTGCCCGTCGGGTTGTTCGGCGAGGCGACCAGGATCACGTCGGGCTGGTGCGCCCGGATGTGCTCCAGCGCCGCGGGCACGTCGATCCGGAAGTCGGCCCTGCGCGGCAGCGTCCGGTACTCGGTGAAGGTGTCCCGGCAGTAGTCGGGGTACATCGAGTACGTGGGGGCGAAGCCCAGGGCGGCACGCCCCGGTCCACCGAACGCCTGGAGGAGCTGGAGCATGATCTCGTTGGATCCGTTGGCCGCCCAGACCTCGGACGAGCCGATCTGACGGGGATCCGTCGCTGCGCCGGCGACGCGGTCGCGGGCCACATCGCCGGCGACGTACGCGGCGAGGTCGGCTCGCAGCCCCAGGGCGTCGCGATCCGGGTAGCGGTTGAGCGTGGCCGCCGCGACGGCGACGGCGCTGGCGATGTCCGCGACGAGCTCGGCGCCGGGCGGGAACGGGTTCTCGTTGACGTTGAGCCGCACCGGGACGTCGAGCTGCGGGGCTCCGTAGGGCACCTGGCCGCGCAGCTCCGGGCGCAGGGGCAGGTCCGCCAGCGCAGCGTCGGCGCTCACGGTGGTCATGGCTCCACCCGGATAGCGACGGCTGCGGCATGGGCGGGGAGGTCCTCGGCCGCGGCGAGCGCCGCGATGTGCCCGGCCACGCCGGCCAGGGCCGCGCGGTCGTACTCGATGAAGCTGACGCGCCGCAGGAAGGTGGAGACCCCCAGGCCACTGGAGTGGCAGGCGCATCCCCCTGTGGGCAGGACATGGTTCGACCCGGCCAGGTAGTCGCCGAGCGACACCGGCGAGTCCGGTCCGACGAACACCGCGCCGGCGTTGCGAACCCGTGCCGCCACGGACCCGGCGTCAGCGGTGATGACCTCCAGGTGCTCCGCGGCGTACGCGTTGACGACGGCCAGTCCGTCCTCGAGGTTCGCGACCAGGATGATCGCGCTCTGCGGACCGGCCAGGGCCTCGGCGATCCGCTGGGAGTGCTTGGTCGCCCCCACCTGGCTGGCCAGCTCGCCGGCCACCGCATCGGCCAGCTCCGCGGAGTCGGTCACCAGGACCGAGCCGGCCAGTACGTCGTGCTCGGCCTGGCTGATGAGATCGGCGGCCACGTGCGCGGCCGAGGCGGTGCTGTCGGCCAGGACCATGATCTCGGTCGGGCCGGCCTCCGCGTCGATCCCGATCCTGCCCTTGAGCAGGCGCTTGGCCGCAGTCACGTAGACGTTGCCCGGTCCGGTCACGAGGTTGACGGGGCGGCAGACGGTGCCCCCCGGGAGGGCCGCGCCGTACGCGAACATCGCGATCGCCTGGGCACCACCGGCCGCGTAGACCTCGTCGACGCCCAGGAGGGCGGCCGCGGCCAGGATCGTCGGGTGCGGGAGCCCGCCATGGTCGACCTGGGGCGGGGACGCGATGGCGAGCGAGGCCACCCCGGCGATCTGTGCGGGGACGACGTTCATCACCACCGACGACGGATACACCGCCCGGCCACCGGGGACGTAGAGGCCCACCCGATCGACCGGGAGGTGACGCGAGGTCACGGTCCCGCCGGTCACCACCTGGGTGATGCGGGGCTCGGGCAGCTGGTCGCGGTGCACGATGCGCACGCGCTCGATGGCGACCTCGAGGGCGCGCCGGACGTCGGGATCGAGGCCGGCCAGGGCCGCGTCCAGGATCGACTCGGGCACGCGAAGGTGCGGCGCCCGCACGCCGTCGAGCCGCTCCCCGTGGTCCAGGACCGCCTGACCCCCGCGGGCAGCCACATCAGCCACGATCGGGGCCACGGCGGCGAGGGCCTGCTCGACGTCGACCGAGGCCCTCGGCGCCGCTGCGGCGAGGTCTGCGGGCAGCCCCGCCCTGAGGTCAAGGCGCCGGATCATGCCCGGATCCTACGTGCTCGCGACGGTCGGCCCGGGGCGCGCGGGCCCCGCCTCCGCAGGCCACCCCTCGCGGGGCCGCCGCCCGCTGCGGACGGGGACATGCCCACAGGGCTGCTCCGACACGGCCCGTTCGAGTCAGTTCCACCAGGACCGCGAGGGAGACACCATGTCCACCGCCGGCATGGAGGGCACCGCTGTCATCGCGGCGATCTCCTCGGCGATCAGCTCGCAGACGGCCTTGAGCCTCATCTGGGCATCCACCATGGCCAGCAGCCGCTGATGGGTGCACAGGTCGCACACAACCGCTGAGCCCACCAGATAGCTCAGCACGACGGGGTCCTCGGGCAGGTCGCGCAGGGGGGCCATGTCGATGACGCCCCACTCGGCGATCAGCGCTCGGTAGCGCGACAGCAGCTCGACCGCGTGGTGCGCCAGGGTCTGCGTGCTCTGCGGATCGCCGATCGGCTCGGGGTGCAGGCGCACGTGCGCACGCAGGTAGGGCAGGTCGTCGTCCAGGCCGAGGATGGAGAAGCGGCGCGCGCCCACGGTCACGATGTCGTACCGCCCGTCGGGCAGGGCCTCGACGCTGGTGATCCTTGCCATCGTGCCGATGTCGAAGATGTCGGCTCCGCTCTCGCACGCCGACGCCCCAGGACGGATCGCCACGATCCCGAACCCCCGCTCGTCAGGTGGGAACTCCAGGAGGTTGTGGATCATGAGCCGGTACCGCGGCTCGAAGATGTGCAGGGGCAGGACCAGGCCGGGTACCAGGACGGTCCTCAGCGGGAAGAGGGCGACCATCGGCACTCCTGAAGGCTAGGGCCTCCGGTCGGCACCCGCAGCCCGCCGCAGACGGCATCCCGGCGCCCGGGCCGCTGCCCCTTCGCTGGCCGGTCCCGTCGCGGGATCTGCCACCACGCCGCGGTGCCCGCACTGACTCGTGCTGGGTTCAGGACCCGTCGAGGGTCACGATCGACACGCTCGGAGGGTCCAGCAGCCGCATCCGTGGCGCCTGGCCGCGCTCCACACCCACACCGCTGGAGACGTAGATGACCCGTTGACTCATCTGGAACAGACCCCCCGCGGCCACCCTGCGCGGGAGGTTGGACTGCGTCATGAGCGGGCCGATCAGGGGCAGGACCACCTGCCCGCCGTGCGTGTGGCCGGCCACGACGAGGTCTGTCCGCGAGCCAGTCGCCGGGACCACACCGATCGCATCCGGGCGGTGCACCAGGAGGATGCGGGCCTCGCCCGGCTTGCGCGCCCGCTCCAGGCTCCGCGCGGCGGCCAAAGCCTCAGGGGATGTGTAGTCCTGCCCCAGGCCGGCGATGCGGACGCGCACCTCGTTGACCTTGGTGGTCACGACCTGGTTCTCGAGCACCTGGATGTCCGAGCCCTCTGTCAGCGCGGCGAGCCTGTCCATGGTGTCGACGTCGCCGGGCACCAGGAAGACGCCACCCGGCGCCTGCAGCTGTGCCAGGAGGGCGCGGAGCGCTGGAAGCTCCTGCTGGAAGGCATCCTCGGAGGCCTGGAAGATGTCGCCCGGGATCAGGATGAGGTCGGGCTGCGCAGCCATGAGGGCCTCCACCGCGCGCTGCTCGAGGTCTCCCACGGAGGTCGTGTGCAGGTCGCTCAGGACGCCCACACGCAGGCTCTGTCCCTTGGCCATCGTCGACACGGTCATGCTCGCCTCGCGCACCACGAGCCGGTCGGGCTCGACGTTCGCCATGTAGTAGCCCAGGGGAGCCATCAGGAGGGCCAGCACGAGGGCGACTGTCGCGGCCGGTGTGGTCGACCCGCTCCAGCCCCGACGCAGCGACCGGATCCCGATCAGGACCGCTGCCAGGGGGAGGCCGATGACGACCTGACGGAAGACCACGTTGATCAGCCCGGACGAGTCCAGGGCCAGGAGGCCCCGGCCCACCAGCACCGCCAGCGCGGTCCCACCCGTGACGACGACGGCCCAGGAGATCAGCCCGCGCAGCCCCAGCTCCTCGGTCCACCCCGTGACCCAGAACGCGACGACGGCGGTCAGGATGGCGCAGGTCGCCGCGTAGTAGGTGACCAGCACATGCCCTCCTGCTCGCATCCCTGCCGGCCTGACCGCGGGCGGCGCATGCCTTCCCTGCCGACCGTGTCCCCCGGAACTGTCCCCCAACCGTACCGCCCAGCCGCCAGGCCCCCGACCCGGCAGGGTCCGGGCCCGGCGAGCCTCAGCTCCGCCGGGAGATGGGGGCGGCGCGGGCGTTCGTCAGGTCCATCAGGTCGTGTGGGTCGATCTCGACGTCCAGGCCCCGACGCCCGCCCGACACGAGGACCGTCGAGTGCCTCAGCGCCGACTCGTCCAGGACCGTCGGATGCGCTGTGCGCTGGCCAAGCGGGGAGATGCCCCCGGCCACGTAGCCGGTCGCCCTCTCGGCCTGCTCCACGGGGGCCATGGCAGCCCGCTTCCCGCCGACCGCCGCCGCCAGCAGGCTGAAGTCGAGCGTCCCGGAGACCGGCACGATCCCCACGACCAGGTCGCCGTCCACATCGGCCAGCAGCGTCGTGAGGATCCGATCCGGGGGCACGCCGAGCTCAGCGGCGGCGGCGGGGCCGGAGGAGTCCGACCGAGGATCGTCCTTGTAGGTCCGCAGGACGTGGGTCACCGCGGCATCCGCCAGGATGCGGGTCGCAGGCGTGCCTGCCCGGCCCGGCGCCTTCTTGGGCATGGCCCGAGTCTGCCACCGGAGCCCCGCCGGATCGGCGCCTTCAGGGTGATGTCGGGCTCGCGAGCAGGGCCTGTCTGATGGGTCCGCTGGCAGCGAGCGGTTTCCGTGGGAGTGTTCGCAAGGAGGAGGAGGGAGGCGCACCCGGCGGGTGCGTCGACCGACGAGGACGCCGCGAACGCCCCCACGGGAGCCGCGCCGCCCAGCCGTCGATCCATCAGACAGGCCCTAGGATCGAGCCCGACGCACAGCCCCTTCCCGACGGTCTTGGAGGCCCCGTGGCCGAGTCCCCCAGCGGGAACTTCGTGCACCTGCACGTGCACACGGAGTACTCGATGCTGGACGGCGCGGCGCGCGTCAAGGAGCTCTTCGCCGAGGCCTCCCGCTTGGGCATGCCGGCGCTGGCGATGACCGATCACGGCAACGTCTTCGGCGCGTACGAGTTCTGGAAGGCGGGCCGGGCGGCGGGGGTCAACCCGATCATCGGGATGGAGGGCTACTACGTCCCCATCGGCTCCCGGTTCGACCGCCAGCCCTTCGACTTCGGCGCTGATGTGGGCCAGGACGTCGGCGACGAGGGGACCGCCAAGGGCAAGGTCAACTACACGCACATGACCCTGCTCGCGGAGTCGACCGAAGGGCTGCACAACCTCTTCCGGCTCTCCTCGCTGGCCAGCCTCGAGGGCCAGTACCGCAAGTACCCACGCTTCGACCGCGAGCTGTTGGAGCGCCACGGCAAGGGCATCATCGCCACGACGGGCTGCCCCTCCGGCGAGGTCAACCGCTGGCTGCAGGCGGGGCGCTACGACCGGGCCCGCGCCGCGGCCGCGGACATGCGCGACATCCTGGGTCCCGAGAACTTCTTCTGCGAGCTCATGGACCACGGCCTGGAGATCGAGCGGCGCACCCGCGAGGACCTGCTGCGGATCGCGCGGGACCTCAAGCTCCCCCTGCTGGCGACCAACGACCTGCACTACACGTTCGCCGGCGACGCCGACGCCCACGAGGTGCTGCTGTGCGTGCAGACGGGCAAGACGCTGGCCGACCCCAACCGCTTCAGGTTCGACGCGCGGGACTTCTACCTGCGCTCCGCCGAGGACATGCGCCGGGTCTGGGCCGAGCTCCCGGAGGCCTGCGACAACACCCTGGCCGTTGCCGAGCGCTGCTCCGTGGAGTTCGCCGAAGGTCGCAATCTCATGCCCCGCTTCCCCGTGCCCGAGGGGGAGTCGGAGGACTCGTGGCTGGTCAAGGAGGTGGAGCGGGGCTTGGCCCGCCGGTACCCGGGCGGCGTGCCCGAGGATCGCCGCCAGCAGGCCGCTTTCGAGCTGGGCGTGATCAACCAGATGGGGTTCCCGGGGTACTTCCTCGTCACCGCCGACCTGGTCGCCCACGCCAAGGAGGTCGGGATCCGTGTGGGCCCCGGGCGCGGTTCGGCAGCCGGCGCACTCGTCGCCTACGCGTTGGGCATCACCGAGCTGGACCCCATGGCCCACGGACTGCTGTTCGAGCGGTTCCTCAACCCCGAGCGCATCTCGATGCCCGACATCGACATGGACTTCGACGAGCGCCGGCGCTCCGAGATGATCCGCTACGCCACCGACCGCTACGGCGAGGAGCGCGTCGCCCAGATCGTCACCTACTCCACGATCAAGGCCAAGGCCGCCCTGAAGGACTCCGCCCGGGTGCTCGGACATCCCTTCGCCGTGGGCGAGCGGCTCACCAAGGCGATGCCGCCCGCTGTGATGGGCAAGGACATCCCGCTGGCCGGGATCTTCGACGAGAACCACGAGCGGTACAAGGAGGCGGGAGAGTTCCGCGCCCTCTACGACTCGGAGGAGGCGCTGCGCGAGG
This sequence comes from uncultured Bifidobacteriaceae bacterium, assembly GCA_964638055.1. Taxonomy (GTDB): domain Bacteria; phylum Actinomycetota; class Actinomycetes; order S36-B12; family CAIYMF01; genus Prado023. Next base: position 110,520 of record CAZWXF010000001.1, on the reverse strand, counting down.
TCGTCGACACGGCCAGGGGCCTGGAGGGTCTGCGCCGGCAGTGGGGCGTGCACGCCGCGGGTGTGATCCTGTCGGCCGAGCCCCTGCTCGACGTGGTGCCGATCATGCGCCGGGAGGCCGACGGCTCGATCATCACCCAGCTCGACATGGGCGCCTGCGAGTCCCTCGGCCTGCTCAAGATGGACTTCCTGGGCCTGCGCAACCTGACGATCCTCGACGACGCGCTGCGGCACATCGAGAGCAACCGCGGGGAGAAAGTGGTCCTGGAGGAGCTCACCCTGGATGACCCGGCGACATACAGGCTCCTGGCCAGTGGCGACACCCTGGGCGTGTTCCAGCTGGACAACGCGGGCATGAGGGCACTGCTCGTGCGCCTGGGCCCGACGGACTTCGAGGACATCTCCGCGGTGCTTGCCCTCTACCGGCCGGGACCGATGGGCGTCAACGCCCACAACGACTTCGCCGACCGCAAGAACGGCCGCCAGGAGATCAAGCCGATCCATCCGGAGCTGGCCGGACCCCTGGACGCACTGCTGGCCGACACCTACGGCCTGATCGTCTACCAGGAACAGGTCATGGCGATCGCCCAGCAGCTGGCCGGCTACTCGCTGGGCAAGGCAGACCTGCTGCGCCGCGCGATGGGCAAGAAGAAGAAGGAGATCCTGGACAAGGAGTACGTGCCCTTCGCCGAGGGGATGCGTGCGAGCGGGTACTCCGAGGCGTCGATCGAGGCCCTGTGGGCGACGCTCGTCCCGTTCTCCGACTACGCCTTCAACAAGGCGCACACCGCGGGCTACGGGCTGGTCTCGTACTGGACGGCCTACCTCAAGGCCAACTACCCGGCCGAGTACATGGCCGCCCTGCTGACCTCGATCGCCGACGACAAGGACAAGTCCGCGATCTACCTCAACGAGTGCCGCCGGATGGGCATCAAGGTCCTGCCGCCGGATGTCAACGAGTCGCAGTCGGACTTCGCGCCGCGCGGGACCGACGTCCGGTTCGGCCTGTCCGCGATCCGCAACGTCGGGACCAACGTCGTGGAGTCCATCATCCGGACCCGCACGAGCAAGGGCCGCTTCGCCGACTTCCACGACTTCATCGACAAGGTGGAGATCTCGGTCTGCAACAAGAGGGTCGTGGATTCGCTGATCAAGGCAGGCGCCTTCGACAGCTTCGGCCATACCCGCCACGGGCTGGTGTCCATCCACGAGCAGACGATCGACGCGGCCCTGGACACCAAGCGCTCCCAGGCGATGGGGCAGTTCGACCTCTTCGCCGACCTCGACGACGACCAGTCCGAGGTCGCCGCGGGCGTGCGCGTCACCCCGCCACCGACCGAGTGGGACAAGCGGACCCTGCTCGCGCACGAGCGCGACATGCTCGGGCTCTACGTCAGCGACCATCCCCTCTTCGGCTTGGAGAACGTCCTGTCCTCCTTGGCGGACATGCCGATCTCCGCCCTCTCGGGCGAGTCGGTGTCGGACGGCCAGCCGGTGACCGTGGCGGGCCTGGTCACCGGGGTGCAGCGCAAGACCACGCGCGCCAAGGGCGAGCCGTGGGCGCTGTTCACGCTGGAGGACCTCGCCGGTTCGGTGGAGGTGCTGTGCTTCCCCGCGCTGTACGCGACCGCCGGACCGCACATCGCCGAGGACCGGGTCCTGGTGGTGCGCGGCCGGATCGACCGCGGCGACGAGGGTGCGGCCAAGCTCCGGGCGACCGACATCTCCGCGCCCAACGTCGTCGAGGACGGCCGCAGCGCCCCGGTCGCGCTGCATCTGGACGTGAGCCGCTGCATCCCGCCGGTGGTCGCTCGGCTGCGCGAGGTCCTGGCGGGGCACCCCGGCATGGCGCCGGTCCACCTGCACATCCGCAACGGGGCCCGCACGACCGTGCTGTCGATCGACGAGCGGCTGCGGGTCAGCCCGTCCTCGGCGCTGTACGGCGACCTCAAGGCGCTGCTCGGCCCGCACTGCCTGGGCTGATCGGGCACCATCCAGCACCCGACCCGAGGGCCCTGACGCGCGCCACGCCGACCGCCGGCCGTACGCCGGGACATCCGAGCCCTGCCGCGGGCTCAGTCGGCCGTCAGCAGCTCCAGGGCCCGGGTCAGATCCTCGGGATAGGGCGCCTCGAACTCCACCCACTCCCCCGACCCGGGGTGGACGAACCCCAGTCGCAGGGCGTGCAGCCACTGGCGGTCCAGCCCGCAACGCGCCGCAAGGACCGGATCGGCGCCGTACAGGGGGTCGCCGACGCACGGGTGCCTGATCGCGGCCATGTGGACCCTGATCTGGTGGGTGCGCCCGGTCTCGAGGTGGACCTCCAGCAGGCTGGCGAACCGGAAGGCCTCGATCAACGAGTAGTGGGTGATCGCCGGCTTGCCCCCCGCTCGCACGCTGAACTTCCAGTCATGGTGGGGGTGCCGGCCGATGGGGGCGTCGATCGTGCCGACAACCGGATCCGGCAGGCCCTGGACCAGCGCGTGATACACCTTCAGCGGCGTGCGCTGGCGGAACTGGTCTTTGAGGTGGCTGTAGGCCGGCTCGCTCTTGGCCAGCACCATGACCCCGGACGTGCCCACGTCCAGTCGCTGCACGATTCCCCGACGCTCCGGGGCGCCCGAGGTGCTGATGCGGAAGCCCCGCGCCCGCAGCACGCCGGTCACGCTGGGGCCGTCGAAGCCGAGCGAGGGGTGAGCGACCATCCCGACCGGCTTGGCCACCACCACGATGTCTGCGTCGTCGTGCACCACGGTCAGCCCGGCGTGGTCGGGCTCCTCACGCTCTGCCAGGTCAGGGATGTCGGGGATCTCGACCTCGACGAGCTGCCCCGGGGCCAGCCTGTCGCTCTTGCCCGCCCGGCGTCCCTCGACCAGGACGAGGCCCTCCTCCGCCAGATCGGCAGCCCTGGTCCGGGAGAGGCCGAACATCCGCGCAAGCGCCGCGTCCACCCGCTCTCCGGCCAGTCCCTCGGGCACGTGGGCCAGCCGCGCGGGGCTCATCGCCCGCCCCCTTCTCGCCCGGCCGGATCGGGGGGGTCAGGCGCGGGAGCAGCCTGGTCCCACTCCTGCTCGGAGGCCCCGGGCTCCGACGTGGGACCACTCCCGGGGCCGTGGTCCTTGCCCTCGAGCAGGTCCAGGCCGGCGATGCTCAGGATCACGGCCAGGATCGCCGAGCCCACCAGCGCCATGTCCGCGACGTTGAAGACCGGCCAGCTCGGCAGCTGCAGGAAGTCGACGACCTCGCCGCGGAAGGGCCCCGGGGCCCGGAACAGGCGATCGAGCAGGTTCCCGAGCGCCCCGCCCAGGACGCCGCCCAGGACGACTGCCCACCAGGTGCTGGCGAGGGTCCGGGCAGTCCGCACGATCGCCACGGTGACGACGATGGCGATGATGCTGATGAGGATTGTCGCGTTGCCCGCGAACGAGAACGCCGCACCGGGATTGCGGACGAAGGTGAGCTTCAGCCAGGGGCCGAGGAGCTCGATCGGCACGTGACCCTCGAGGTGGTGCACGGCCAGTGCCTTGGTCACCTGGTCCAGGATCACCACCGCGGCGGCAACCCCGAGCGTGACCGGCAGCTTGCTCACCTCAGCGGCGCTCCTGCCGCTGCTTGCAGTCGATGCACAGGGTCGCACGGGGGAACGCCTGCAGTCGGCGCTTGCCGATGGGGTGGTCACAGCCCTCGCAGATGCCGTAGGAGCCCTCGGCGATCCTGGCCAGGGCATGCTCGGCCTGACCGAGGACCTCGCGGGTGTTGGCGCTGACCGCCATCTCGTGCTCGCGCTCGAAGGTCTTGGCGCCCGCATCGGCGTCGTCGTCACCCGAGCCGTCGACCGAGTCCGCGATGAGCCCGGCCAGGTCGGCGCCAGCGCTGTGGAGTTCCCGGTTCAGCCGCGCGACCTCCGCCTCCAGCTCGAACCGGAGCGCAGCGACCTCGTCGGCGCTCAGAGCACCGGAGGCGGCCGGGAGCGCATGCGTCTGCCTCGCTGCCTCCGACGGCCCCGTCACGGCATGCCGGACCTGCGGCTGGGCGGCGGGCCCTTGGACCGTCGCGAGGACGGGGGCCCCGCGCCCGGTCGTCCGCGTCGATGCGGCAGGATCGACCTGCGGGACAGGGACAGGTGCCTCACGGGTCGAGCCGGGGAGGACTCCAGCGGCGCCTGCCACCGCCCGACGCAGCCCATCGCCGACCCAGCGCGCAGCACGCATCCCAACCCGCCTTCCGTGCCTGCACCAGACGGAGTGCAGCCAAAGGGCGAGGATAGTGCCAGACCTCCGACACTAGAATCTGGGCCATTCCCACGATCGCGAGGACGTGATGATGAGCCCGAACCTCAACGCGCCCCGGGCGCGCGGCTACGCGGCTGTCCCGCCACGGGTCGACCTGCCCGCCCTCGACCGGCGCATCCTGGCCCACTGGACCGAGCATGACGTGTTCCACCGCTCGCTGGCCCGGCGTCAGGGGGCGCCGGAGTGGACGTTCTACGAGGGCCCCCCGACCGCGAACGGCAAGCCCGGCACCCATCACGTCGAAGCCCGAGTCTTCAAGGACGTCTTCCCCCGCTTCCAGACCATGCGTGGCCTGCGGGTGGACCGCAAGGCCGGCTGGGACTGCCATGGGCTTCCTGTGGAGCTCGCCGTCGAGCGCGAGCTCGGGTTCTCCGGCAAGGCGGACATCGAGGCCTACGGCGTGGCCCGCTTCAACGAGCGCTGTCGCGAGTCGGTGCTGCGCCACGTCGACGAGTTCGCCGTGCTCACCGAGCGCATGGGCTACTGGGTGGACATGGACCAGGCCTACTGGACGATGGACGCCGGCTACGTGCAGAGTGTCTGGTGGTCGCTCAAGCGCATCTTCGGCAAGGGGCTGCTCGTCCAGGACCATCGCGTCAGCCCCTACTGCCCCCGCTGCGGGACGGGCCTGTCCGACCATGAGCTCGCGCAGGGATACGAGGACGTGGTCGACCCGTCGGTGTACGTGCGGATGCCCCTGACCAGCGGCGCGATCGCCGAGCGGTTCCCCGGCGTGAGCCTGCTGGCATGGACCACGACCCCCTGGACCCTGGTCAGCAACACGGCCGTGGCGGTCCGGCCCGACGCGCAGTACCAGGTCGTCCGGGTTCCCGACGGCCACGGCGGCTCCGAGCTGCTCGTCATCGCCGAGGCGCTGCGCGAGTCGAAGCTGCCCGAGGGCCACGAGGTTCTGGCGACGTTCCCGGGCACCGAGCTCGAGCGGTCCCACTACTCCCGGCCCTTCGACCTCGTAGCCATCCCGGACGCGCACTACGTGATCCTGGCCGACTACGTGACGACCTCCGACGGCACCGGCCTGGTCCACCAGGCCCCCGCCTTCGGGGCTGACGACCTCATCTCCTGCCGGAGCTACGGCCTGCCCGTGGTCAACCCGCTGCGTCCCGACGGCACGTTCGAGGAGACGGTCGGCCTGGTCGGGGGGCTGTTCTTCAAGACAGCCGACAAGGAGCTCGTCGCCGACCTCGCCGCGCGCGGCCTGCTCTTCCGCCAGGAGGCCTACGAGCACGCGTACCCGCACTGCTGGCGCTGCCACACGCCGCTGCTCTACTACGCGCAGCCGTCCTGGTACATCCGTACCACCGCCATCAAGGACGCCCTGGTCCGCGAGAACGAGTCGACGACGTGGCACCCCGGCACGATCAAGTGGGGCCGGTACGGTGACTGGCTGGAGAACAACGTCGACTGGGCGCTTTCGCGCAACCGCTACTGGGGAACCCCGCTGCCGATCTGGCGCTGTCCGGACGACCACCTGACCGTCGTCGAGTCGCTGGCCGAGCTGGGCGAGCTGGCGGGCCAGGACCTCAGCGAGCTCGACCCGCACCGGCCGTTCGTCGATGACGTGACGCTGCCCTGCCCGCAGTGCGGCGGCACGGCGACACGCGTGCCCGAGGTCATCGACTGCTGGTACGACAGCGGCGCGATGCCCTTCGCACAGTGGGGCTTCCCGCATGCCGGACGCGAGCTGTTCGACACCAGGTACCCGGCCGACTTCATCTGCGAGGCGATCGACCAGACCCGCGGCTGGTTCTACACACTCATGGCGATCGGCACGCTGGTGTTCGACCAGTCGTCGTACCGGACGGTGCTCGTCCTCGGCCACATCCTCGACGAGGAGGGCCGCAAGATGAGCAAGCACCTGGGCAACGTGCTGGACCCGATCGGCCTCATGGACGAGCACGGCGCCGATGCCGTCCGCTGGTTCATGCTCGCCGCCGGGTCGCCGTGGCAGGCCCGCCGGGTCGGGCATGCCGCGATCGGCGACGTCGTGCGCCGGACGCTGCTCACGTACTGGAACACGGTCTCCTTCCAGTCGCTCTACGCGCGATCCGCCGGCTTCGTGCCGGACACCGGGGACGCCCCCGCCGTGGCCGAGCGCCCCGTCCTGGACCGGTGGGCCCTGGCCGAGGCCAGCCGCCTGTCCGCCGAGGTGACCGCCGCGCTCGAGGTCTTCGACACGCAGCGGGCCGGGCGCCTGCTGGCCACCTACATCGACGACCTGTCCAACTGGTACGTGCGCCGCTCGCGACGCCGCTTCTGGGAGGGCGAGCCCGCCGCGCTGCAGACCCTGCACGAGTGCCTGCGGACCGTGACCCTCCTGCTCGCCCCCTTCACGCCGTTCGTGACCGAGCAGGTCTGGCTGGACCTGTTCGCGGCCGGGCCGGACGACTCGGTGCACCTGCAGGACTGGCCCGACGACTCAGGTGCGGGGGCCGACGCCGGGCTGGCCGAGCAGGTCGCCCTCGTGCGCCGCCTCGTCGAGCTGGGTCGAGGGGCCCGTGCCGAGGGCCGGGTCCGCACTCGGCAGCCCCTCGGGCGGGCGCTCGTCTCGGCGCCGGGGTGGGGGCAGGTGCCCGTCGAGCTTCGCGACCAGCTGGCCGAGGAGCTCAACGTAGGTAGCGTCGTGGGCCTGGGCAGCCGCGAGTCCGGGGCCGAGGAGGATCTGGTGCACGTCGGGGTCAGGGCGAACTTCCGCTCGCTCGGACGTCGCTTCGGCAAGGGCACGCAACCCGTGGCAGCGGCGGTCGTCGCCGCCGATCCGACGGTCCTGGCCAACCAGCTGCGCGCCCGGGGATCGGCCAGCGTGCTCGTCGACGGCCACGAGGTTCAGATCGGTCCGGACGACGTGATCATCACCGAGACCCCCCGCGAGGGTTGGGCGGTGGCCACCGACGCCGGGGAGACCCTGGCCCTCGACCTCACGCTCACCCCGGACCTGATCCAGCGCGGCCTGGCCCGTGAGGTGGTCCGGCTCGTCCAGGACGCACGGAAGGCCGCCGGGCTGGATGTCAGCGACCGCATCGAGCTCTGGCTGTCGGCACCGGAGGGTTCGCCGCTGGCCGCGGCGCTTGCCCAGCACAGCCCGACGATCGCTCGCGAGGTGCTGGCTGTCGCAGTCGCGCTGGACGGCGCTGTCCTCGAGGACGGGCACTCCGGCGAGGACGTCGAGCTGGGGCTGCGGTACGCGCTTCGCCGGGCGTAGGCCCGGCTCGTTGGGCCCTGCGTAGCGGGGAGGGCTGGCCCCGCTGAGGCCTGCGAGGCTCGGATCGGACTCCGGCGCCTCGTGATCACATCCGGACCGCCGCTCCCCGAGGGCCACCGGTGAAGCCTGTGGACGGGGATCCTCGGTCGATGTCGGACCCCCATGGCAGGGTGCGGGCATGACAGGAGCAACGGACTGGGAGCTGCGGCAGGGCCGTCAGGCGGGCCACCCGTCGAGCGGCGAGCACTGCGCGGCGAGCAGCGATCCGCGTGTGGACCGCGGTCGCGGGGTCGTCTACCAAGCCGAGGACACGGTTGCCCGCGTCATGGCCCGGGCCGATCGCCGCGTCCGGGTGGCCGGGGATGTCCTCGTCCTCCCGGCGATCGTGAGCTTCGCGACGATCGAATCCATGCAACGGTTCGTGGACCGCATCCTCGCCGCGCCCTCGAGCACCTCGTACAGTCCGGATGCTGGCCCGGTGCGCGTCGTCCCGGCCCGGGGCTTCCGCCGGGCGTCCTACCGCCGCCGGATCGCCCCACCGTCGGTGGGGTCGTCGTCGGTGGGGTCGCCGGTCGCGGACGGCCAGAGCCGCGCTGGCGAGATCCGCGTCCCGCTGGCCGACCCCCGCGGCAGGTGGGCCCTGACCGCGCCGGTCCTGCTCCACGAGATCGCACACCACCTGGCCAGTGAGCCCGGTCACGGCCCGACCTTCCGCCAGGTCCTCACGGACCTCTACCGCGAGCACCTCGGGCCCGGGGCGGGGCACCTGCTGCGCACCCTGATCGCCCCGCTGGACGAGCTGCCCGACGCACGGTCGAGGCCGGGCCCCGAGGGTCAGCTGGCGCGGGTGGCCGCCCTCCTGGCCAAGGCCCAGGGCACCGACAACGCCGACGAGGCTGAGGCATACGTCGCGAAGGCCGCCCTGGTGGCCCAGCGTCACAGCATCGACATGGCGGTCGCGGCGCTCGCGGCCAGCTCCGGTGCGCCGTCGGCGGGACCATCGCACCGGATGCTGACCATCGGAGCTCCGCGAAGCCCGCAGAACAAGCAGCTGACCGAGCTGCTCTGCGTGATCTCGTCGACCTTCGGAGTCCGGGTCGATGTGGGGCCGGGGTCCACGTACGCCCTCGTGTACGGCATCCCCGGGGATCTCGACCAGGTCGAATCCCTGTATGCGACCGCCGCCGTGATGATGCTCGACCGGGCCACCCTGCACGTGCGGTCACGCTCGTGGGAGGGCACTGGCTACCTGGCCCCCGGGTCAGCAACCCCCCGACCGGTCACGGCGGTCATCGCGCGCAACGCCTTCTGCCTGGGGTTCACCCATCGCCTCGGGCAGCGGCTGGCCAGCGTGTCGTCCCAGGCGCACCAGGAGCGGGCCGGCCCCTCGGGCACAGCGTGCGGGCAGCGCAGCGCTCCGGGTCCGCAGGACGGTGCGGGCCTGGAGCACGGTCGAGAGGATCACCCCGCATCCCGGGGCGTCGGATCGGACGGCCAGGAGCGGGAGCGCGTCGCCCTGGCGCTGCGCGCTCGGGACATGGCGGTCACCGACTACTACCGGCGTGTGAGCGCCGCGCGGGGAAGCTGGCGCCGTTCGGCCACCGCCGCCGCGTCCGCGGCGGCCAGCAGACGCGCGGGCGAGCGCGCCGCTGACGAGTTCCGGCGCTCGAGGCTGGCGCCCGGTGGAGGGGCCCCACGCGGCGAGATCGGTGGCTGACGTTCCGGCGGGGTCGGCGAGCGGGCGCCCGGGTCACCGCGCCGAGTCAGCCGGAAGCGCCGCGCCCGGGAGCGACCGCCCGGATCAGACGGAGGCCAGCAGGCGCAGACACACCTGCAGGGCGATGAACAGGACCAGGAAGGCGAGATCGAACTGGACCTGGCCGATCCGCAGTCTTGGGATGAAGCGCCGGAAGAGCTTCAGCGGCGGGTCGGTGGCGATCATGACGGATTCGAAGACCACGACCACTGGACCGGTGGGCTGGTAGTCCCTCGCGAAGACGACGATCAACGAGATGATCATTCGGGCGATGAGGAGCAGCAGGAAGACCGTGATCGCTGCGGAGGCGAGGGAGACCAGGACGTTCATGCATCAACTCTGATTGAAGAAGCCATCCTGCGCGATCTGCGCCCGGGCCTCGGCCCCGACGTCGACGTTGGCGGGCGAGAGCAGGAACACCTTGTTGGTGATGCGCTCGATGGATCCGTGGAGCCCGAAGACGAGGCCGGCGGCGAAGTCGACGATGCGCTTGGCGTCGCGGTCCTCCATCCCGGTCAGATTGATGATCACCGGCGTGCCCTCTCGGAACTCCTCCCCGATCCGACGCGCATCGTTGTAGCTGCGTGGATGCTGAGCAGTGATGCGGTGCACGTCCGCGCCGCTCGGGCTGCTCGGTCGGGCCCCCTGCGAACGCTCCCGGGATCCCTGCGGCGCGGTCACGGCAACGGCTGGCACCGGCGCGGCCGTGCTGGGCGCCCTCGTGGCGAACGTGGGCGCGGTGCGGGCCCGGGGCTCGGATGCGGGACGGTAGCCGCGCGACTCGGCGGCGGGCTCGCGCTCAGCCCGGACGTCCACGGCCCTGGGATCGGGCGTCCGCACGTCGACACGGGGCTGGCTGGTCATGGGCTGGGGTTCCCGCGGGCGGACGGGAGCCGGCTCGTCGTCGGCGATCTCGTCATAGACGTCCTCGAGGTCGTCCTCGACCAGACCGAGGTAGACGGCCATCTTTCGCATCGTGCCGGCCATGTCAGCTCCTTCTTGCCAGCCGCCCGGTCCCTGGGGGCCTTGCGGTCGTGGCGCTAGGTTACTTGAGGGATTCTCGGTGCCCGAGCAGCGCGCTGCCCAGCCTTACGTGTGTCGCCCCGCAGGCGATGGCGGCCTCCAGGTCAGAGGACATGCCGGCCGAGACCATCCACGCGTCCGGGTGATCCCGAAGCAGCGCTCGGTGCATCCGGCCCAGGCGCTCGAAGGCTCCGACGGGATCTGCCCCGAGCGGCGCTACAGCCATGACACCGCGCAGGTCCAGGCAGGAAGCGGCCTCGACAGCCCCGGCCAGGGTCTCGACGTCGGCCGGCCTGGCTCCACCGCGAGCGGCGCTGCCGCGGTCCTCGTCAGGGGCCAGGCTCACCTGGATGCACGTTCCGATCCGACGCCCGGCACGCGACGCCCCGACATCCAGAGCCCCGACGAGGGGGAGTCGGTCGACAGACTCGACGATGTCGGCGTATGAAGCGACCGAGGCAGCCTTGTTCCGCTGCACCTGCCCGACGAAGTGCCAGGTGATGGGGAGGCCCGCGAGCTCCTGGGCCTTGCGCCGGGCCTCCTGATCGCGGTTCTCCCCGAAGTCCCGGACACCGAGGTCAGCCAGCGCGGCGATGTCCTGGATCGGCCACGTCTTGGTGACGGCCACCAGTGTCACGCCCTGCGGCGAGCGGCCGGCCGCGGCGCAGGCGGCCGCGATCCTCCCGCGTGCCCGAGCGAGGTTCGCTGCCAGCTCGGCGCGCCGTGACGTGACCATCACGGACCCCCGCACAGGACGACAGCTCCGGCCTGGCGACCCGTGGGCGCCAGGCGCCGATGCGAGAACAGGGCAGGGTCCTCCAGGGTGCAACCCCCGACGAGCCGTGCACCGACGCCCAGCTCCGCGAGCCTCGCGCTCAGGCCGCGGCGCAGGTCGATGCCGGGCTGGCCATCCCTGGCCGTGACGACCGCCTCTGGCCGCCCGCCGGCCACGAGATCCGCCCGCTCCGGCGGGACCGCGTAGCACCCTCCGCAGATCGCGGGGCCGATCACGGCCTGGAATGGTCCCGGGTCCAGCTCCGTGAGGTGCTCCATGGCCGCACCGACCACATCGACCATCAGCCCGCGCCACCCGCTGTGGACCGCTGCGACGGCCCGTCGCCCCACGAGCAGCACCGGGGCACAATCCGCTCCCAGGGCCACGAGCGCCACGCCCGGGCGATCGGTCACCAGGGCGTCCACGTCGGCCACCTCCTCCTCGGGATCGATCCCGGCGGGCTCGCGGATCACGGCGACCCCGCGACCGTGGTCGGGCCGCATGATGGCCATCTGGCCCGGGCCGACTCCCATCAGGTGCGCGAGCTCGGCGCGGTTCGCCCGGACGTGGTCCGGGTCGTCGCCGACGTGAGAGCCGACGTTGGCCTGCTCGTACGGCCGTCGTGCGCCGGTCGCGGACGCCGCGTGCCCGGTCTCGACGATGGTCGAGCCCGACGCCCCGAGCTGCCGGACCTCGTCGGACGCGGACGCCACCCCCGACGCCGAGATGTGCCCAGCGGGACGTCCCGCCCGTCGCATCCCCCGGTCCGTGAAGACCAGATGCGCCCCGACCCCACCGGGGAGGGTGAGGTCGAGGCGCTCGTGGATCATCGCGGGCGGAACTACTTCAGGAAGTCCGGGACGTCGAGCTCGTCAGAGTCGTCGAACGCGATCGTGCGCCTGGCACCGTTGTTGTTGCGCAGGTCGACGCCGCGGTCGGCCGGTGGGACGCCGGGGGGCATCGCCAGCGAGGGCGCGCCCACCGTGGCCATTGCCGGCGTCTCGGGGCGCGTCGGCGCCGGGGACGCGTCCGGGGCCCCCGATCGGCGATTCGCCAGCGAGTCCCGGCGCGTCGGCAGGTGGCCGCCGTCGAACCCGGCCGCGATGACGGTCACGCGCACCTCGTCGCCGAGCGTGTCGTCGATGACCGCGCCGAAGATGATGTTGGCGTCCGCGTGGGCAGCCTCCGACACCAGGCGAGCCGCCTCGTTGATCTCGAACAGGCCCAGGTCCGACCCGCCGGCGATCGACATCAGCACACCGTGGGCGCCGTCGATGCTGGCCTCCAGCAGCGGGCTGGCGATCGCTGCCTGCGCGGCGCCGACGGCCCGGTCGTCGCCGCGGGACGAGCCGATGCCCATGAGCGCCGAGCCTGCTCCGTTCATCACCGACTTGACGTCGGCGAAGTCCAGGTTGATCAGGCCGGGAGTGGTGATGAGGTCTGTGATGCCCGACACGCCCTGCAGCAGGACGGTGTCGGCCTCGCGGAACGCGTCGATCATCGAGATCGAACGGTCCGCCAGGGCGAGCAGCCGATCGTTGGGTATCACGATGAGCGTGTCGACCTCGGCGCGCAGAGTCTCGATCCCGTTGTCCGCCTGGCCGCTGCGCCGCCGCCCCTCGAAGCCGAAGGGCCGGGTCACGACGCCGATGGTCAGCGCCCCGAGCGACTTGGCGATGCGTGCCACGACGGGGGCCCCTCCCGTGCCGGTGCCGCCACCCTCGCCTGCGGTGACGAAGACCATGTCAGCGCCCTTGAGGACCTCCTCGATCTCGTCGGAATGGTCCTCGGCGGCCTGGCGACCGACCTCGGGATCCGCCCCGGCCCCCAGGCCGCGGGTGAGCTCGCGGCCGATGTCGAGCTTGACGTCGGCGTCGCTCATGAGGAGCGCCTGCGCATCGGTGTTGATCGCGATGAACTCGACACCCTTGAGTCCGACCTCGATCATCCGGTTGACGGCGTTCACCCCGCCTCCCCCGATGCCGACGACCTTGATGACTGCCAGGTAGTTCTGCGGGGCTGCCACGTGGGCTCTCCTCACTTGGTATGTGGTCACTTCTCGTATTCCGCTTCGCCTGCCTGCCGGTGCCCCGGCCAGGCCCTTTGCACCCTTGGATGACCCGACTCTCACCCTCAACCTGAGGCTTAGAGTTATGTCAACCTATGGCTGACCCGGAACCTAGGGCCCTCCCGGGGGCGTTTCAAGCATTCCCGGCCACGTCGGCGTGTCGGGCGTGTCGCGGGACCCCGGATGCATGACGACACGGGGCATTTGGTAGTTGTCGATGGCCACGCGGGCCCGGGCCGCGTGGCCTGGCGGAGCCGGCCCACCCGTGGATCGCCGGCTCGGACCTCCGTCGCTCCGACGTCGGGATCCCCCGGTCCAGGCACCGCCATGCATCGCGCCCACGGTCAGCTCAGCGGCGCCGCAGCGCGCGATCGCGTGCCTACCGCACGCTGCTGGAGGGTCAGGAGACCTTGCCGGATGTCGTGGGCAGCAGGGGTGCGCTCACGTCGTAGCGCGATGCCTTCGTCTTGAGCAGTGCCGAGAGGACCTCGGACTTCAGGTGCGCGTCCTCGACGTTGCCCCAGATCACGTGGGCGCCGTCGCGCAGGTTCATCCGCACGCTGTCAGGACTCGCCGCGCTGATGCGTGCCACGCGCTTGCGAAGGTGATCGGGCAGCTCGACCAGGACGCCCCGAGCCTGCTGCTGATGGGTGGGATCGGTCTCTCCGATCAGCGGCAGCCGGCCGGGAGACTGGACCCGGTCGAACACGACCCCGCCCGCGTCGATCACGACGAAACCGGCCCCGGCGGGCAGCACGGCAAGGGGCGTGCGCGCGGTCACCACCAGCCGGATCGTGTGCGGCAACGATCGGTGCAGGGTCACGTCGGCCACCGCCGGCATGGCTGCCATGAGCGTCCGGCGGACCTGCTCGGCGTCCACGCTGGGCACGTGATCGTTGGCCGCGATGCCCGACGCCCTGCGGATCTGGGACTCGGAGAGCCCCCGTGGGGCCGTGATCACCACGTGCTCCACCGTCGTCAGGGGTGAGTACCAGCCCACGAGCCAGACCGCGACGAGCCCACCGCTGAGCCCCAGCACGAGTCGCCGGCGCCACCGGGGCCGTCGTGCGCCCGAAGGCTCATCCGCCGCCGGTCCGGGCAGCAGGTCCTGCGAAGGCCGGCGCAGGGCCGCGCGCAGTCCCACTAGCTGGCGACCCCCTCACGGGCGGCGAGCAGGTCGAGCACCTCGGCTGCCAGGAGGACGATGTCCCCTGCCCCCAGGGTCATGACCAGATCACCGGGACGCGCTCGCTCGGCCAGGTGGCCGGCGACAGCGGACCAGGACGGCTCGAACACGACCTGATCGGGCGGCAGCGGCACATGGCTGGCCATGGACTGCCCGCTGGCTCCGGGGATGGGCTCCTCGCCCGGCGCGTAGACCTCGAGCACGACCACCTCGTCTGCCAGGCCCAGGGCCTCCCCGAACTCCCGGACGAACATGGCCGTGCGGTAGTAGTGGTGGGCTTGGAATGCGACGACCAGCCGGCCCTCCCCCGCGACCGCCCGGGCGGCGCGCAGGGTGGCGGCGATCTCGGTCGGGTGGTGGGCATAGTCGTCGAACACGCGCACCCCGCCCGCCTCGCCCTTGAAGTCGAAGCGGCGCCGGGTCCCGGAGAACCCCGCCAGGCCGGCCAGCAGTGCCTCTGGTGCGAAGCCCAGCCCGATGCCCGTCACGAGCGCCGCCGCGGCGTTGAGGACGTTGTGCTCGCCGTGGACGCCCAGGTCCAGCAGGCCGACGGTCTGCCCCTGGGAAGTGACCATCGCGGAAGTGCCTTCGGCGGTCGTCGTGACGTCGGTCAGCACGAAGTCGGCATCGGGAGCGGTTCCGTAGCTGCGGATGTCCAGGCCCTCGGCGCGGGCAGCCTCGATCAGGTCCCGGCCACCGGCATCGTCGGCGCACACCACGACGAACCCCGACCGGGCGAAGATCCCCCGGGCGAACTGCAGGAAGGCCTCGCGTATCGCGTCGAAGGTCCCCCAGTGGTCCAGATGGTCGGGCTCGACGTTGGTCACGATCCCGGCGACCGCGGGCAGGCGCAGGAACGAGCCGTCCGACTCGTCAGCCTCCACGATGAACAGGTCCCCCGCGCCCTGGTGGGCGTTGGCCCCCGAGTCGTTGAGCTCGCTGCCGATCGCGAAGGATGGGTCCGCACCGCAGTTCTGCACAGCGATCGTGAGCATCGAGGTCGTGGTGGTCTTGCCGTGTGTCCCGGCGACTGCCACACCGCGGCTGCCGGCCAGCACGGCGGCCAGCGCGTCGGCCCGGGTCAGGACCGGGATGCCACGTTCCCGGGCGGCCACCACCTCCCGGTTGGTGGGCGGGATCGCTGTCGAGATCACCACGATGTCGGCCTGGTCGAGGTTCGCCGGGTCGTGGCCGACCCGTGCGTCGATGCCCAGTGCCCGCAGCGCGATCAGGCGGCGGGAGTCGCGCGCGTCGCTGCCGGAGACCGGCACCCCACGGGCGGCGAGGATGCGAGCGATGCCCGACATGCCTGCTCCGCCGATGCCCACGATGTGGACGTGACCGCTCAGTCCCTCCGGACGAGCCGCGTCATCCACCATGGCTGCATCCCGGTCCCCGCTCATCGACGTCCCCCCGTCCTGGCCGCAGCCATGACCATATCCGCCAGCTTCTCGTCGGCGTCGCGGACACCGTGCTCGGCTGCTCGCCTGCCCATGACCGTGAGGCGATGCGGATCCGAGACGAGGACCGAGACCTCGGCAAGCAGGGTGGCGGCATCGAACTGCTCGTCGGCGACCAGCAGCCCCCCGCCGGCGCCGACCACGGGCAGGGCGTTGAGGCGCTGCTCGCCATTGCCGATCGGGAAGGGGACGTAGACCGCCGGCAGGCCCACGGCCGCGAGCTCCGCGCAGGTCAGCGCCCCAGCCCGGCTCACGACCAGGTCTGCCGCGGCGTACGCGAGGTCCATGCGGTCCAGGTAGGCGACGGGTCGGTAGCCCGCACTCGCCTCGGCTGCGTCGGCGAGGTTGGCCCTCCCCACGGAGTGCAGGACGGTCACACCGAGGTCCCGCAAGCCGCCCAGGGCCTCCGTCACGGCCTGATTGATGCGGCGAGCCCCCTGGGACCCGCCGAAGACGAGCAGCACGAACCCCTCCGCGGGCAGGCCGAGGGCCTCTCGCGCCTCGGGTCGCACAGCATCCCGGTCGAGTCCGGCGATCGCGCGGCGCAGCGGGATGCCGATGCGCCGGCCCCCGGGCAGGCTCCCCTCGACGGCCTCGGCCACGTGGTCGGTCAGACGGGCGCCGATCCGGTTGGCAAGCCCCGGGCGGGCATTGGCCTCGTGCACGACAAGGGGGGTGCGCGTGCGCCGGGCCGCCAGGTAGGCCGGCAGGGCGACGTACCCGCCGAACCCCACGGCGGCGTCGGCCCGCACATCGCGCATGATCGACGCGGTCTGCCCCAGAGCCTCACGGACCCGCCCCGGCAGGCTCAGCAGCTCGGCCGAGGGCCGCCGGGGCAGGGGCACCGGCGGGATCATCGCGAGGTCGTAGCCCCGCGCCGGCACCAGGTCACCCTCGAGGCCCTTGGGGGTGCCCAACGCCGTGATGCCGATGTCGGGGTCGCGTCGCCGCAGGCAGTCAGCCAGGTTCAGGGCCGGCTCGATGTGGCCCGCAGTCCCACCGCCGGCCAGGACGATGTGCATGGGGCTAAGCCTCCCTCGCCGGGACCGCTGAAGGCGGGCCGACATCGGCCGGGACATCCTGGCTGACAGCGGCGTCGAGCCCATCCTCCGATGTCGGAGCCGCATCCGCGCGATATGCCTGCCTGGCCGCGGCCTCCGCGCGGGCGAAGGCGAGCAGGACCCCCACCGCCATCAGCGAGGGCAGCAGCGAGGAGCCGCCGTAGGAGACGAAGGGCAGCGGGACACCGGTGATCGGCAGGAGCTGGAGCACGGCACCGAGGTTGATCAGCGCCTGCCCGATGATCCAGACGACGATCCCGACGCTCGCGATCCGGACGAAGGAGTCACGGCTGAAGATCGCGATGCGGAGGGCCATCACCGCGATGAACCCGAACAGGCCGATGACGGTCAGGGCCCCCAGGATGCCAAGCTCCTCACCGATGATCGGGAAGATGAAGTCGGTGTGGGCCTCCGGCAGCGCGCCCCACTTCTCGCGGCTGCCGCCCAGCCCGACCCCCCACCAGCCCCCGGTTCCCAGGGCGTACTTGCCCTGCGTGATCTGCCACCCCGCTCCATCGAGGTCGGCCTCGGGATGCAGCCACGCCCGGAACCGGTCCATCCGGTAGCTGGCCGTCATGGACATCGCGGCGATGCCGGCCAGGCCGAACGACCCGAGCACCCCGAATACCCGCAGCGGCGTCCCCACGACGAAGAGCAGGCCCGCGACGATCACGCTCAGGATGATCGACGTCCCCAGGTCACCCTCGGCCAGCACGAGGGCGATCAACAGGGCGGCGACGGGCAGGAACGGCCGCAGCAGCTCGCGCCATCGGTGCAGGACCCCGTCTCGGCGGGAGAAGATCAGTGCCGCCCAGAGGATGAGGGCGAGCTTGGCGAACTCGGAGGGCTGCAGGCGGAACGGGCCCACCAGGCGGATCCAGTTGCGCTGGCCGTGGACACCGGCACCGACACCGGGGATGAACACGACGACCAGCAGCACGACCGAGAGGATCAGGAACCAGGGGGCGATCCGCTTGAGGGTGCCGACCGACAGCCGCGAGATGAGGGCCATCGCCGCCAGCCCCGCCACGGCGAAGGCCGCCTGTCGGCTGAACAGGGTGAAGGCCGAGCCGTGGATGTCGTAGGACTCGATGCTCGACGCGCTGAGGACCATCATCAGGCCCGTGGCCAGCAGCAGCATGGAGGCACCGAAGATCAGGTAGTAGGGCGCCATCGGATGGTCGTCGAGCCGATGGCGCAGCGACGTGCGCGCCGGGCCGTCGGGAGGATCCCCGTCGCTCACCGGCGGCCTCGACCCAGCGCAGCCACCGCCTCGGCGAACAGGTCGCCGCGCTGCGCGTAGTCGCGGAACATGTCCCACGAGGCGCAACCGGGGGCGAGCAGGACGGTGTCCCCGGGGCTGGCCATCGACGCGGCGGCGCCGACCACATCAGACATGGCCCCAGTGTCCGCGCGCGAGACGATGTGGACCGGCAGGTGCGGGGCGTGTCGCGCCAGCGCCTCGGCGATCCGGTCGCGGTCGACGCCCAGCAGCACGACTCCGACCATGTGGGACGCGGTCGACTCGACCAGCTCGTCGAACGACTGCCCCTTCGCCATCCCCCCGGCGATCCACACGACCCGGTCGTAGGCGGCCAGGGACGTCTGCGCGGCGTGGCAGTTGGTGGCCTTGGAGTCGTCGATCCAGGTCACCTCCTCGATCGTGGCCACCGTGGCGATCCGGTGGGCCGCGGGGGCGAAGCTGCGAAGGCCGTCGCGGACAGCGGTCGCCGGGATGCCCGCGGCCCTGCCCAGCGCCGCGGCGGCCAGCGCGTTGGCCACGTTGTGGGACGCCGCGGGGTGGACGTCGGCGACGACGGCCAGCTCCTGGGCCGAGGAGATCCGGTTGGTCACGTACGCCCGGTCCACGAGGATGCCCTCGACGACGCCCAGCATGGACAGGGCCGGGACGCCCAGCGTGAAGCCGATGGCACGGCACCCCTCGACGACGTCTGCCTCCTCGACCATGCGCCGGGTGACCTCGTCCGCCACGTTGTAGACCGCTGCCAGCTGGGTCCGCTCGTAGATGCGTGCCTTGGCCGCGACGTAGTCCCCGAACGAGCCGAAGAGATCGACGTGGTCCTCGGCGATGTTGAGGCAGACCGATGCCAGCGGGCTCATGGAATGCAGGAACGGCAGCTGGGGTGCGCCGACCTCGACGGCGATCGCGTCGAGTGTCCCCCCGGGCGCGGCCTCGCCCATGACGACCTCGACCATGGACACACCGATGTTCCCGGCTGCCACCGTGCGCATCCCTGCGGCCCGCAGCATCGACTCGAGCATGAGGGTCGTGGTGGTCTTGCCGTTCGTCCCGGTGATCGCCAGCCAGGGGGCGGCATCTGCCGGGCGCAGCCGCCAGGCCAGCTCCAGCTCGCCCCAGACCGGCACACCGGCCGTCCGCGCGGCGGCGATGATCGGGGCGTGGGGCGGCAGGCCCGGGGACACGACGAGCACGTCCAGGCCCACGGGGAGCTCCTGGGCGGCCCCAAGGTGCACCTCGACCCCCGCGGCCCGCAGCCGCACCGCCCGCTCGTCATGGGCCGGACCGGAGCCTGCGTCCACCGCGACGACCGATGCCCCGAGGCTGGCCGTGGCCAGTGCCGCGGCACCGCCGGCGATGCCGATCCCGACGACTCCCACGCGCGTGCGCGACCAGTCCGACTCCCGGGCGAGGAGGGAGACATCCATGCCGGTCACCCGATCCACTCGGTGTAGAACAGGCACAGGGCGCCCGCGACGAACAGCCCCTGTATCAGCCAGAACCGCACGACGATGGTCACCTCGGCCCAGCCCAGCATCTCGAAGTGGTGGTGCAGTGGCGCCATCCGCAGGACCCTTCGGCCGGTGAGCTTGAACGATCCGACCTGGGCGATCACCGAGAGCGTGATGATCACGAAGAGCCCGCCCATGAGGACGAACAGGAGCTCGGTCCGGGTCAGGATCGCCAGCGCCGCCATCCCACCGCCGAGGGCCAGGCTGCCCGTGTCGCCCATGAAGATCTGCGCAGGACTGGTGTTCCACCACAGGAAGCCGAAGCACGCCGCGGCACAGGCCACGGCGAAGGCGGCAAGGTCGAGAGGATCGCGCACCTCGTAGCACCGTGCCGACAGGTCGAACGAGCAGTGCTGGCCGTACTGCCACACGCCCAGCAGGGTGAACGCGGCGAAGGTCAGCACGGAGGCGCCGGCGGCGAGGCCGTCAAGCCCGTCGGTCAGGTTCACGCCGTTGGTGATCGCGGTGATCATGAACCAGATCCAGAGCAGGAGAAGACCCACCGGCAGCGCGATCGACAGGTCGCGGACCAGCGAGATCGCGTTGGAGGCCGGGGTGATCCCCCGCTCGTCCGGGAACTGCTGGGACAGCCAGGCGAAGGAGATCGCCACGGCCGCCTGGCCGAGCAGCTTGGTCCGGGCTCGCACGCCACCGCTGCGGGACTTGAACACCTTCAGGTAGTCATCGGCCATGCCGACCAGGGACAGCCCGACCATCAGGTAGAGGGCAAGCAGCCCCGAGGCCGACGGAGAGGTCCACCGCACCGCGTGGGCCAGGCCGTAGCCGGCGATCACCGCCACGACGATGGCGATGCCGCCCATGGACGGGGTCCCCCGCTTGCCGCTGTGCTCGGGGTAGACGATCCCGTCCGCGGACTCCCGGATCGACTGGGCGAGGTTGCGCCGCTGCAGGGCCTTGATGAGGATCGGCGTGCCCAGCAGGGCCACGACCATGGCGATGGCGCCGCTCAGGACGATCTGGATCATGTCCGGTCCTCCAGCAGGGCGGCGGCGACTTCCTCCAGCCCGATGGACCGCGAGGCCTTGACCAGGACGATGTCGCCGGGACGGACCTCGGCCCGGAGCATCGCCACCGCCGCCGGGACGTCGGGGACCCAGCTTGCCTCCCCGTCCCACGACCCCTCCTGGGCGGCGCCCAGGTGGAGCGCGCGGGCCCCCTGGCCCACGCAGATGGTCCGCGCGATGTGCAGCCGGACAGCCAGACGGCCGATGGCGTCGTGCTCGGCCACGGTGTCGTCGCCGAGCTCGCGCATCTCCCCGAGGACCGCGAACGTGCGCCCGCCGCTCTCGCCCATCGCCGCCAGCGAGCGCAGCGCCGAGCGCATCGACTCCGGGTTGGCGTTGTACGCGTCGTTGACCACGATCACCCCGGACGGGCTCGTGGTCACCTCCATCCGCCACCTGCTGCGAGGGGCGGCACGGCTGAGGCGCTCGGCGATCTGCTGGCTGGGCATGCCCAGGTGGCGGGCGACGGCAGCAGCAGCGGCGGCATTGCTGGCCATGTGCTCACCGGAGAGCTGGAGGGCAACGGGGAAGTCCCCCTCGTCGGTGGTCATCGTGAACACAGCTCGGGCCTGGGTGTCCAGGTGCAGGTTGCCGACCCGGATGCCGGCCCGCGGGCCCGTGCCGAAGCCGGCGACCCGAGCAGGCGTTGTCTGGGCCATCGCGGCCACGAGCGGGTCGTCGAGGTTGAGCACCGCCAGCCCTGCGGGCGGCAGGGCGGAGACGAGCTCGGCCTTGGATGCCGCGGTCACCTCCCTGCTGCCGAACTCGCCGACATGCGCCGTGCCGACATTGAGCACCACGCCGATGCCCGGCCGCGCGATCTGGCACAGCACCGTGATGTGGCCGGGACCGCGGGCCCCCATCTCGAGCACGAAGAAGCGGGTCGCCTCGGTCGCGGTGAGGATGGTCAGCGGCATCCCGACCTCGGTGTTGAACGACCCGGGCGTCGCGACCGTGGGGCCCAGGTGCTCCAGGAGCTCGGCCAGCAGGTCCTTGGTCGTCGTCTTGCCCGACGAGCCGGTCACCGCGACCACGGTCGCCTCCGGCAGCGAGGCCAGCACGTGGCCGGCCAGCCGACCCAGGGCCTCGACCGGATCGTCCACCACGATCGTCGGGCCGCCCGTGGGTCGGGAGCCGAGGGTCACCACGGCACCGGCGGCCCGAGCGGCGTCGGCGAAGTCGTGGCCGTCGACGCGCTCCCCCGCGATCGCGACGTACAGATCGCCGGGGACGACGCGACGGGAGTCGGCCGCGGCACCCAGCACCGCAGCTCCCGGGTCGTCGCACGCGTCCAGCGTGCCGCCCACCGCTGCGGCGACGTCCGCGACGTCCATGGCGATCATGGCAGGCCTCCCAAGGCTCGCCGGAGCTCGGACCGGTCATCGAAGGGATGGATCACGCCGTCGACCTCCTGTCCCTGCTCGTGGCCCTTGCCCAGCACGATCACTGCATCGCCGGGCGCGGCCAGGCCGACCGCCAGCGACAGGGCCTCCCCCCGATCCGCCTCCTCGCGCACGCTCGCCCTGACGTCGGCGCCGACCTGCGCCACCCCGGACATGATCGCGGCCCGGATCGCCGCGGGCGACTCCGAGCGGGGGTTGTCGTCGGTGATGATGGCCACGTCGGCCCCCGAGGCGACCTCCCTGCCCATCAACGGGCGCTTGGACGGGTCCCGGTCCCCGCCGCAGCCCATGACCGCGATGACCCGTCCACCGCCCCCGGCGATGACCTGCCGCACGGCCGTCAGCGCGCGGCGCACGGCGTCGGGGGTATGGGCGTAGTCCACGACCGCCAGGAAGGGCTGACCCATGTCGACGCGCTCCATGCGTCCCGGCACACCGGGCGACGCCCGGATCGCGTCCGCAGCGACCTGCGCGTCGACCCCGTGCCCGACCGCGATCGCCACGGCCAGGAGCGCGTTGGCGATGTTGAAACGCCCCGGCAGGCCGATCCCGGCGCCGACCTCGAGCCCGCCCGGGCCGTGGATGCGGTAGGTCGCCGCGCCGATCGGGGTGACGGACACGTCGACCACCGTCCAGTCCGCGGGGGTGCCCAGGCTGGCCGTCTGGACGGGGATCGGGGACTCGGAGGCCAGGAGGCGACCCGCTGCGTCGTCGACGCACACCACCGCTGTCGCGCTGCGCTCCGGGGTGAAGAGCGCGGCCTTGGCCTGGAGGTAGGAGTCCATGTCGCCGTGGAAGTCGAGGTGATCCTGGCTCAGGTTCGTCCAGGCAGCCACGTCGAACCGGACCCCGTCGACACGGCCCAGGCTCAGCGCGTGGCTGGACACCTCCATGGTCACCGCAGTCACGTCGTGCTGGCGCATGACCGCGAGGAGGGCGTGCAGGTCCGGGGCCTCCGGGGTGGTCCGCGAGGACGCGAGCACCTGGTCGCCGATGTGCGTGGCCACCGTCCCGATGATCCCGGTCCGACGCCCGTCCGCCCGCAGCGCGGCATCGAGGAGGTAGGACGTCGTGGTCTTGCCGTTGGTGCCCGTGATGCCGGTCATCGTCAACGACTCGGACGGGTGCCCGTAGACGAGTGCGGACAGCGCCCCGAGCCGTGCGCGGGGCTCGGGGACCACGAGCACCGGGGGACCCCCGGCCAGTCCGCCGGCCTCGAAGAGGTCAGCGCCGGCCGGATCGGTCAGGACGGCCGCCGCCCCGGCGGCGAGTGCCTGGTCGGCGAAGCGAGCCCCGTGCGTGACGAAGCCAGGCAGCGCGGCGTAGAGGTCGCCCGGCCGGACCGCCCGGGAGTCCAGGGTGACACCGGTCACCTCGAAGTCGGGCCCCGCCGGTAGGCCCAGGGCGGCGCGCAGCTGGGCGCCGGTCGCCCGGGCGCCCTCAGGTCGGACGGCCACGGGCTACCACTCCGTCGGGATCGTGGGCGACTTCTTACCCGAGGGCGGGATCTTGAGCTCGGCCAGGGCGTAGGACATCACCCTCTTGAACACCGGGCCTCCCAGCACGCTGCCGTAATGACCGTTGCGGGGGTTCTGCAGGACCACCTGCACCACGATCTGCGGGTCGTCGGCCGGGGCGACTCCCACGAAAGAGGCGGAGAAGCCGGAGTACCCGCCGTTGACCGCCCGCTCGGCCGTGCCGGTCTTGCCCGCCACCCGGTACCCGGGGATGGCCGCGACACCACCAGTCCCCTCGGTGACCACGTTCTCGAGCATCCGCAGCATGGTGCTCGCCGTCTTCTCGCTGACGACCCGCACGCCCGGCTTGGTCTCGGCCGGCTCGAACGACCCGTCCGGATTGACGTAGCCGTCGATGAGGCGCGGCTGGAGGCGCACCCCGCCGTTGGCGATCGTCTGGTAGACCCCGGCGACCTGCAGGGAGGTCATCGAGTAGCTCTGGCCGTAGGCCAGGGCCTGGAACGTCGTGGGCCACCAGTTCTCGGGCTTCGGCAGGATCCCACGCTCCTCTCCGGGGAAACCCAGTCCGGAGGCCTGGCCGGCGCCGAACTTGCGCTGGTACTCGTAGAGCTTGTCCCCGCCGATGCGGTCCGCCAGCAGGATCGTGCCGATGTTGCTGGACTGGGCCAGCACGCCGTTCATCGTCAGGTGCAGCGTGCCGTGGTCGACATGGTCGTGGGTGGTGTGACCGCCCCGGGTCAGGGTGGGGGGCACGGTCACCTTGGTGCGCGGGCGCGCCTTGCCCTCCTCGAGGATCGCGGACATCGTCAGGACCTTGCCGGTGGACCCGGGCTCGTAGATCACGCTGACGGGACGGTTGCCCATGTCCTCGGGCTTGGCCCCCTTGTAGTTGTTCGGGTCGAACGTCGGAGCCGTGGCCATCGCCAGAACCCGGCCCGTCCGAGCCTCGATGACCGTGACGTCCCCGCTGTCGGCCTTGGCCTCCTTGACCCGGGTTGCGATGGCCCGCTGGGCCACGTACTGGATGTCCTGGTTGAGGGTCAGCTGAACCCCCTGGCCTGGGACCGGCTCGCGCAGGACGTCCTCCGCCGCCGGGATCGCCTGCCCGGCCGCCCCCTGCTCGTAGGTCCGCGAGCCGTCGACGCCGTGCAGGCGCTCGTCCAGCTTCAGCTCGATGCCTCCCTTGCCCACGCCCTGGGAGTCGACATAGCCCAGGACGTTCGCTGCCAGCGTGCCCGAGGGGTAGCTGCGGCTGGTGGTGCGCTCGCTGAAGATGCCCTTGATGTTCAGGGCCTTGACCTGCCGCCAGCGCTCCGGCGTGATGCCCTTGACGACGTACACGAAGGGGTCCGTGCCGGTCAGGCGCAGGGCCAGGTTCTCCGCGGGAACACCCAGGAGCGGGGAGAGAAGGGCCCCAGCGGCCGCGGGGTCGGCGATCAGGCGCTGGTCCGCGGTCACGTTGCGAGACTCCACCGTGATCGCCAGGGCAGCCCCCTGGGAGTCGTAGATCGGCCCACGGTCCGCAGGCATCGGGATCTCGCGGATGCGCTGGTTCTGGCCCTTCGCGGCCAGGTCCGCCCCCTGGATGATCATGATGTCGAAGACCCGGGCGCCGTACACGCTCAGGATGATCATCAGCGCCAGCCCCAGGATGATGGCGCGGTTGCGGCTGTCCGCCCGGCGGTAGGTCCGATGCGGTCGGGATCCGGGCCGAGGTGACGTCGGCACTCCGTTCGGCGCACGTCGGCCCACCCGGCGTGAGCGACCCGGCTCCCGGTCGCCGCGCCCCTGCGGGCCGGCGGGCTGGCGCGGCGGTGACATCGTGCTCATGGCGTCGTCATCCCAGCGGGTGGCGCGGTCCAGGTCGCTGCGGTCCCCGTCGGGTCCGTGGCCGATGGGGTCGCCCCGGGCGTCGGGCTGATCGGGGAGGGCACGAGCGGGTCCGCCATCGGATCAGTGCTGGGCGACGGATCAGTGCTGGGCGACCCGTCCGCGGGCAGCAGGGTCGCTCCCGTCGAGGGATCGACCGAAGGATCGGCAGGGTCGGGAGTCGGCACGGTGACGCCGGGGGCACCGGAGTAGTCCACTTCGCCGAAGGGCGCCGTGGCGGGGACGGGAGATCCGAGGATCGAGCCGTCGGCGAGGCGCAGGAAGACGGGGCTGCCCGCGGGGACCATGCCCAGGGCACGGGCGGCCTTCTCCACCTCCAGGGGCGACTCGGCCAGCTGGACGGCACGCGTGAGGGCCTCCTCCTGCTCGGAGGCCAGGGTGAGGTCGACCTCCAGCTGATGCTGCCGGAATGCTCCCTGGCTGACGACGGTGTTGATGAGCAGCACGCCCAGCAGGCCCACGACGAGCGCGCCAGTGCTCGCGATGAGCGTCCGATGACGCCCTGCCGGCCGCATCCCTGTTGCCGGTGCCGGGCGGGCGTGGGCAGCGACTGCGGTGGCATCGGCCCCAGCGTCCGCAGGCACAGCCACGGACGCGTCGTCGGGGAGGACGGCCGTGTCTGTGGCGCTCATCGGACCTCCCGAGCACGTGCGTCGACCTTCTCCACCGCCCGAAGCCGGACCGATGCCGCGCGAGGGTTGCGCTGGACCTCATCCTCCGATGCCCTGGCCGCTCCGCGGGTGAGAACACGCGCAATGGGCTGCAATTCCTCCGGGATCACCGGCAGACCCGGGGGCACGTCGGGCTCCGTCGCCCGGCGGATCGCCTGCTTGACGATGCGGTCCTCGCCCGAGTGATAGCTCAGGACCACCATCCGCCCGCCCGGACCGAGGGCCGAGATCGCCCCGGGCATCGCACGGCGGAGGTGATCCAGCTCTCGGTTGACCTCCATCCGCAGGGCCTGGAAGGTCCGCTTGGCCGGATTGCCGCCGGTCCGGCGGGCGGGTGCTGGGATGACCTCCCGGATCAGCTCGGACAACCGGGCACTGCTGGTGAAGGGATCGCGCTGGCGCTCCCGGATCACCGCACGAGCGATGGGTACGGCGAATCGCTCCTCCCCCAGGTCGCGCAGGACCCTGGCGAGCTCGGTCTGCGAGTACGTGTTGAGGATGTCCGCCGCGGTCGGCCCGCTCGTCGGATCCATCCGCATGTCCAGGGGTGCATCCCGGGAGTAGGCGAAGCCGCGCTCGTCGCGATCCAGCTGCATGGACGACACGCCCAGGTCGAAGAGCACCGCGTCGAGGTTCGTCCACCCGACGGCGGCCATCGCCTCACGAATCTGGTCGTAGGTGCCGCGCCAGGTCCGGACGCGCCCGCCGAAGCGGCCCAACCGGGCGCTCGCCGAGGCCAGTGCGGCGGGATCCCGGTCAAGCCCGAGCAGGCGCAGTCCCGGATGTGCCTCCAGCATCGCCTCCGCGTGGCCGCCCAGGCCCAGGGTGGCGTCGAGGGCTGCGGCGCCGGGGCGCCCGAGTGCCGGGCCGAGGATCGCCAGGCACTCCTCGAGCATGACCGGCACGTGGGAGTCAGTCATCCACGGTCCTCCCAGTCGGTCTGCGGGCCGGATGGTGTGGGCGGATGGCGGGGTCGGCCCGTTCCAGGTGAGTGCGGGCCCTGCGTGCCACCTGGCCCCCCGCCGCGGATTCCGGCACCGGGGAAGTGGCGTCGGAGGGTTCGGCACCGGGGAAGTGGCGTCGAACCGCGCGGAGGGGAATCACATGTCGCGCAGTCAGAGGCGGCTCAGGCCAGGGGCGGCCCTCCTTCCGCATCCATGTCGAGGTCGGCGAAGGCGGCCTCGTTGTCCGCCAGATACTGCGACCAGGCCGCGGAGTCCCAGATCTCGATGCGGGTGTCCGCGCCCACGACCGTCAGCTCGCGTTCCAGGCCCGCGTACTCCCGCAGCACCGGCGGGATCGTGAGCCTGCCCTGGCGGTCGAGCAGCTCGTCGAAGGCCGACGAGAAGAACACCCGGGTCATCGCGCGCACGCGGGCGCTGGCCTGTGCCTGCGATCGCAGCATCGCCGCATGGGAGTCGAACTCTCCACGCGGCCACAGGACCAGGCATCGGTCCTGACCCTTGGTCAGCACGAGTCCCTCGCCCAGCTCGTCACGGAAGCGCGCGGGCAGGATGACACGGCCCTTCTCATCCAGCTTGGGGAAGTGCGTCCCCAGGAACATCGCCGCTCACCTGCCTCGGAGTGGCCCTCGGCGGCGTGGTCCGCCTTGGTGCGGCGCAAGCGGTCGGGCTCGAATCGCCCGCCCGCCTCCGCCACGAACAACCACGATACTCCACAACCCTCCACATTGGCGCCCTCGGTGAGGGATCTGCCCCCCGACCATCCACGGTCGTGGCGCGCGGCAGCGTTCCTCGGCGCAGCGCCCGCCGGGGCTGGTCCCCCAGGGTGCTTGCCGCGCCCAGTGGCCGCCGCACGCGCGACACCCCGGGACCACGGGGGTCACCGGGGTGTCGGGGATCGGCGGGCTGTGCTCGTCCTTCGTCGCGCGCCCGGGGGGCCTGGCGGGCCGACGCCCTCCGGGGGGCGTCAGCCCGCCGGGGGTGCAGGGGCTGCGAGCGGGCCGGCCTTCGCCTGCGGGAAGTAGTTCTGCCCGATGCCGCTGGTGCGGGTCGGGATCATGACGGAGCGGTCGTAGGTCATGACCACATCCCCGTCCTGGTTCAGGGCCCTGGTGTCCATGGAGATGATCCCCATCTCGGGGCGCGAGCTGGACGGGCGCTTGGCCGTGCAGACGCTCTCGGCATAGATGGTGTCCCCGACGTACACCGGGTGCGTGAGCTTGATGTTGTTCCAGCCCAGGTTCGCAACGGCGTTCTGGCTCATGTCCAGAACCGTCAGACCGAGGACGAGCCCGACGGTGAAGCCGGAGACGACGATGATCCGTCCCTTGGTGATCGGGTTCTGCTGGGACAGGTGGGCGTTGAAGTGCATCTGGTTGGTGTTGCAGGTCAGCAGCGTGAACCATGCGTTGTCGGCATCGGTGATGGTCCGGCCGAACGGGTGCTGGTAGACGTCGCCGACCTCGAAGTCCTCGAAGAAGCGGCCGAGCACGGCTGGATGGACGGTCATCGCATTTCCTCCCTGGGGTCGGCCTCATTGTGGCCAGCACCTCCTACCCTCCTCCGGAGGGGGGCGTGCCCGGGGTCGTCCCGAACGCGTTACTCTGGCGCGGCGTTCGCGGCTCGCGCCGCTCGCAGGGCCGCCCCTTCGGGCTGCGCGCGGGGCTGCGCAGCGATCGCGACCACCGCCGACCTTCTGGGAAGGGATCGATTCATGGACGTGGCCAACGACAGGATCAGGCCTGGATGCGAGCCGTTCGCTGCGGAGGGTTCCGGTGAGAACGCCCGGACGGGCATCGTCTTCGTCCACGGCTTCTCCGGGTCCCCGGACAGCATGCGGCCCTGGGCCCAGTACCTGAACGAGCGCGGCTACACCGTGGACGCGATCCTGCTGCCGGGCCACGGCACGACCTGGCAGGACGCGAACACCAAGACCTACGCGGACCTGCAGGCCGCGGTGGACCGCGCCTTCGAGGCCATGCGGTCGCGCACTGATCGGGTCTTCCTCATGGCAATGTCCTACGGCTCCACCCTGGCTCTGCACGTCGCGGCGGCTCGGCCGCAGGACGTGGCCGGCCTGGTGCTGGTGAACCCCTGGGTCCGCCCGGACGGGGTGGCCGGCTGGCAGCGCCACCTCGTCCCGCTGCAGAGGCACCTGGCGCGCTTCGTCAAGGGCGTCCCCGGAGTGGGCAGCGACATCGCCGATCCGACGGGGCATGAGCTCGCCTACGACAAGGTCCCCGTCGAGCTTGCGGTCTCGCTCCTGGACGGCTGGAAGTCGTTCCGCACGACGATGGAGAAGGTCATCGCGCCCGTGCTCCTCGTGCGCTCCCTTACCGACCATGTCGTGGGGCCCAACAACTCAGAGCTGATCCGCGCCCATGTCCGCTCCCCCCTGCGCGAGGTGGAGCTTCAGCGCTCCTACCACGTGGCCACGCTCGACTACGACGCCGAGCGGATCTTCGCCGAGTCCGCGGAGTTCGTGGAGTCGCTGGTGCCGGCTTCGGAGTAGCACATCTCGTCTTGGGTCTCCGAGTGAGACCCAAGACGCGGGTCGAGCCCGTCGAGACGCACTGTCGCACGACCTCTTGGCCGCGGGACAGGCACGGGACAGGCAGCCACGAGCCATGCCCGCCGGTGCCATGGCTTTCCCCCGATGATCCGACCCGACGGGCTCGACCGGCGCTGGTCTCGACGGGCTCGACCGGCGCTGGGCTCGACGGGCTCTGGCGGCGCTGGGCTCGACGGGCGCTGGTCTCGACAGGCTCGACCGGCGTTTGGGCTCGACCGGCGCTGGGCTCGACGCTGGGCTCGAGCGGCGCTGGGCTCGACGGGCGCTGGTCTCGACAGGCTCGACCGGCGTTTGGGTTCGACCGGCGCTGGGCTCGACGCTGGGCTCGATGGGCGCTGGTCTCGACGGGCTCGACCGGCGTTTGGGCTCGACCGGCGCCTCTCGGCCGGCGCCTCTGGTCTCTACTGGGTCAGAGGTCGCCGCGCTCCCGGCGATGCCGCCATCGCTCCTCCATGCGCTCGGAGATCGAGCCGCGGGACGAACGTCGCGGCTTCGAGTGCCCGCGGATGGGTGTCGGGTGGCCCTGGGGCGCCGCACCGGCCGCTGGCGCGGCCCCGCCGGGGCGGAACGATGCCACTGCAAGCCAGATGCCGCCGAGCATCAGCAGGAAGCCGAGGACTCCCACGGGAACCAGTCGCGTCGCGACCCCGGCAACCAGCAGACCCATGCCTCCGAGGAACGCGACGATCCCGATGGCGACAAGTCGACGATCCCCGGCACCGGCCCGGGGATTGCGCATGCTCGTGGCGAACTTCGGGTCCTCTGCGTAGAGGGCACGCTCCATCTGCTCAAGCAGGCGCTGCTCGTGCTCAGAGAGTGGCACGGTGACCTCCTACATGGCTCACGGTCGTGCGCGGTGCCTCTAAGGCTCAGGATAGGCAGGGTTGCCCGATAAGGGAACTCGGGGCACGCTCTGTGGGGCCCGCCCGGGGGAGGGAACGCCCCTGCAGGCGAGGACACCGGCGCTGATCTTGCCATGCGGGCGCTCGGGTTGCGGCCCCGCCCGGGGTCGGTCTGCGGCCGGTCATGGTCGGGTGCCCCCAGGATGGCCGCTCGCGTGGCCCTTCTCGGGGATCAGGCGGGCATGTCGGACGGTGTCCCGGCCGAACTTCGCGATCACCCGGTCCACCGCCTGCTCGGCCTCCCGCCAGCCCCGCTCGGGCGCCCCCAGGATGAGTTGCGTCTCGACGGTCTCCTCCAGCGCGATCCCCTCCATCCGGACGCCGACCAGTCGTATCCGCGCCCGGTCCAGGTGCATGGCCAGGTAGAGGTCCCGAGCTCCATGGAAGATCTCCCGACTCACCGCGGTCGAGGCACGCAGGCGGCGGGATCGGGTGACCGTGCTGAAGTCGGCGAACCGGACCTTGATGGTGACCGTGCTGCCCGACAGCCCCGCCCGTCGCATCCGGCCACCCACCTTCTCGCTGAGGCGCAGGAGCTCTGCCAGGACGATCTCGGGATCGTCGACGTCTCGCGCGAAGGTCTCCTCGGCCCCCACGCTGCGCTCCCGCTGATGCAGCGTGACGTCGCGATCGTCTCGACCCCAGGCCAGATCCGCCAGATGGCGACCCGCTGCCTGGCCCAGAGCGCGGACGAGGGTCTGGGTCGGGGTGTGGGCGATGTCGGCCACCGTGCGCAGGCCGAGGCGGTGCAGCTGCTCCTCTGTGCGCTCCCCCACCCCCCAGAGGGCACCCACGGGCATGGGATGCAGGAAGGCGATCACCTGGTCGGCCGGCACGACCAGCAGGCCGTCCGGCTTGCACTGGGTCGATGCCAGCTTGGCCACGAACTTCGTCGGCGCCACCCCGACCGAGCAGGTGATGCCCTGTTCGTCGTGGACCTGATCGCGGATGCTCGCCGCTATCGCGCCCGGCGAGCCGTGGGTCAGCCGGCAGCCGGACACGTCCAGGAAGGCCTCGTCGAGGCTCAGTGGCTCCACGAACGGCGTGATCGAGGTGAACACCTCCATGACAGCAGCCGACACCTGGGCGTAGCGCGCGTGGTCGGGCTGCACGACGACCAGGTCGGGCGGTCCGAGGCGCAGGGCACGACTCATGGGCATCGCCGAGTGGATGCCGTGGCGACGGGCCTCGTAGGTGGCGGCCAGCACGACGCCCCGGCTGCCCATCCCCCCGACGATCATCGGCCGTCCACGCAGCTCCGGGCGCCGCGCCACCTCCACCGAGGCGTAGAACGCGTCCATGTCCACGTGGAGGATGCGACAGCCCCGATCGTCGTCGCCCAATCCCGCCGGAGCCGCCGGCCGGTTGATCTGACTTCGACTCATCCACCCTCCTGTGCCCCCCATCCTGCAGTCCCCTGCGCCCTGTGCCCGTCACCCGGTGCGCTGGCCACTCTCGCGCCATCACCAGCCGCTGCTTCCCTGGCTGGCGTGCCAGAGCCGACCGGGAGCGGGGGTCGGCTGCTCGGGTATCCGCGGGGTGCCGCTCGGGTCGTCCCCTGCCGGCTTGACGTCCGCGTAGGGCGACTGCTTGAACCCACTGGCATGGACCAGGACCCGTCGCCGCTGGCCCATGCCCCCTGACGCATGGCGCCCGATGCCGACCACGGACTGGCCCGGCTGCCGCGGCGTCTCCCGGTCGCCCGCCACCTGGACGTCGGCGACCTTCGTGGGCCGCCCGTCAGCCTCGATCCGAGGGAAGCTGCTCACGTACTCCCAGGCGCCGGCTCGACCACCGGCCTGCCAGATCCCGTGGACCACGCCGAGATCCCAGCAGCCCGTGGCCCGCAGGGATATCCCCCGGGGCCCGGTGCGGCGGGTGATGCCCCGGACCAGCAGCAGCCAGCCACCGAAGACGGTCGCGGCGTACGGATCCTGGGCGTCCTCGAAGAAGGTGGCGTCCACGGGACCGGTCGAGTCGTCGACCGTCAGGAAGAGCACCCGGCGCCCGCTGCGTATCGGTGGGGTCTGCGTGGCCACCTTCACCCCGGCGACCCACACCTCCTGCCGACTGCGCTGGGCGAGGAGATCACGGGCGGGCACCACCCCGATGTCGGCGAGCATCGGGGCGTAGAAGTCCAGCACGTGCTGGCTCACGTCCATCCCCAGGATGCCCAGCTCCGTGCGGACGCTCTCCCCCGTGGTCATCTCGGGCAGCCCACTGGCACACCCCGATCCCGGCGAGGGCAGGTCCATGGCCAGCTGGACCGGACCGGCGAGCGCCGGGGCTGGGGCCTGGGACTGCGCCGCAGCGGCGCGGGCCGGATCCCACCAGGCCTGCGGGGGTGGCGCGGGATCGGACAGGCCAGCCGGCTGAACCGCGTCGCAGCTGCGGAGCACCTCCTCCTCGTCCAGGGCGGCGCCGGCCGTGGCGATCCCGCCGGTCGGGGGGGCCATGGCTCGGAAGGAAGCACCGGCTCGGAACGCCGCGCCGACCCGGGAGGCTGTTGCCAGGTCCGCCCCGAGAGGGCTCCTGCTCCCCGCCTGCGG
The DNA here is from genome assembly GCA_964638055.1 of uncultured Bifidobacteriaceae bacterium. Classification (GTDB taxonomy): domain Bacteria; phylum Actinomycetota; class Actinomycetes; order S36-B12; family CAIYMF01; genus Prado023. The sequence continues at coordinate 77,456 of CAZWXF010000001.1, read as the reverse complement.
CCCGGCCACCGAACCCACCCCGCCCGCCCGAGCCCCCCGGGCCCTGCCCGCCCGACGCGCCCGGGTGACCCGGGAGAGCCGGTCGCAGTCGGCCACCTCCAGCAGCAGGTCCCGTCGCGTCGTCTGGCCGCGCGCCCGGACACCGCTGGCGAGGTCGATGCCGTAGACGGAGTCGAAGCCGCCGATGAGGACGAGGTTCTCCACGACCGGGGCGGTGACTCCGGCCCGGTGCCAGAAGTCCGAGAGGCTGCTGTACGGCTGGCCTGCGACGATCTGCGCCACCTCGGCCGCGGAGATCCCCTTGACCTCGGCCAGGGGCATCCGGATGCCGTGGTGGCTGCCATCGGGCAGGCCCGGCAGCGTCGGGCGAGCCGACGGCGTCGGCCACTCCTCGACCCGGTACACCGGGCCCGAGCGGTTGATGTCCACGCCGAGGATGGTGATGCCCAGGTTGCGGGCATCATCGAGGATCAGGCGCTTCGGGTACATCCCGGGATCGTGGGTCAGCACCCCGGCCAGGAAGGCGGCCGGATGGTGAGCCTTGAGCCATGCCGACTGGTACGTGGGCAGCGCGAACGCAGCGGCATGGGCCTTGCAGAAGCCGAACGACGCGAAGGAGCGCAGCACCTCCCAGACCCGGTCGACCACCTCGAGGGGATACCCCCGCGCCAGCACCCGTGGGTAGAACCACGCCCGGACCTGGGCCTGCCCCTCCGGCGATCCCATCGAGCGGCGCAGCTCGTCGCCCTCGGCCAGGCTGCAGCCGCTCATGACGGCGATCACCCCGATCACCTGCTCGTGGAACACCACCACGCCGTGGGTCTGGTCGAGCACGGGACCCAGGTCCGGATGGGGCAGGTCCACCGGGGACCATCCCTGCCGGGCGCGCAGGAAGGGGTTGACCATGTCGGACTTGACCGGCCCCGGCCGGAACAGCGAGATGTCGATGATCAGGTCCGCGAACGTCTCCGGGGCGAAGCGCCCGATCAGCTCCCGCTGGCCGGGGGACTCGATCTGGAAGCAGCCGAGGGTATGGGTCGTGCGGATCATCGCGAACGTGTCGGGATCGTCCAGCGGAAGGTCGTCCAGGGACACCGGCTCCTCGCCGAGCCGGACGACCTCGTCGAGGGCATGGGCCATTGCCGACTGCATCCGGATGCCCAGGACGTCCAGCTTGAGGAAGCCCATCTCCTCGACCGCGTCCTTGTCGAACTGGCTCATCGGGAAGCCCATCCAGCTGGCCTCCACGGGCGTGCGGTCCAGCAGTGAGGCGTCGCTGAGCAGCACGCCGCAGGGGTGCAGGGCGACGTGGCGGGGCAGCCCGTCGAGGGCCTCGACCAGGCTGAGGAATCCCTCCAACCGACCCTGCGCCGCGAGCTTGCCCAGTCCGGAGCTGCGCAGCTCGGGCAGCTCCACGAGCGCCGCCCGGGCGTCCCGGGCCCGGATGTGGGGGAAGGCCTTGGCGAAGGCGTCGATCTCCCCGGGAGGCAGGCCGAGCGCAGCGCCCACGTCGCGGATCGCGTGGCGGACCCGGTAGGTGTCCATCATCGAGACCGCCACGCAGCGCTGGCCACCGAACCGGGCGAGCAGCCGGGTGTAGATCTCGGTGCGGCGGGCGGACTCCACGTCGATGTCCACGTCGGGCAGGGCCTGCCGCAGCGGGGAGAGGAACCGCTCCATGATCAGCCCGTGCTCCAGCGGGTCGACCACCGAGATCCCGAGCAGGTGGTTCACCAGGCTGCCTGCACCGGAGCCGCGGGCGGCGACCCGGACCCCCATCCCACGGATCATGTCCACCACCTCCGCGACGGTAAGGAAGTACCCGCCGTACCCGAGCGTGGCGATGGTCGCCAGCTCCTCCTCGAGCCTCTCGGTGGCCGCCCTGTGCTCCCAGCGCGCTGCGAAGCGCGCATCGAGCGCGCCCTGGCACCTGTGTCGCAGCACGCGGTCGGCCATCCGCGCCTGGGCTCCGGTCGCCGTCGGCAGGGGACCCGGCGGGAGTCCTGCGGCTCCCTGCGGGAACAGCACGTCCAGCTCGGGGACATGGACCGACCCGATGCCCAGGTCCCGCGCCGGGTCCATCCGACAGGAGTCGGCGAGCTCGAGCGTCGCGTCGAGCAGCCTGCTGGCCGACCCCGCCCCCGCTCCCCCGGCCTCGGCGATCTCGCGGGCCACCTCGGCCATCGAGTCGGCATCCTTGAGATAGCCCTGGGCGTTGGCCCGATCGAGGTGCCGCGGGGCCAGCGGCACCAGCCGCCGGATCGCGTCCAGGACGTCCGCCACGGGGGCCTGCTCCGGGGTCAGGTGACGCACCGCGTTGGTCAGCACCGCCGGGACGCCGCACTGCCGGGCGAGGTCCACCATCCGGGCCGCGAACGCGGCAGACCAGGCGGGCCGATCCCCACGAGCCTGGCTGCGGTGGGACACCACCTCGATCCGGACGCCCGCCCCGAGCACCTCACGCCACCCCGCGAGCAGCCGCGCGGCCTCGTCCGGCCGGCGCCGGGCCAGCGCCCTGCCCACGTCGGAGTCCGGGCCGATGAGGGCGGCCAGCCCCCGCGAGCGCTCGGCGAGCATCGCGCCGGACACGACCGGCTGCCCGCGCTCGCCCGAGAGGTGTGCGGCCGAGATGACCCTGCTGAGCGAAGCCCACCCCGGCGCCCCGATGGCCAGCAGCACCAGGCGGGGATGCCCCGGATCGACCGAGGCCCCACCCCGGACCGGGGTCCGCGGCGGTGACGCAGAGCGTCCGCCTCCGGCGCGTCCCGTGGATCGGCCGGCCGAGAGCTGGGCGGCGGTGGCCAGGTCTGCGCCGAGGATCGGTGCGATCCCGGCCTGACGGCACGCCAGGGCGAAGGCGACGGCCCCGTAGGCGCCGTCCCGGTCTGTCAGGGCTAGCGCCTCCTGGCCCATCGCGGCAGCCTGCGCCACAAGGTCCTCCGGCCGGGCGGTCCCGTAGCGCATCGAGTACCCGGAGGCCACATGCAGGTGGACGAACCGAGCCATGGGTCACCCCACGCGCCGATCCGGGAGGGTCACCTGGAAGTCGCGTCCGATGAGGGATGCGACCTCGGCCAGGAACGTCTCCGCGTCGCGGATCAGGTCGTCGGCCTCGCGGTGGCTCACCACAGGAAGGCCGGCATCCGCGGCCGCCCGCTTGCCGGCGTTGGCGGCGAAGAAGGCTGACCACTCCTGCAGCTGGGGGGCCACCGTCGGCAGCACCGCCCACACGCTGCGGATACGAGCCCGGTTGCCCGGGTGGGCTCGGGCCGCCAGCACCGCGGCGGCTGCTCGCAACGCGGACAGGTGCGCCAAGGCGTACCGCCGAGACGGATCGGGGCTCGCGTGGGCCTCCAGGAGGCCACGAGCCGCCGAGCCGAGGAGATCGCGGGTCTGGTACGAGAGGGGCGGGTTGGTCGACGTCACGCTCATCTCATCATCAGTCCATCGCCCGGGCCAGGACCCAGCGGTCCGCGGCCATGTCCCGACGCAGGTCGTAGACGCCTGCGCTGTCGCTGCGCCCGGCCTGGGCCTCCACCCGCCAGACCTCGTGTTCGTGCGCTGGTATCTCCCCCTCGAGGGCCCGCCTTGATCCGCCCCACCACGGGGCCGACTCGATCCAGTGCGAGATCACGTCCCTGACCACGTAGAGCCGGCCACGCCAGAGGAACTGGACCGGCCGGTCCGTCGGTGGGATGGCGCCGGAGCGCCGGACGTCGATGGGTTCTTCGTAGGTACGGCTCATGGGAGTCCTTCCTCGGAGTCCGCGGACGGGCTGCGTCCTGATCGGCATCGCCGGGGAAGACGACGGTGTGGCAGGATCGGCCCGCAGTCGCGCTTCCCCCGCAACCGCAGGCCGATCCCAGCCCTGGATCCAAGGGCCGGGGACTCGGAACCAGAGTTCGAACTGGTGTTCGAACTATCCGTAGGTTACGCCGGGCCACTGACAGACGTCAACCCCGCTGATCCGATCCCTGTGGATCGTCCCTCGACCGCTGGAGGGCGCCGAAGATGGCCAGGATCGTCGTCATCGGCGCCGGGCTGGGTGGGATGGCCGTCGCCGCACGGCTGGCCGTGAAGCGCCACGACGTCACTCTCGTCGAGACGTCGACGACTCCGGGCGGTCAGGTCCGAGCCGTCGAACGGGACGGGTGCACCTTCGAGCTGGGGCCAACGGCCCTGACCCTCCCCGCCGTGTACCGCGACCTCTTCCTCAAGACCGGCGGCCCCCTGGAGGACGAGGTGGAGCTCGTGCCCCTGGAGCCGGCCGCTCACTACCACTTCGCCGACGGGACGCACCTGGAGCTGCCCGGAGCGGGAGTGGGGGCGACCGCAGCGGCCGTCGGCGAGGCCCTGGGGCCGGCCAGCGCCGCCGAATGGCAGGAGGTGATGGCCCACGCCGCCGCGACCTGGGCACTCGTGCGCGGTGGACTGACCGGCCCAGCTCCTCGGACCGCTGCCGCGCTCGACGCCCTGCTCAACCCCACCGACCCCGGACGCCGGCCACCCACCCTGCAGGACCTCCTCACGCGCAGCCTGACCGACCCCCGGGCCCGTGCCGTGATGGCCGACCGGTCACTCCCCCTACCGATGGATCCCCGGTCCGCCACGGCGGCCGCAGTGCTGGGCCCCTACCTGGCGGCGACGTTCGGCGCATGGCACATCAGGGGCGGCATGCACCGGCTCGCCCAGGCCCTGCACGACCGGGTGTGCCAGCGGGAGGTCCGCGTCCTCCTGGGCACCCGGGCCCTGCGCATCGAGCTCGCGGCAGGCCGCGTCACCGGTGTCGTGGTCACCGATGGCGCGACGACCTCCCGGCTGCCCGCTGACGTGGTGGTCGCCGACCTTCCCTCGACCAGCGCCGTGTGGGGACTGCTCCCCCCCGATGCCGCGCCCCCGGGCACGGCATCCCCGCACCCGCCCCCCCGGTCAGCACCCCGCCCCGCCCGCCTGGTGGGACGCACCGCCCCGGCCCTCCGCCGGACCGGCCCGCCTGCGCCACCCGGCCGGCTGACCCTGATGCTCTCGACCTGGGGACCCCCACCGCTGGGGCCAGCGTGGGAGCACGTGTGGCTTCCCGTCGACCCAGCGCGCCGGTCGTCGAGGCACGCCAGGATCGCGGACGCCCCCGATCCCGACCCCGTCATCCGGGCCCACGTTCCCGCCGACCCCCAGATGCATCCCGCGGGGCTGCAGGCCTGGACGGTCCACGTCGACGTCTCGCCGCACAGCCCGGGCGGACGCCAGCCCGCGACGATGGACTGGGACGCCCCGGGCGTCGCGACGAAGCAGGCCGACCGCGTCCTGCGCCTCCTCGCCGATCGCGGCACCGACCTCTCAGGCCGGATCCGCCACCGGGAGATCCACACCCCCGCAGACCAGGAGCGGGCCACCGGCATGCCCGGCGGGGCGCTGCTCGGTGAGCCCCTGACCGCCGATGCACTGCGCCGCCGGCCAAGCAACGTCACAGCGATCCCGGGCCTCTTCCTCGTCGGTGCCGCGACCCACCCGGGCCCGGGCCTGGCGATGGTCGGGCTCTCCGCCGAGATCGTCGCGCAGGTCATCGGCAGGGCCTGACCCGCCTCATGCGCGATCCGGCTTCCAGCTCACAACGCAGTCCTGCCCACCGGCGGACTCACGGTACGGGACCACCACCTCCTGCCGGCCCCCGCCCCGTCGACCCGCGGCCCTCCGGACTTCCGGTCGCATGCCCCGAACCACCACCGACATGATCCCGACCCCCTGATCCACCTCGTTCCTCGTCCGGCCCCGACGGCCTGCCCCGCCCGGCCCGGCCCCCGAAACGGGCACGGGCGCGGCCCCGGCTCGGCGTCCCGACCGAACCGGTCGTCGATTCCTCATCGGACCACGCGGCCAACCGGCCGCCCTGGGAGACCGCCTGCAGAGCCCGCTCCGTCGACACGCGGACCTCGTCGGTCGCCACCACGAGCAGGCTGTCCCCGACGCGCAGCCGCGTGAAGCGGTCGGGCACGAGTGTCTCCGGGCCCCGGATCACCAGGGACACCACCGCGCCTCGAGGCAGCGGCAGCTCGGAGACGTACGTCCCGGCAAGCTGCGAGCCCTCCTGGATGTCCAGGTCGAGCAACGCGGCCCGCAGGCTGTCCAGGGGTGCCACGTCCACCGTCAGCTCCCCGGCCCGATCCGGCGCGACGAGGCCCAGCGCCCTGGCCAGCGGCGGCATCGTCGGCGCCTGGACGACCGTCAGCAGGATCACCAGCAGCAGCGTCACGTCGAAGATCAGCTCGCCGTCGGCCACGCCCTCGCCCAGCGGGATCGTCGCGAAGATGATCGGCACCGCGCCACGCAGGCCGCCCCATCCGGTGAACGCGACCCACTGCCAGGGCATCGGCGCCACCCGCAGCGTCCGGGCGATCCACCCCGGCCGGACGAACGGCCACAGACTCGCCAGGACGCTCAGGGGACGGGCCAGGAACAGCAGCAGGACGCCGGTCCCCAGTGCCAGGCCGATGACGTGCTCGAGCCGGTGGGGCACGGCCAGGAGGCCCAGCATGATGAACAGGCCGATCTGCACCGACCACGCCAGGCCCTCGATGAACCCCAGCACCGCCCGCCGGTGCGGCAGCGGGGACGCCGCCAGGATCAGGGCCACCACGTACACCGCAGCGAAGCCCGAGCAGTGCAGCAGAGTCGCCGTGCCGTACGCCAGCAGGAGCAGCGCCACTACGGCGATCGGGTACAGCCCCGCCGCCGGCAGGGCCAGCCGGGGCAGCAGCCATCGCGCCATGAGGCCGATCCCGACGCCCACGAGCAGGCCACCGGCCAGCTCGACCAGGACGACGATCGGCACGGACCACGCCGGGATCCCCGCGCTGGCCGAGGTCGACAGAAGGACCACGAGCACGACGACCGGAGCGTCGTTGAGACCAGACTCGGCCTCGAGCAGGGTCTGCAGGCGTGCCGGCAGTCGCATCCCCCGGGCGACGGTGAACACCGCGGCAGCGTCGGTGGGCGCGAGCACCGCACCAATGAGCACCGCGGTCTTGACATCCAGGCCTGCGAGCAGGGCCAGGGGCACGCCGACGATCAGGATGCTCAGGGCCACGCCCAGGGTGCCCAGGATGATCCCGGGCACGATGACGGGACGGATGTTCGACGGCCTGGTTGTCAGGCCGCCCTCGGCCAGGATCACGATGAGTGCCGCATAGCCCAGGACCGTGGCCAGCTCGGCATCCTGGAACTCGATCCGGCCCAGGCCGTCGTCGCTGATGACCAGGCCGAGGAGGAGGTAGATCAGCAGACCGGGCAGTCCCAGGCGGGAGGCGAGGCGGACGCCGATCACCGCCGCGAGGATCACACCGGCGATGATCAGGCTGATCTCGGCACCGTGCGCGGCGTCCATCAGGCCCTGGGTCCCGCCGACGCCGGGGCAGCCGAACCGGCAGCCGGGCCACGGCTCCCCAGCTGCTCACGGACGGGTGGGCGGTTCACCCCCGAATCCTGCCGGGCCGTGGCCATCGGCGCTAGCCCGACAGCCGCCCGTAGATCCTGCGCGTGGCAGTGGAGCGGTTCAGGGTGTAGAAGTGCAGCCCCGGCGCTCCCCCGTCCAGGAGCTCCTGCCCGAGCGCCGTGGCCACGTCGATGCCCAGATCGACGACAGCCGCGGGGTCGGCGGCCACCTTCTGGAACCGCTCGGCCAGGTCGGCCGGGAACGCCGCTCCCGAGAGCACGGCGAACCGCTGGATCTGGCCCACGTTGGTCACCGGCATCAGCCCGGGGATGATCGGGATCGTCACGCCGTGGCGCTGGGCCCGCTCGACCAGCGTGAAGTAGTCCTTCGCCTGGAAGAAGAACTGGGTGACGGCGAAGCTCGCCCCGGCCTCCTGCTTGGCTGCCAGGATCCGGGCGTCCTGGTCGAGGTCGACCGACTCGGGATGCCCCTCGGGGAAGGCGGCCACCCCGACGGTGAAGTCCGCATCCCGGCGGGCCAGTGCGACCAGCTCGTCGGCGTGGACCAGGCCACCCGGCACGGAGGTCCACGGCTGCCCGGGCCCTCCCGGAGGATCGCCGCGGATCACCAGCAGGTTGCCGATCTCCTCCTCCCGGTAGCGAGCCAGCACCGCCTGGAGCTCCTCGACGCTGGCCCCCACACAGGTCAGGTGGGCGACGGCAGTCATCCCGGTCTCGGCCTGTATCCGGCTGGTGATCCGCACCGTCCGGTCACGGGTCGACCCGCCGGCCCCGTAGGTGACGGAGACGAACGTCGGCCGCAGCGGTGCCAGCTCCGAGATCGCCTGCCAGAGCTGCACCTCCCCGGCATCGGTCCTGGGCGGGAAGAACTCGAAGCTGAACAGCGGTTCACCCGAGGCCAGCGCGCGGAGCAGGTCCCGGCCCATCAGTGCCGACGCTCCGTAGCGGCCAGTGCCAGGCCGGCCAGAGCATCCCGAGCGTCGTCGGGCACGTCGATGGCGCCCAACGCCGTGAGCGCCTGCTGCGTGCGAGCGGTGATCACCGACTCGACCTCCTCCCGGGCCCCCGTGGCGATGATGACGGAGCGAAGCTCCTCGACCCGTTCGTCGGAGAGATCCCGCACGCCGATGCCGGCAGCCAGGACTGATGCCTGCTCCGGGTCCGCACGCTGGGCAGCCTCGGCCAGCAGCAGCGTGCGCTTGCCCTCACGCAGGTCGTCGCCGGCCGGCTTGCCCGTGGTGTCCGGGTCGCCGAAGACGCCCAGGATGTCGTCGCGCAGCTGGAACGCCTCGCCCAGCGGAAGCCCGTAGTCGGAGAGGGCGGCCAGCAGCCGGCGATCGGCCCCGGCCAGCGCAGCGCCCAGATGCAGCGGGCGCTCGATCGTGTACTTGGCCGACTTGAACCGCACGACGTGCAGGGCTCGTCGCGCGGAGCCCCCGCCCCTGGCCTGCTCCACGAGGTCGAGGACCTGGCCGGCCATGACCTCGGTCCGCATGATGTCGAAGACCCATCGCGCCGAGGCCAGCGTCGCCGGGTCGAAGCCGGAGCGGGCGAACAGCTCGTCGGCCCAGCACAGGGCCATGTCGCCGAGCAGGATCGCGACGCCGTCGCCGAATCGCTGTGAGGTCCCCGTCCACCCGGCCGCCCGGTGATGCTCGGCGAACGAGCGGTGCGCCGCGGGCATCCCGCGTCGGACGTCGGAGGCGTCCATGACATCGTCGTGGATCAGGGCACCGGCCTGCAGCAGCTCCAGGGAGGCCGCCGCTCCCATCGCCGCCGGCAGGTCGTGCCCGCCCGCCGCGACGTAGCCCCAGATGCAGAACGACGGGCGCAGCCGCTTCCCCCCGGACAGCAGCCCGGACAACCACGTCGCGAAGGGCTCCAGCTCGGTGGAGATCGAGGCCAGCAGCTTGGCCTGCTCCTGGAGGAACTCGCCGAGCACGTGGTCGACGCGGGCAAGCATCTGCTCCTGCGCCAGCGCAGACCCGTCGCCCATGGGCGCAAGAGTAGGGGGTGGGGCTCGCGCGGCAGGATGCGCGCGCAGGCCCGGATACCCTGCCCCCCATGCCCCCGCCCGAGCGGCACCTGCTCGACCTGCCGCCAGCGCCGGAGGCCCCGCCCCCACCGCCGAGCTTCCGCAGCCACGCCCTGCTGGGGATGGCGGGCAGCGTGCTGCTCTTCCTGGGGTCCCTCGGGGTGGGCTGGTTGCCGGCGAGCTCGCAGCTGCTGGACGCTGCGATCGTCACCTGGCTGCGGGCGACCACGACCGGCGCGGGCCTGTCCCGCATCGCTGTGTTCCTGGGCGTCGCGGTCCTCCTGCAGGCGTGGCTACGACTGGGGATCGCGGTCCTGGACGGGCACGAGGCCGACGTGACCCGGCTGGCGCGGATCCTCGCGATCTGGATCGCGCCCCTGATCCTCATGCCCCCGCTGTTCAGCCGGGACGCCTACTCCTACTACGCCCAGGGCCAGCTGCTGCTCGCCGGCATCAGCCCGTACCAGCAGGGGGTCTCGGCACTGCCGGGATGGTTCCAGAGCGGCGCGGACCCCCTGTGGGCCGAGGCACCCACGCCCTACGGTCCGGCCTTCCTGCTCATCGAGCAGGGCGTCGCCGCTGTCGCCGGCCGGAACGCCTACGCCGGCGCCATCCTGTTCCGGCTCGTCGCCCTGACCGGGGTCATGCTGCTCGTCCGCCAGGTGCCCCAGCTCGCCCATCGCCACGGCATCCACGCGCCGTCGGCACTGTGGCTGGCCGTGCTCAACCCGCTCGTGCTCATGCACTTCGTCGCAGGGGCCCACAACGACGCCCTGATGGTCGGGCTGATCGTGGCCGGCCTGGCCGGATGCCTCGATCGCTCTCCCGTTCGAGGGATCGTCCTGATCGGACTGGCGGGAGCCGTCAAGCCGATCGCCCTGATCGTGCTGCCCTTCGCCGGCCTCGTCTGGGCCGGGGTCCGGGCGGGTTGGTGGCAGCGGATCGCAGCCTGGGCCAGGTCGGGTCTGCTCGTCCTGATCGTCTTCGTCGCGCTGTCGGTGGTCGCCCGCGTCGGGCTCGGGTGGGTCGCCTCGCTGAGCACCCCGGGCTCCGTACGGACGTGGCTGTCCCCGTCGACAGCCATCGGGATGATCCTGGGCTGGGTGCTCGAGCGGATCTCACTGGGGAGCACCGACACCGCCGTCGGGTTGATCAGGGCCCTGGCCATGCTCGTGGGCGCGGTGATCTACCTGTACCTGGTGCTCGCCCCGCACGGCCGCAGCGCCGTGCGCGGGGCGGCCCTGGCCCTCCTCGCCGTGGTGGCTCTGGGCCCGGTCGTGCAGCCCTGGTACCTGCTCTGGGCGCTGCCCCTGCTGGCGGCCACGGGCCTGCGGGCCGGCGCACTGCGGCTGGCGCTGCTGGTGACCCTCGTGCTGATCGTGCACGGGATGGCCGAGTCGAACGCGACCGCCGACACCGTCGTGGATGTGCGCGACGGCATCGCCGCCGTCCTGGCCGCGACGGTGGTGGCAGTCGTCCTGCTGCGTCCGCCGCAGCACGGCCTCACCCTGCTCCTGGGCCCGACCAACCGCTCCCTGATGCCCGCGGACGGGCCGGCGCGCCAGCGCGCGGCCAGCCTCGTGGTCCAGGCCCCCGGACGGCCGTCTCAGAAGTCGGCGGCGTCCAGATAGTCGTCCTCGAGGATGAGCTCGTGGTGCTGGTGGGTCAGCTCCGGGCCGTCGCCCACGAGGACCACGCGAGCGGCCAGGTCGGTGCCCTCCCACGACCGCAGGATGTTCCGGAAGACGTCCAGGGCGATTGCGAACTCCTCGGGCTCGTTCTCGGCGAGATGCCCCCAGCCCGACCACAGGACCAGGAGCCCGTCGGCGTCGTCGAGGTCCTCGACCTCCTCGAACTCCTGCGACTCCAGGCACTCCTCGAAGGCATCCCAGCTGTGATCGAAGTAGTCGGGGAAGCCGAAGGCCTGCGCACAGGCCTCGAAGAACTCCTTGCGGCCCCCACCCTCGGGAACGTCGATGAGCACCGAGGCCCAGTCGAGCAGCGCTGCCAGCTCCGCGGCGGCGTCCGCCTCGGGCGCCTCGCGCCACAGGGCGATCCGGTTGTTCAACGCGGGCCCGGGATCACTCACTGCGGCAGCATCGCACACGGCGGGGGGGCCGTGCTCATGCGTCAGGGTCTCAGGAACATCGCCGCAGGCGCCGCCGAGGCGTCCGCGAGCGCCTCGGGGTTCACGAGCGGAGCACCCCGCGGGTCCGAGGACATGGCCCTGCGGGCCACCACGATGTCACGGGGCCGCGTCGAGGCCAAGCCCAGGAGCCGCCCACCGCTCAGGGTGAAACAGGTCCATCCGCGGTCCTCCCGCCAGACATGGGTCACCTCCTGCCCGTCGGGAGGGTGGCGGCCGGCGGCGTCGCCGAGGACCAGCAGTCGGGCGTCGCCGAGGTCGCTGAACACGTAGGCGATGCCTTCCCAGCCCTTCGCCGCAGGCGTCCTGCCCCACCACGAGAGGTCGGCAGCCAGCCATTCCCGGACCGCCGCCGCCACCACGACCGGGGCCTTCATCGCCTCGGTCCAGTGCCCGGAGCTCAGCCGCCGGCCAAGCACCTCCGAGTACCGTGAGGCGGCGTCGCCGACGGCGAACACGCCCGGCTGGCTGGCCCGGCCCCAGGGATCGGTCGCCACCGCCCCGCCAGGGGTGAGTCGCACGCCCGATCCGGCCAGCCAGCCGGTGCTGGGTCGCACACCCAGTCCGGCGACGGCGATGTCGCCCCGCAGCACGATGGCATCGTCGCCCCGCCCCAGGGCTGCCACGACGTCCACACCGTCCTGGCGCACGTCCTCCACCACGCCTCCGAGGTGGAGGCTGACTCCCATGCCGGTCAGGAGGTCCTCGACCCACCGGGCTGCCGGATGTGGCAGCTCTGCCAGCACGTGCGGGCCCGCCTCGACCAGATGGACCGAGCCGGCGCGCGCGGCAGCAGTGGCTGCCAGCTCGCAGCCGATCCAGCCACCCCCGATGATCAGGAGCCGGGACGCGGGGTCGACCGGGTCCCAGAAGTGGTGGGAGTCCGCCCTGGTCCGCATCGTCCGGACGCCCGCCTCGCGCCACTGGCGCGGCATCACGGGCTCGGCGCCGGTCGCGACGATCACGGCGTCGCCGGGTATCAGGCCCTCGTCGGACTCGACCGCCCAGCGCCCGTCCCGCAGGGCGACCAGCGATCTGGCCGGCGTTCCCAGGCGGACCTCGTCGGCCAGCGCGAAGACGTCCAGGCCCATCGCCGAGCGCAGGTCCACATCGGCTCCGGGCTGCTTCGACAGCGGCGGGCGGTCGTACGGCGCCACATCCTCGGAACCCATCAGGGTGATGCGGCCCTCGAAGCCCACGGCCCGCAGCTGCTCGCAGCTGCGCACGCCCGCCAGTCCCCCGCCGACCACGAGCACGTCCGCCACGCGCCACAAGCCTAGTGTCGGCGTCGGGACGTTGTTCGATGCTTCCGCGGCGTGGGTGAGTGCACCGCAAGGCGGAGGAGCGGGTCGGGCTGGTGGCCCCCACTGGCCCTGGGGAGGCGAGCGACGAGAACGGCGGCGGTGTGAGTGGCCCCGTTGCGGAGGCACGAACGCATTTCCGACGCGCGACACTGAATGGCTCCAGTGGCGCCGGCTCCTAGACTGGCTGCCGTGACCTCGACCCCCCCGGCCACGAGCGAGCCGGATCCCCTCCTGGGGCGAGTGCTCAACGGCCGGTACCGGGTCGAGGGGATGGTCGCCCGCGGGGGCATGGCCATGGTCTACCGCGGGGTCGACACCCGGCTGGAGCGCACCGTCGCGATCAAGGTCATGCATGCGTCCTTCGCCGCTGATCCTGCCTTCGTCGAGCGCTTCGGTCGTGAGGCACGGGCCGCCGCGCGCCTGACCAGCCCCCACGTCGTGCACGTGCACGACCAGGGCACGGACCTCGGTGTCACCTACCTCGTGATGGAGTACGTGCCCGGCCATACGGTCCGCGACGTGCTGCGGACCCATGGTCCGCTACCGCCCTCCCAGGCCCTGGCCGTGCTCGACCCCGTCCTGGAGGCCCTCGCCGCGGCGCACCGCGCGGGCTACATCCACCGAGACATCAAGCCCGAGAACGTCCTGATATCCGAGGACGGCCGGGTGAAGGTGACTGACTTCGGACTGGCCCGGGCCATAGCCAGCACCGAGTCGGCGACCAGCGGCATCCTGCTGGGGACCGTCGCCTACCTGTCGCCCGAGCAGGTGGAGGAGGGCCCCACCGATGCCCGCTCGGACGTCTACGGCGCCGGCATCCTCCTCTATGAGCTCGTGACCGGACAGGTCCCCTACTCGGCCGCCGGTCCCATGCAGGTCGCCTACAAGCACGTGCACGAGCAGGTTCCCGCGCCCTCGTCGATCCGGTCGGGGATACCCGAGGACGTGGACGAGCTCGTCCATCGCGCCACCCGCCGTGACCCGGCCGAGCGATTCCCCGATGCCGTCGCCTTCCTTGCCGCGACGCGCCAGGTCCGCTCGACCCTGCCACCGCCCGGCCCCTGGGCCCCGACACCCACCGACACCCTGGTGGTGGCGACGCACGATCCCGTGGACGCGATGGCCGGGGCCGCGCTGGGTGCCGTGGCGCTCACCCATTCCGGGGCGGGCTCACCGGACGCGCCCCAGCAGCCCGCTGCGTCGTTCGCCGGCATGGCGCCCGGTCCTGACGAGCAGATCACCGAGATCAGCCACCAGACCTCGCCGGACGACGGCGGACGGCGGCGCCGTCGCCGTGGCCGAAGGGCCGCCAAGTGGCTGGCAGCCATCGCCGTGCTCAGCGCCGTGGCACTGTTGGTGCTCGTCTTCGGCCCGTTCCTCCGGGTGAAGGTCCCTGACGTGGTCGGCAAGACCCCCGCCGAGGCGACCGCTCTGCTGGCGACCGTGAACCTGGCGCTCGACTCGACCGCCGAGGCCTTCAGCGAGGACGTCGCCAAGGGCCACATCATGGAGACCTCGCCCGGCCCGAACCGCTCCGCCCGCAACGGCGCGACGATCCAGGCCACGGTCAGCAAGGGTCCCGAGCGGTACACGGTGCCCGAGCTGAAGAACCTCACCGTGGAGGAGGCCCAGATCGCCCTCGGCGCGGCGAACATGGTGCTGGGCGCCCAGACCCCTGGACACGACGACAAGATCAAGAACGGGCACATCATCAGCAGCGACCCCAAGTCCGGCGCGTCCGCGAAGCGCGACACGGCGGTGGCCGTGGTCGTCTCCCAGGGCCCGGCACCGGTCGTCCTGCCCGTGCTGGTCGGGGCGTCCGGGGAGGCTTCGGAGCAGACGCTCAAGGATCTCGGCCTCAAGGTCGACACCGAGAGCAAGTACAGCGAGTCGGTCGACAAGGGCCTGGTCATCAGCATGGACCCGACGGGCGGCACGACGGTCCACCGCGGGGACACCGTCGAGCTCGTCGTCTCCAAGGGTCCGCCGATGGTGACTGTTCCCAACGTCGTCGGCAAGTCCAAGGACGCGGCGATCTCCGCGATCCAGAGCGCTGGTCTCGTCGCGTCCGTCCACTATCCGGTCGGATTCGCAGTGCTCAACCTGGTCCAGACCCAGAACCCGAAGGGCGGGCAGCAGATCGCCAAGGGCAGCACCGTGACGATCCACGTCGTGTGACCCCGCACCCGGCCTCTCCTGTCGATTTCGGGCTACGGTTCGCCTGACCCCGCTGGGGGGCGCGGCGGTAGGAGGCGGGGCTTGGACGGCTGGCACTCATGGCGGCGGGTCCGCGGTCCGGTCACCCTGCTGGCAGTTGCCGCAGCCGCGCTCTGGCTGGGCGGATGCTCGCGCCTGGATCAGGGGGTGACCGATCAGGCGCTGCTCCAAGCGGCATCGCTGACCTCTGCCGACGCCGGCACCGGAGCAGAGTTCGTGCCGTACGAGGACGGCGCCAAGGTCCGGGGCGCGACCTCGCTGGACCTGTGCTTCGACGACTTCCCCAGCGAGGGCCTGCGCGTCGCCCGCAACCAGGTCGGCATCGGCGACGACGAGGACTGGGTCAGCAGCGAGGCCATCCTGTACGACAGCCCCCCCAGTGCCGTTCAGGCGATGTCCGAGCTCCGCGATGCTGCCGACGGGTGCCCGTCAGGACCCATCTCCGCTCCCAGCGGGGACGCCGTCACCTGGACGTTCGGCGACCCGCCGGACCGGGACTGGCCCGACGAGCCCGGAATCCTGCGGCAGGCCTACCGGTTCACGATCACCTCGTCGGACGAGGACTCGTTCACCAGCACGGCGACGTACCTCCAGCGCGGACGGATGATCCTGGCCCTCTACTGCACGCCCCCGAGCGGGCCGTCACGGGTCGTCAAGAATCAGCCCACACCCGCTCACTTCACCGAGGTGATGGCCAATCGGCTCGCGGCGCTGCCCCTGGCCGAGCTGCAGGAGGATGTCGGAGAGCCGCCCGGATCGGGGATCCTGGCCGCGGAAGCGCGCCGGAGCGCCCACTGATGGCGCAGCCAGCCCTACCGCTCGACGATCATCTCCGCGACCGCGAAGGCCAACTCCAGGGACTGCACGCGGTTGAGCCGGGGATCGCAGGCGGTCTCGTACCGGTGGTGGAGCGCTTCCTCGGTGACACCCGCGGTCCCGCCGAGGCACTCGGTCACGTCGTCGCCGGTCAGCTCGACGTGCATGCCCCCGGGGTGGACCCCCTGCGCCCGCAGGACCTCGAAGAACCCGACCACCTCGTCCATGACGTCGCTGAACAGGCGGGTCTTGTGCCCGGACGCGGCTGAGAAGGTGTTGCCGTGCATGGGGTCGCAGACCCAGATGACCGGTGAACCCGTCGCGGTGACGGCCCGGACCAGCTCCGGGAGGACCTCGCGGATGTTCGCGCTGCCCATCCGGGTGATGAGGGTCAGGCGCCCGGGGACGCGATCGGGGTTCAGGGCCCCGACCAGGGCGACGGCCTCCTGCGGGGTCGTCCTCGGCCCGACCTTCACCCCGACCGGGTTGGCGATCCCCTGGGCGAACTCGATGTGGGCGCCGTCGAGCTGGCGGGTGCGCTCGCCGACCCACAGGAAGTGCCCGGAGACGTCGTAGGGCAGGCCGGTCCGGGAGTCGATGCGGGTCAGGGCGTCCTCGTAGTCCAGCAGGAGTGCCTCGTGGCTGGCGTAGAACTCAGCGCGGTGGAACTCCTCCGGGTTGGCCCCACACGCCCGCATGAACGCCAGCGCCCGGTCGATCTCGCCGGCGAGGAGCTCGTAGCGACGGCCTGCCTGGGTCGACGCGACGAAGTCCTGGTTCCAGGCGTGGACCTGGCGCAGGTCGGCGTACCCACCCTGGGTGAAGGCACGCACGAGGTTCAGGGTCGCGCTGGCGGTGTGGTACGCCTTGACCAGGCGCTGCGGGTCTGGCTGGCGGGCCAGCATGTCGGGCGCCAGGTCGTTGACAGCGTCCCCCCGGTAGCTGGGCAGGACGACGCCGTCGATGACCTCGGTGTCGCTGCTGCGCGGCTTGCCGTACTGGCCGGCGAGTCGGCCGATCTTGACCACGGGCATCTGCGCGGCGTAGGTCAGGACGACGGCCATCTGCAGCACGGTCTTGAGCTTGGCGCGGATCGCGTCGGCGGTCGCACCGGCGAACGTCTCCGCGCAATCGCCCCCCATGAGCACGAACGCCTCGCCCCGCGACACCGCGGCCAGCCTCTGGGTCAGCTGGTCGCACTCCCCCGCGAAGACCAGGGGTGGCAGGCCGCGCAGCTCGCCGACCGCGGCGGCAAGGGCCCGCGCATCGGGCCAGGTCGGCTGCTGGGCGGCGAACCCCGTCCTGGAGTGCACGAGGGGACCGGCGGACAGGGCCGTCACGTCAAGAACGGTCATGCCCCAAGGGTAGGGCAGTCCGCCGGTCCCACGGGTCTCGTCGACGCGCGTTCAGTGCTCGACGACCACCTTGCCGCGCTTCTTCTGGCCGATCCCGTCGAGGAGGTCGCCGAACCACGCCACGTCGATGTCGAAGTTCTTGCCGCCCTTGATCCGGTCGAACTCGATGGCTCGCAGCGTGTCGCCGCGCTCCTCGTCGTGCCCGACCAGGCCGGTTCCACCCGACATCGCGGCCTCGACCGCAGTGTCGACGCACGACTTGATCAGCTCGAGATCTCGGGCGTTCGCCGCCGCCGCGCGCGAGTAGTAGCCGCTCTTCTGGATGAGGACCTTGCCGGCGTCGATCATCGGCGCGAACTGCTCGGAGAACCACTTGCCCGGGTTGATGGTGTCGAGCTTGACGTGCCCGAAGGCATCGCGCTGGACCTCCTCGCCCGCTGCCGTCATCTGGGCGACGATCGAGTCGACCCCGGCACCCTCGGACAGGAAGATGTTGACGTTTCCCGTCTCGTCCATGACCGCCTTGAGCCGCTTGGCCTCGTCCGCCAGGTCGATCTCCATCTCGGGGACGAACACCGCGTGCACGTCCCGTCGCTCGCGAGGTGCGCCGAAGATCGGCAGCCATTCCTTCCCGTCGAGCAGATGGCGGTAGGACTGCGCCGTCGCGGCGGTGAGCCACCCGCAGTTGCGTCCCATGACCTCGTGGACGATGAGCGTGCGCGGGCTGGCGCTGTGCTCGGACACCACGTTCCAGAAGAAGCGGGCCCCCTCGTCGGCCGCGGTCCATGCCCCCAACGACTGACGGATCGGGATGATGTCGTTGTCGATCGTCTTGGGCAGCCCCACGACCTGCAGGCCGTAGTCGTTGGTGGCCAGGTACTTGGCGAGGTCGGCAGCCGCGGTGTTGGTGTCGTCGCCACCGATGGTGTGCAGGACGTCCACGCCATCGGCGACAAGGCGCTCGGCAGCCACCTTCTGGGGGTCCTGCCCCTCCTTGACCAGACCACGAGCCACGCAGTCCGCGACGTTGGTGAGCTTCACGCGGCTGTTGACGATGGGGCTGCCGCCGAAGTCCAGCAGGAGGTGAGCCTTTGCCCTGACCTCCGGGGTGACGGGCATGATGTCGCCGAGCAGGAGACCCTGGTACCCGCCCTGGTAGGCGATGATCTCGACCTCAGGGGCGACATCGGTGTAGCGCTGGATGAGCCCGCCGACGGCCGCGGACAGGCACGGGGCGAGCCCTCCGGCGGTCAGCAGTGCAACCTTCTTGACGGCCATTCGAAAGAACCCTTCTGCTGGGGGGCGACTGCTTTCTCACACGGTAGCGACGGGATCGCGCGGAAGCCTCCCGCAGCGCGGGAGCGCCCTACACCCCACCAGCCCGTGAGGGCCGAGCCCTAGAGTCAGCCGCCATGAGCATCCTCGCCCTCGATGCCGGCACGACAGGGGTCACGGCCCTGCTGGTCGGCTCCGACCTGGACGTCATCGCACGCGGATACAGCGAGTTCCCCCAGTACTTCCCTGCCGACGGATGGGTCGAGCACGATCCCGGCGAGATCTGGGCTGCCACGCTGGCGGCGACCCGCGACGCTCTGGCCACGGACGCTGCCCAGGCCGACCCGCCGACCGCGCTGGGGATCACGAACCAGCGCGAGACGATCTGCTTCTGGGACCGCGAGACGATGGGCGCGCCGCGTCGGGCCATCGTGTGGCAGGACCGGCGGTCGGCCGGGATCTGCGCGACGCTGCGCGAGGGCGGCCACGAGCCCCTGGTCGAGCGGCTCACGGGCCTGCGCCTGGACCCCTACTTCAGCGCCACGAAGCTGACCTGGGTGCACCGGGAGGACCCCGCCACATGGCGGCGGGTACAGGCGGGCGAGGTCGCGGTGGGGACGGTGGACTCGTACCTGGTGGCCCGGCTCACGCGAGGCGTGGCGCACGTCACCGACCCCTCCAACGCCTCGCGCACCCTGCTCTACGACCTGCACTCGGGCGGCTGGAGCCCCGCCCTCCTCGACCTGTTCGAGGTGCCCGCTGGGGCGCTGCCCGAGGTGGTGGCCTCGTACGGCGTGCTCGGGACCACCGACGCGGCGTGCTTCATGGGCCTCGAGCTGCCCATCGCGTCCATCCTCGGCGACCAGCAGGCGGCGCTCTTCGGCCAGGGCTGCTTCACACCAGGGTCGAGCAAGTGCACCTACGGGACGGGCTCCTTCGTCCTGGTCAACACCGGCGAGCAGATCGTGGCCTCACGCTCGGGCCTGTTGACGACCGTGGCGTGGCAGCATCCCGACGGTCGGCGCGAGTACGCGCTGGAGGGCGCGGTGTTCGTGACCGGGGCAGCGGTCCAGTGGCTGCGTGACGGTCTGGGGATCATCGAGACGGCAGAACAGACTGAGCTGATGGCCCGGTCGGTGCCGGACTCGGGCGGCGTGGTGTTCGTTCCCGCGCTCACCGGCCTCGGTGCTCCGGACTGGGACCCCTACGCGCGGGGCGCGATCCTGGGGATCACCCGAGGCACCACCCGCGCACACATCGCCCGGGCGACCCTGGAGGCGATCGCGTTCGAGGTGCGCGACGTCGTCGACCTCATGACGCGCGAGGCTGGATTGACCCTTCCGCGACTGGCCGTGGACGGCGGCGCCGCGGCCAACGGCTTCCTCTGTCAGGTCCAGGCCGATCAGCTCGCCGTGCCCGTGGTCCGCTCGAGCGAGCTTCAGGCCACGGGGATCGGTGCGGCGCTTGCGGCCGGCCTCGGGTCTGGCACCTGGGACAGCTCGATCGTGGACCTGCTTCGGGACCGCGCCGATGCCATGTTCGAGCCCGGGCCAGCAGATCCCGGCGCGCACCGACGCTGGCGGGTGGCAGTCGAGCGGGCCAAGGGCTGGGCCCAGGCACACTGAGCTGGCTGCGGTCACCCGCCCGACGCCCAGCTGCCCCCTGGGCTCGCCGACCGGCGCCCCCTCGATGCACCGTGGCGGCTCTGGCATTGTCGCCCGCGCGAACCTCAGTCGGGTCGCCTCAGTCGGTCGTCATCGGGATCCGCCGGGCGCCGATGGCCTCGACTGCAGCGGCATCCCCAGCGGCCGACTGCTCCACCTGCTCCTTGGTCGGCGTCGACGTGCCGTACTTGCGGATCAGGTCCTTGGCCTTCGACGCGTAGATGTCGACGTACTCCTGGCCGGAGAGCCGCATCATCTCGTACATGATCTCGTCGGTGATGCTGCGCAGCACGAACCGATCCGTGGCCTTGCCGGCATACCGGGAGAAGTCCAACGGCTTGCCGATCTTGATGGTCAGGGAGTAGAGGTTCGGGATCTTCTGGCCCGTCGGCTGGATCTTGTCCGTGCCGATCATGGCGACGGGGATCACCGGCGCCGGCCCCAGCAGGGACATCCGGGCTGGCCCGGTGCGGCCGCGATAGAGCTTGCCGTCCGGCGATCGCGTCCCCTCCGGGTAGATCCCCAGGAGGTTTCCATCCTTGAGGACGGACACGCCCGTATCGATGGCGGCCATCGACGACTTCCCCCCTGAGCGGTCCACGGGGATCTGGCCGACGCCCTCGAAGAACTGCTTGGTCAGCCAGCCCTTCACGCCGGGGCCGGTGAAGTAGTCGCTCTTGGCCAGGAACGTGATGCGACGGTCCACGACCATGGGCAGGAAGAAGGAGTCGGAGAAGGAGAGGTGGTTGCTGGCGAGGATGGCTGGCCCCTCCTCGGGGATGTTCTCCAGTCCCTCGACCGTAGGGCGGTAGATCGCCAGCAACGGTGGACCGATGACGGCGTACTTCATCAGTTCGTAGAGCATGCGGTCTCCTCCCAGGGCCACGGCCACCGTAGGGGACCGGCCCGCCCGTGGGCAACGCGGAGGGACTCTTGCCCACAACGAGGGACGGGGCATGGTCGACGTTGGCCCATTGTGGAACGATGGGTTGGTCCGCACCGCAGGAGAGACAGATGAGCAGCGTCGGTGGCCGAGCCTCGACGGCCCCGGGCCGTCCGGGGGGCAGGGCGCAACGAGCGGGACGGATCGACCAGGCCCGAGGGCCCGGGCACGAAGGGAGAGGTCGTCGATGAGCGATCCGGACTTCGATGCGCGCTGGGCGGAGATCGTGGCCGACCTCACGGCCGACGAGACCACTTCGGCGGCCACGGAGGCCGGCGCGGAGGGTGATTCCGCAGAGGCCGGCGCGGACAGTGAGGTGCCGACCTCGTCGCGCGCGGATCAGGAGACCGACGCCACAGCGCTGGGGCTCGCCTCCCTCTTCGAACCCCTGCGACGGCGCGATGCGACCGTGGAGCCCGAGCCCTCGGCTCCCACCCCCGACCCCTTCGTCGACACCTGGCAGGACGAGGGTGAGTTCGTCCCCCCACCGCCGCCGAGCCTCCCGGAGGGCACGCCGATCAAGCGGCTGGGTTGGGCCGCGATGCTGGGCGGGCTGGCCACCCTGATCCTGATCGGTCTCACGGGATGGGACGCCCCCCGCATCGTGGCGATCGCGGCCGGGCTGGCGTTCCTCGCCGGCTTCGTGACACTGGTCTGGCAGCTTCCGGAGTCACGCGAGGATGGCTGGGACGACGGCGCCCAGCTCTGAGCGGCCGTCATCCCCTCCTGAGCACGTCCTCGTTGCCCGGCCTGCTCCCCTGACGTGACCTGCTCGCCTCAGTGGGACGGCGCCTTGGCCCAGACGTGCGAGCCGCCCCCCCTCGATCGCGACCAACGTCGCGTCCCCAACGACCAGCATCGAGGGCTCGGCCAGGAGGGCTGGGTGGTGTGCCGCCGGCGGAGGCCGCTTGGGTCCGTGGTCGGTCAGGCTGCCGGCGCGGACCTGCCTGCCGAGGGCGTGGCCTGAGGATCGACCTTGCCGGGCACCCTTGCTTCGGGCCCGGCCACGGGCGGTCCGTCGGGCACCGTGAGGGGATCGGGCGGGGCTCCGGACCCAGCGTCCTGGTGATCGGATGCTGGACTGTCACCCTCGGGCGCGGAACCGTCGCTCTGCGGGCCGGTGTCGCTCTCGGAGAGCCGGTGACGCTGCTCGGAAGCGACCGCCAGAGCTGAGCCGATGCCGCCGAGGAGCGAGTGCGCCAAGCTGGTCAGATCCTCGACGATCGCCGGGTTGATCTGCTCGAGCGTTGCCGCCCCCTGGCAGATGGGGCAGTTGGCACACACCGACTCCGGAACAGAGGGCGGGGGGCTGGGCCCCTCTCCCGCGGCGGCCGCCACCGTGATGCCTGCGGAGTCCGCCCACGCGCGGACCGAGTCCCAGAACGTGCCGGGTCCCTGACTGGCCATCAGCCCTCCACGCGACGCTTGAGTCCCTTGAGTGCCGAGTCGACGATGACCTTCTCCCCGCGGCGCCGCAGCATCCCCACCACTGGGATCGCCAGCTCGACGGCAAGGCTGTAGTCGACCTTGGTCGTGCCATCGCCGAGGTCGGCGCAGACGTAGGTGCCGTCGAGTCCGGTCAGCTTGTCGCCCTTGGTCAGGTGCCAGGAGACCTCGGTCTCGGCCCAGTCGTAGGCGACGGTGTAGGAGTCCTTGATCATGCCAAGGCTGCCACGGAACGTCGCGGACAGTGGTCGGCCGAGGTCGTCGGCATCATGGGCCTCGACGGCCTCCAGCCCGGGGATCCACTGCGGGTAGGCCTCGACATCGGCGATGACCGCCATGATCTCCTCCGGAGTGGCGGAGATGGTGATGCTGGACTGCGTCGAATCGGCCACGGGGGAAGGCTAGCCTGTCGCGCCGCCGCCGGGGCCACCGGAGTTGGCGGCGGAAGCGGACATTGACCCCTCGCGTCCCTGTTCGGGCGGCCCTGTCACTGCTAACGTGCCGTTAGCGTTGCAGTCTCACGCGGACTCCTGATCACCCAGCTCAGAGGAGGATTCCCGTGGTGGGCCCGGCCCTTCCCGCAGCAGGTGTGCGCGCCTTCGTCGCTGACGCGCACGACGTCTCCCGGCATGGCCTCGCGGACATCCTGCTGTCGGCTGGCGCCGATGTGGTCGCCGTCCTCGCCGACGCCGACGAGCTGATGACTCTCCTGCGGGCCCAGCCCCGGTCCGAGGAGGTCGATGTGCTGCTCGTCGGCCTCGATCTGTCCGCCAGCCGGAATCCCGGCGTGATCCAGGTCGCTCGGTCGGAATGGCCCGACATGGCGGTCGTGGCCCTGAGCGATGTCCACAGCGACCACGACGTGCTCACGGCCATGGCCACGGGTGCGTCGGCCTATGTGCCCAAGACCGCGAACAGTGAAGCCCTTGTCACCGCCCTGCTCAGCGCCGTGGCGGCACCCCGGGCATTCACCGCCAGCGGGTTGGCGGCTGCGAGTCGACGACGGGCCCGGGAGGAGGTGTCGCCGCTGACCTCACGCGAGACCGAGGTCCTGCGTCTGGCCGCCGACGGGTTGGCGGTCAAGGACATCTCCGCGCAGCTGTTCATCTCCCAGGCCACGACCAGGTCCCACCTGGCCGTGATCTACCGCAAGCTCGACGTGGCAAGCCGCAGCAGTGCGGTCCTCGTGGCGGAGCGGCGGGGCCTGCTTCGGTGAGGGCGCCGTCCCCGCGGCGCGACTGGGCCGTCTGGGCGGCCTTGCGGTGCTTGCTCATCCTGATCATCGTGGGGGTGCTGCCCTGGCCCGAGCAGGTCAACGATCTGAACATCTACCGAGCGTGGGCGGAGGGGCCGCTGGCCGAGGGACGCTTCCCGGACGATCCGATGTGGCAGTACCCACCGCTGGCTGGCCCCCTCTTCCGGGTCGGCGCGGCGTTGCCTGGGGAACGGATGGGCTTCGTCCTGATGCTCCTGGCCGTCGATGCGCTCGTCATGTGGCTGCTGCACCGGGACGCGCATGGCGTGGAGCGCTTGCTGCCGGAGGAGCGGTTGCCCGATGACGTGGCAGAGGCTGCCGGGACGCCAGTCCACGACGGGTCGCGGCCGGGCCCGGCGGCGGGCAGGACCAACCCCTCGGGCCGTGCCGCTGCCGATGATCTCGAAAGGAACCGGATCGCAGGGCCCACGCTGTGGGCCCTTGCCCCGGTGGTGACCGGTCCGCTGCTGCTGGCCCGGTTCGACGTGATCCCCACGGCCTTCGCCGTCGCGGCGGCCCTGCACCTGGCTCGCCCGAGCCGCAGCGGCACCATCGCTGCCATGGGAGCCTGGGTCAAGGTGTGGCCGGTGCTCGTCCTGGCCGGGCTGGCCCGTCGTGACCTGCCGCGCGGTCTCATCGGGTTCGTCGTCGCATCCGGCCTCGTTGCCGCCGCCCTGCTCGCGACGACCTCGGACGTGCTGTCCTTCCTGGGCCAGCAGCGCGACAGGGGCCTGCAGATCGAGTCCGTCTGGGCCGCACCCTTCCTGATCGCCCGCGCCCTCGGCGCTCCGGTCGCCGTCGTGTATCGGTACGGCGCCCACGAGATCGACGCGCCATGGGCCGACGCAGTGGCATCCGTGGCGGCACTGGCGACGGTGCTGCTGCTCGCAGCCGTGGTCGTCTCCCGGCTCGTGGGCCGCCTCGAGGCGGTGCGGGGCGCCGACGTGGCGCTGGCCACGGTGCTCTTCAGCGTCGCGACCAGTCGGGTGTTCTCGGGCCAGTACTTCATCTGGCTGCTCGGACTGGCAGCAGTCTGCCTCAACGACCGTGGCAGCCGGATGCGCCCCACCGTTCGGCTGCTCGTCGCCGCGGGGCTGGCGACCCACCTCATCTACCCATGGCTGTACTCGGCCCTGCTGGAGGGCGACCCGGTCGCCTGGCTGGTGCAGCTGGTCCGAGTGAGCCTGACCCTCCTGGCGGCGCTCGCCGCAGGCCGTGTCCTCTGGGGAGCCCGCACCCGGCGGTTGGCGGCCGGCGGCGGGTAGCCAGCGTCACGGTCCTGGGCCGTCAGGTCGCACCCAGAAGTACGCCCGGGTACATCCGCCGCAGGCCGCGTCCGCCCGTGGGAGGGCGCACAGAGCGGCTCACCGGTTCCGCGATTCCCGCGGCGCGCGCAACGCAGCGCGCTGGGGCGTGTCTCCATATCCCGATTGCCGGCTGCGCGACGCCCGGGCACTGCACCTCGCCGCGTTGCCGTCGCTCGCCGGGCCACCAGCCCGACTCACTGCGCCGCCTTGCGATGCACAGCACCGAACGCCGCTCGCAACGTCAGTGGATATCCAGACACACCCTAGCTGGCCCCGGCCGGCTGCGGTGCGTCTGGATCCCCGCCCTCGAGAAGGATGCGCAGGCGATCGGCCGATCGCTGCCAGCCCCATGAGCTCTCAACCCACTCCCGTCCGGCGGCACCGATCCGACCGGCGAGGGTCGGATCCGCCAGAAGGCGCGCCAGCCTCCCGACGAGTGCGGCCTCGTCGCGACCATCGACCACGAAGCCGGTCTCGCCCTCGCGCACGGCGTCCGGGGCGCCGCCCGAGTTGCCGGACACGACCGCGAGGCCGGTGGCGGAGGCCTCCAGGTAGACGATCCCCAGCCCCTCGACGTCCCACCCCTTCTGGCGGGTCCGGCATGGCATCGCGAAGACGTCGCCCGCCGCGTAGTGCCAGGGGAGCTCCTCCCAGGGCACTCCCCCAGTGATCACGACGTGGTCGGCCAGATCGGTCTGGTCGACCAGCTTGAGCAGGTCCTTGCGGTAGGGCCCACCCCCAACGATGAGCAGCGCGACATCGCCACCGGCCTGCTGGCGAAGGGCTGGTAGCGCCTTGATGAGCGTGTCCTGCCCCTTGCGCGGCATGAGCCGGGAGACGCAGACCACGACCCGCCGATCGCTGAGCCCGTGCCGACGCCGGATCTCCTCGCCCTCGGCCCGTCGGCCGGGGTGGAACAGCTCGGAGTCCACGCCGGGGACGAGCTGGCGCATCCGGGCAGCCGCCTCAGGTGTGAGGGCGGATGCGATCTTGCTGCGCGTGTACGAACCCAGATAGGTGACAGTCCCGAGGCCCTCCCCGATACGGCGCAGGATCCGCCTGGATCCCGGGGTCTGCGCCCAGGCCGCCTCGTGCCCGTGGGTGATACCGACGCTCGTGTGCAGGCCGGCAGCAGCCAGCTTGGGAGCCAACAGCCCCAACGGCGCCGCGGCTCCGAACACCACGCGATCGCATCCCTCGGCCCTGGCGATCTCCCGGGCCCGCCGCAGGACCGTCGGCTCGGGGACCATCAGGGACCCCGGATGGCGCACCACCGGGAAGGGCTGCTCGGCGTCGAACGATGCGTCACCCTTCCACTTGGGTGCGTACACGACCACCGACCCGGCAGGCTGGCGCACCAGCACGCCGTGGACGAAGGCCTGGATGCCTCCGGCCCGAGGGGGGAAGTCGTTGGTGACGCAGAGGATGCGCATCCCGACATCTTGGCAAACCGGCAAGAGCTGCGCCGGTCCTGCAGGACGAGGGCGAGCACGCGCACAGCCCGAAACCGCCACCTGGAGAGGCAGGTGATCGTCACGCCGGTCGCTCCGATCGGGCGGCGCGCCCTGGCTGATCCCCGGAGACCAGGCGCAGCGGCGGCACCAGCCCACCGTCGGCCAGCACGGCCAGGGCCATGCGCTCCTGGGAACCGAGGGTGGCCGGCGGGCCGAGCAGGAACGTCACCACGCACTCATCGCAGGCGATGTCGCGCATCACGCAACCGCCGCAGTCGATGATCATCTGGCACCTCCACCTCGATCGCTGTCGCCGCCACGACGACGGATCGAAGGCTAGGCAGGGGGTCTGACAATCGAGGATGCGTCAGGCGTCGGGACGGTCCACCAGCTGGATCGCCGATGTGCTGCCGCACCAGCGACACGTCACCGACTCGACCGAGTCCGAGACGACCTCGGTGATCTCCACGGTGGGCTGCCCGGACAGCTCGAAGTGCCAGAACTCACGCGTGCGCGCGGACCTCACGACGTCGAACCTGGTCAGGTTCCCGCACTGCGCGCATCGCCAGCGCGTGCGCTGGTCGGGCAGGCTGATCACGGCCATCCTTCGTTCCTCCGATCACGCGCGGCCCCGCCGCGCCCGGATGCCGAGCCTAGGGCAAGGTCGCCCGGTTCGGTCCCACGCCCACAGATCGTGCCAACCGCAGCGCCACGCCTCGCGCCTCACCGTCAATGTCAGACCCCCCGCCTACGTTGCCGACATGACGGCCACCACCCAGCTGACCCTCCAGGGCCTAGGCTCCGCGCTGAGCGAGGTGACCTTCGTCGTGGTCGACCTCGAGACCGACGGGGGAGCACCGGCGGACGCCGGCATCACGGAGATCGGTGCCGTCAAGGTCCGCGGCGGGGAGATCATGGGGACGTTCCAGAGCCTCGTCCGCCTGCCCCGGCCCCTTCCCGCATTCATCCGGGCGCTGACGGGGATCTCCGACGAGATGCTGCTCGGCGCGCCTCCCCTGGAAGTCGTCCTGCCGACCTTCCTGGACTTCCTCGGCGACGCCGTCGTCGTAGCGCACAACGCGCCCTACGATGTCGGGTTCCTCAAGGCAGCCTGCGGCAGGGTCGGCACCCCGTGGCCCGAGCCGGCTGTGGTCGACACCGCGCGGCTGGCACGCAACGCGCTGACCAGGGACGAGGTTCCCAACTGCAAGCTCGCGACCCTCGCGCGCCACTTCGACGCCGAGATCACACCGAACCATCGGGCCATGGCCGATGCCCGAGCGACCGTGGACGTGCTCCATGCCCTGATGGAACGTGTCGGGAACCTCGGGGTCGACACCCTGGACGAGCTGCAGTCGTTCAGCAGCCGGGTCCCTGACGCCCGGCGCCGCAAGCGTCGGCTGGCCGAAGGCCTGCCGGACGGGCCAGGGGTGTATGTCTTCGAGGATCCCCAGGGCGAGGCCCTGTACGTCGGGACCTCGCGATCCATCCGCCGCAGGGTGCTCTCCTACTTCACCGCCTCGGAGCAGCGCCCCCGCATGAACGAGATGATCGGCATCGCCGAGCGAGTCGTGGCCGTCCCGTGCGCCACCGCGCTGGAGGCCCGGATCCGTGAGCTGCGCACCATCGAGTCCCGGGCACCGCGCTACAACCGCCGCTCTGCACGCCCCCATGCCAGCGTCTGGCTGAAGCTGACCGTGGAGCGATTCCCCCGGATCAGCACCGTCGCCCAGGTTCGCCCCGACCACGATCAGGGCGCTCGCTACGTGGGCCCGTACGCCAGTCGCCGCCAAGCCCAGGCCGCGGCCGAGGCCATCGCCGAGGCGCTTCCCCTGCGGACCTGCACGCAGGCCCTGGGGTCGCGGCCCAAGCCGTCGGCATGCCTGCTGGCCGACCTCGGCAGGTGCCTGGCCCCCTGCGTCGCCGCCGTTGACCCGGCCACCTACGCCGGCACGGTCGAGGTCGCCCGGCGAGCCCTCTCCAGCGATCCTTCCCCCGTGATCGAAGCAGTCTCACGCCGGATGTCTCAACTGGCCGCCGCAGCGCGCTACGAGGAGGCAGCCGACTGGCGGGGCAGGACGGCGGCGCTGTTGCGGGGTGTGGACAGTGCGAACACCAGCGACATCCTGGGACGCATACCCCACCTCGTGGCCGCCCGGCTCGATGACTCAGGCGCCTGGGAGGTCCATGTCATCCGGCACGGCAGGCTGGCCGGGGCCAGCCGGATCGAGTCGGGCACTGATCCCCGGCCCCACATACCGCTGATCGTCGCGGCGGCCCAGGCCGTCGACCCTCCGACGCGACCAGCCAGCGCGGCCCTCCCGGAGGAGACCCTGATACTGGCCCGCTGGCTGTTCTCCCCCGGCGTCCGGCTCGTCGAGCTGGAAGGGGAGCCACTGGCGTTCCCGCTGCGTGCCGCTGCCGGTGCCAGAGGCTCCTTCGAGCTCGACCTGAGGGACCCCTGGCGCATGCCGGAGTGACGCCTTCGCCCTCACGTCAAGCTGCCGGGACTGACGACGTCGGACTGAACTCGGGAAGCCTGGCCGTCAGTGGCCGCTCGACGACCCGGGACCGGCGATCTCCTTCGCCACCTTCGAACCGGCCTCGATGGCGTCCTGCATCCCGTGCTCGATGTGCTGCTCGGCCGCCTCGAGCTCCTCGGGAGTCGGCGCCGGGATGTTCTCCCGGTAGAAGAAGCCGGACCAGCGGGCGCGCAGCCTCCCGGCGCGGACCCGGGGGTTGACCACGCCCATGTCGTCCTCGACATCGGGGGCGGGAATGGGGTCGTGCTCCGCCTTCGCCAGGAGCGTGGCGCGTGTCTCCTCGTCGACGGGCTCGTGCAGCTCCAGGAACTCCCCTGACGGCATCCGCAGTATCCGGCCTGTCTCGCGACCGTGCAGCAGGAGATCCCGGTCACGGCGCTGCAGTGACAGGCAGGTCCTGCGCGTGATGACGAACACGATCGGCGGGAGCACGAAGAGGGATATCTGCAACGCCCTGATCATCGTGTTGAAGCTCAGATGGAAGGCGTAGGCGATGACATCGTTCCCCCCGGCGATCATCAAGGGGATGTAGAACGCCAGCATTGCGGCTCCGAGCGCCGTGCGGGTCGGCGCGTTGCGAGGCCGGTCCAACAGGTGATGCTCGGAGTTGTCCTTGGTCGCTGCCCGCTCCATCCAGGGATACAGGGCCAGCAGCACCAGGAGGATGGGAGGTATCAGCAGGGCGGGGATGACGAGGTTGAGGCTCAACGTGACCCCGAACGCACTTATCTCCCAGGCAGGCATCAGGCGCAGGGCACCGTCGAGGAAGCCGACGTACCAGTCGGGCTGGGAACCCGCGGTCACCTGGTCGGGGACGTAGGGCCCGTACGCCCAGATCGGGTTGATCTGCACGACGGCGGACAGCGCCGTGATCGTGCCGAACACCACGAAGAAGAAGCCACTGGTCTTGGCGATGTAGATGGGCATGAACGGGTAGCCGACGACGTTGTCATTGGTCCGCCCCGGGCCCGGGAACTGGGTGTGCTTCTGGTACCAGACCATGAGCAGGTGCGCGGTCACCAGCGCCAGGATCAGGCCGGGTATCAGCAGGATGTGAATGCCGTAGAGCCTGGGCAGGAAGGCGGTCCCGGGGAACTCCCCGTTGAACACCAGGAACGAGAACCATGTCCCGATGACGGGTGAGGCCTGGATGATCCCCTGCGTGATGCGCAGGCCCGTCCCGGACAGCAGGTCGTCGGGCAGCGAGTAGCCCGAGAACCCGGCGACCACCGCGAGCAGGAACAGCAGGACGCCGATGACCCAGTTCATCTCCCGGGGCTTGCGGAAGGCGCCGGTGAAGAACACCCGCAGGAGGTGCAGCGCGATGGCGGCCACGAAGAACAGTGCTGCCATGTGGTGGATCTGGCGGATCAGCAGGCCGCCGCGCACGTCGAAGGAGATGTCGAGGGCCGAGGCGAACGCCTCGCTCATCTTGACGTCCTTGAGCGGGGCGTAGCTGCCGTCGTAGACGACCTCGACCATGGACGGCTTGAACCACAGCGTCAGGTACACGCCTGTCAGCAGGATGACCACGAACGACCAGAGGGCGATCTCTCCCAGCATGAACGACCAGTGGTCAGGGAAGATCTTGTTGAGCTGCCGCCTCAGCCAGCTGGCATTGCCCAGCCTGTCCTCCAGCCACCCCACACCATGGCCGGTCGTCTTGACCACTGCGCTCATCCGCGCTCCCAGAAGCTCGGGCCGACGGGCTCGTGGAAGTCGCTCTGGGCGACCAGGAAGCCCTCATCGTCGACGGTGATCGGAAGTTGGGGCATTCGTCGGGCGGCTGGGCCGAACACGACATGGCCGGAATCGGCGAGGTCGAAGGTCGACTGGTGGCACGGGCACAGCAGGTGATGGGTCCGCTGCTCGTACAGGGCGATCGGGCAGCCGACGTGGGTGCAGATCTTCGAGTAGGCGAGGATGCCCTGGTAGTCCCACCCCTCCCCCTGCTGGGAGACGATCTCGCTGGGCGCCAGCCGTACCAGGATGATGGGTGCCTTCGCGCGGGCGTTCAGGTTGCCGGTCTCGTGCTCGACCTCGGCCAGGTTCTCCGGCACCGCGGCGACCAGGCCTCCCACGGGGATGTCCTCGGGCCGCACCGGTCGCAGGGCCACGTCGGAGACGATCCGCATGCCCGGCACCCAGATCGTGCTCGAGAGCTGCTCGGCGGGACTCTGGGCGCCCGGTTCCGACACGTAGAGGTCGCGCAGCATGACGACCAGGGGCAGCGGCAGAACGACGAGGGCACCGAGCAGCGAGCGGCGCAGGATCGGCCGCTTGGCGAACGCCGAGTCCTCGACGCCCCTCTCGAACGCCGCGATCGCGGCCTGCCGCTCCTCCCGGGGGGATCGCATCTCGTGGCGGCTCGCCGCGTACTCATGGGCGGACATGAGCTTGCGAGCCCAGTGGACGACGCCGAGCCCGATGAAGAGGATGCCCAGTCCCATGGCCAGGCCGAGGGCGACGTGCAGCGCGCCCACCGGACCGACGAGCGGCAGCTTGACGCCGGCATCCACGGGGATGAGGACGTAGGCGACCACCGAGGCGAGGAGCAGGAGCGTGGCCAGCCCGAAGAGACCCGCGACCTGGCGCTCCGCCCGCTTGGCGGCGCGCGGGTCGACATCGGTGCGCCGCGGCTGGTGATGGACGGCAGCGACGACGAAGTCTGGTTCCGTGAGGTCGCTCATCGGGCCCTGGCTCCGATCCAGACAGCGGCCGCGGCCATGACGGCAACGCCGACGGTGAACACGAAGGCACCTTCGGAGACCGGCCCGAAGGACCCCAGACTCCAACCACCGGGCTGGGTCTGTGTCTGCAGGTGCTCGATGTACTTGATCACGTCACGCTTGTCCTCGGACGTCAGCGTGCCGTTGCCGAAGACCGGCATGTTCTGGGGGCCGGTGAGCATCGCCTCGTAGATGACCTGCGGCGAGGCATCCATGAGACTGGGCGCGTACTTGCCCCGGGTCAGGGCAGCGCCGGACCCTGCGAAGTTGTGGCACTGGGCGCAGTTCGTGCGGAAGAGCTCACCGCCGCGGGCCAGGTCGGCCTCCGTGGTGTCCAGCTGCTCTGCGGTGGGCATGGCGGGCCCGGGGGCGAGCGATGCGACGTACGCCGCCATCGCCATGATCTGGTCCTCGGTGTACGTGGGAGCCTTGCGCCCCAGCTGCGACGATGGCTGCGCCATCGGCATGCGGCCCGTGGCCACCTGGAAGTGAACGGCGGCCGAACCGACCCCGACGAGCGTCGGCGCTGTGCTGGTGCCCTCCGCGCTCAGGCCGTGGCACGAGGCGCATCCCTCCAGGTAGAGGGTGCGACCCTGTTCGATCTGGGTCTGCGATGCGGCGGTGTCCTCTGCAGCACGAGCGCTGCTGGGGCTCAGCGCCGCATAGACCGCTCCGACGGCGACCAGGGCAGCGAACAGCAGCAGAATGAGCGCCGCCGGATGCCTTCGCCGGGCAACTGGACTGTTCACGTTCTTCCTCTGCAGTGGGTCGGATACCGGATGCGCCTTACCGCAGGACGTAGATCATGGAGAAGAGCACGATCCACACGACGTCCACGAAGTGCCAGTAGTAGCTCGTGACTATTGCCGCCGTCGCCTGCTCGTGCCCGTACTTCCTCGAGGAGTACGAGCGGGCAAGGACGAAGAGGAAGGCCACCAGACCGCCGGCCACGTGCAGGCCGTGGAACCCAGTGGTGAGGTAGAAGGCCGACCCGTACGCCGACGAGGTCAGCGTCAGCCCCTCGTGCTGGACCAGGCTGGCGTACTCGAAGACCTGACCGCCGATGAAGATCGCGCCCAGGATGAACGTGAGGATGTACCACCGCTGCATCCCCTTGACGTTGCCCCGCTCCGCGGCCAGCACCCCCATCTGGCAGGTCACGCTGGAGCTGACGAGGATGAGCGTGTTCGCCAGCGCGAAGGGACGGTTCAGCGAACGGGTCGTCTCATCCCAGAGCTCCTGGTTCGTGGCTCGCAGAGTGAAGTACATCGCGAACAGCCCGGCGAAGAACATGAGCTCGCTGGACAGCCAGATGATCGTGCCCACCGCCACCTTGTTCGGGTGCGCGGGATGCGCCCCCGGATGGGCGTGGGTCACAGCGGTCGTCGTTGCCACGCGCGCAGTTTGTCAGATGGGCCCGACAATGCCAGCCGAGACCCCGCCTTGGCGCCGTGTCCCAGGCGTGCCCGCCCACGCGCCCTTCGCCTGCGCCGCTTCGCCTGAGCTCTGAAGATGCCCCCAGGCGCCCACCCGGCCAAGTAGCATCGACCCAGCGGCCTCCACGTCGCGCTCGAGCCCAACGCGGTACCCCGTCAGGAGCAGCCATGGCACGTCCGACCACGCCACGACCGCTGCGTGTGCTGGTCTACAGCGACGATCGAACCGTGCGCAGGGCTGTGGTCACGGCCCTGGGCACCAGGCCCGAGGCAGATCTCCCGGAGCTGGAGATCCTCGAGGTCGCCACCGCCCCCGTCGTCATCGAGCAGGCCGACGCCGGGGGGCTCGACCTGCTCATCCTCGACGGTGAGGCGACTCCGGCCGGTGGCCTGGGCCTTGCCCGTCAGCTCAAGGACGAGATCTACCGCTGCCCGCCCATCCTGGTGCTGACGGGCCGGCCGCAGGACGCCTGGCTCGCGACGTGGTCGCGTGCGGATGCCGCCGTCGGTCATCCCCTCGATCCGGGACAGGTGGCGCAGACCGTCGCGCGACTGCTGCGCCGGCGCGTGGCGGTGACTCGCCGATGACCGACGCGACCGTGTCGAAGGCCCTCCCCGAAGGGCATCCGGACCGTCCCCTGGCCGACTGGGTGGAGGTCCTCGAGGCCCTGCTCGCCGGACAGTCCCTGAGCCCCGCGACGACGCGGTGGGTGATGGCCGAGATCCTCACCGGCGCCGCTCCGGCAGCCAACACCGCCGCGTTCCTGGTCGCCCTACGAGCCAAGGGCGAGACCGCCGCGGAGGTCTCCGGCCTCGTGGCCGCCATGATGAGCATCGCGGTCCCCCTGGACATCCCGGGCCCTGTCGTGGACACCTGTGGCACGGGCGGGGATCGCTCGCACACCGTCAACATCTCCACGATGGCCGCCGTGGTCGCCGCTGCGGCGGGGGCCCGGGTGGCCAAGCACGGCAATCGCGCGGCGTCGTCCCAGAGCGGCTCGGCCGACATGCTCGAGGCCCTGGGGGTGGTGATCGACCTGCCCGCGGACGCCGCCGCTGAGGCAGGCAGCCGGCTGGGCATCACCTTCTGCTTCGCACCGGTGTTCCACCCCGCGATGCGCCACATCGGGCCCATCCGCCGCGAGCTGGGTATCCGTACGGTCTTCAACGTCCTCGGTCCGCTGGCGAATCCGGCTCGGCCGGCCGCGCAGGTGCTCGGCGTCCCCAACCCGTCGATCGGCGACCTGATGGCCGGCGTGCTCGCCGAGCGGGGCACCAAGGCACTCGTGGTCCACGGCGGGGATGGTCTGGACGAGCTCACGGTGTACGCCCCCTCCTCGATCTGGGACCTCACCGGGCCGGTCGCGCGCCGCGTGACCCTGGACCCCGCCGACCTGGGGATCTCCCGTCCCGAGGCCGACGCGCTGCGAGGCGGTTCGCCCGCGCGCAACGCCGAGATCTTCCGACATCTGCTGGATCGGCCCGACGATCCGGCCCTGGCCGGCATCCACGACGCGGTGACCCTCAACGCGGCCGCCGCGCTCGTTGCGTACTCGGCCGCCGGTGGTCCACTGCCGCACGAGCTTCCCCCGGTGACCGAGGATCTGGCCGTGCGCATGGCCGCTGCCCTGCCCATGGCTCGCGAGGCCCTCGCCTCCGGAGCCGCCGCCGACCTTCTCGACCGCTGGATGCTCACCAGCCAGGAACTGCAGTAGGGGGACGGGCATGTCCAAGCACGGCAGCTCCCGACGCGTACCCAGCACCCCGAAGGGGAACCAGATCCCGAGCGGGCAGGCCGGGGCCGCCGAGGGCCCCGACACCGCAGACGCGCGGCGATCCCAGCATGCGGCCCCGCCTGCGGACTCCACCGGCGACTCGGCCAAGCAGGCCCCCACACCGAAGACGCCGGAGCCTCGGCGGGAGCCCACCTACCTGACCAAAGGGGCGGGCTGCCGGCCCGACCTGCACCGGCGAGGTTCCGAGCTCGACTCCGGGCGCCTCGGGCAGGTCCCCACTCGACGCACGTCCCGGATCGGGGTCGGGCTGGTGGTCTGGTGCCTCCTGGGCACGCTGTTCATCGACAGTGGCAGGTGGACGCCGTTCGCCATCCAGATATGCGTGCTCTGGCTGGCCTTCAGCGCCGTGGTCCAGCGCCGGGCTGGGCATCGAGGGCGATGCTGGCGGACCCGGGCCTGGCGCCATGCCTGGGGCGGCCTGGTCCCCAGCTCGGACGTCGATCCGACGAGGCCCGCGGGCACCTGAGCCCACCGATCGCCCCGATCGCGACCTGCTCTGCTCGCCCCCGAGGACTCCGCTCGCCCTCAGAGCCTCGATCCCAGGACTGTGCGGATCTCAGAACTGTGCGCCCGGACCCCTGTAGTACTCGAAGATCCAGTAGGCGCTGCTCATGATCACCAGGACGATGCCTGCCAGCATGATCCATGCCGCCAGAGCCAGTCCGAGGAAGACCAGTCCAGCCGAGGCACCGACCATCAGCGGCGCCCAGGAATGGGGGCTGTAGTGGCCGTAGTCGGGGTCGGCCTGCCAGATCTCGCCGTCCTGGGCATCCGAGGGCTGGACGTCCATCCGGGCGGCCGTGATGATCAGGTAGAAGCCGATCATCCCGGACAGGGCGGCGGTGAGCAGGAGGCCGGTCGTCCCCACCTCGTCGTGGGACATGACCCAGTAGATGCCGGCGATCAGCAGGAAGAGGACCGCGCCGCCGATGAGGAGCTTGCCAGTGTCCTTCACGGTTGATCACCCTTGGAGCTCGACGTGGATGTCAGCGGCGTGCCTGCCGCTGCCAGCATCTCCAGGTAGCCCTCGGCGTCCCAGTCCGCCAGCTCTGGATGGTGCAGGTCGAAGGCCGGGCGCTCCGAGCGGATGCGGGGCAGCGCGACGAAGTTGTGGCGCGGGGGCGGGCACGAGGTCGCCCACTCCAGGGAGGCACCCCAGCCCCACGGGTCGTCGACCGTGACCAGCGGCGCGGTGCGCCACGTCTTCACCACGTTCCACAGGAACACCGCGGTGGAGATGCCCAGCACCAGGGCGAATGCCGAGGAGATCTGGTTCTCCAGGGTGAAGCCGTCCCCGGGCAGGTAGTCGCCGTACCGCCGGGGCATGCCCTCGACTCCGAGCCAGTGCTGGATGAGGAACGTGCCCTGGAAGCCGATGAACGTCAGCGCGAAGTGGATCTTCCCCAGGCGCTCGTCCAGATGGCGGCCGAAGAACTTGGGCCACCAGAAGTAGAAGCCGGAGAACATCGCGAAGACGACTGTCCCGAAGACCGTGTAGTGGAAGTGGGCGACGACGAAGTACGTGTCGGAGACGTGGAAGTCCAGCGGGGGCGAGGCCAGGATGACTCCGGTCAGTCCGCCGAACAGGAACGTCAGCAAGAAGCCCAGCGCCCACAGCATCGGTGTCTGGAAGACGATCGAGCCGCCCCACATCGTGCCGATCCAGTTGAAGAACTTCACCCCGGTCGGGACCGCGATGAGCATGGTCATCAGGGAGAAGAAGGGCAGGTTGATCGCCCCGGTCACGTACATGTGGTGAGCCCAGACCGCCATGGAGAGCACCGCGATGGCGATCGTGGCGAAGACCAGGCCCTTGTAGCCGAAGATCGGCTTGCGACTGAAGACCGGCAGCACCTCGGAGATGATCCCGAAGAAGGGCAGCGCCAGGACGTAGACCTCCGGATGGCCGAAGAACCAGAAGAGGTGCTGGAAGAGGATCGCGCCGCCGTTCTCGGGCTCGAAGACGACGGTGCCGAACTTGCGGTCGATCGCCAGCACCACGAGCACGGAGGCCAGGACCGGGAACACCATCAGGATCAGGATGCTCGTGAGCAGGACGTTCCACGTGAAGATCGGCATCCGGAACATCACCATGCCCGGCGCGCGCATGGTGATGATCGTCGTCACGAAGTTGACCGCGCCCAGGATCGTCCCGACGCCGCCCATGGCGAATCCCAGGATCCACAGGTCCGCGCCGACGTTCGGGGAGAACTCCGGGCCGGACAGGGGGGCGTAGAAGAACCATCCGAAGGACGCGGCGCCGCCGGGGGTCAGGAACCCGCTGAGGACGATGATGCCGCCGAAGAGGTACAGCCAGTAGCCGAGCATGTTCAGGCGAGGGAACGCAACATCCGGGGAGCCGATCTGCAGCGGCATCAGGAAGTTCGCGAACCCGACGAACAGGGCGGTCGCGAACAGCAGCAGCATGATGGAGCCGTGCATCGTGAACAGCTGGTTGAACTGCTCGAGGGTCAGCATCTGCAGCCCGGGCTCTGCCAGCTCCGCGCGCATCAGCAGGGCCATGACCCCGCCGATGAGGAAGAAGGTGAAGGAGGTGCCCAGGTAGAGCCGCCCGATCGTCTTGTGGTCGGTGGTGGTCAGCACGGAGACGATGCTCTGGCCCCAGGTGCTCTCACGACGGGGGCTCACGTCCTCCCCTGCTCCGAGCTCGGACGTCATGATGATGCCCTCTCCGGGTAGCGGTCGGTCTCCCAGTAGCGCTCGCCCTCACGCGAGATCCGGTCGGTCTCGATCCTGCCGACCTGGCCGCGGGCGCGAAGGTCCGCGATGTGCTGGTCATACTCGGCGCGCTCGACGACCCTGACTCGGAACAGCATGCGTGCGTGGTCGGTGCCGCACAGCTCCGCGCAGCGACCCTCGAACGTGCCCACCTTGTTGGGGGTCACCTCGAACTCGTTGAGCCTGTCGGGGAAGACATCCATCTTGGTCAGGAAGGCCGGGATCCAGAAGGAGTGGATGACGTCGGGGCTCTGCAGCCCGAAGACCACGGACTCGTTGACCGGGAGGTACAGGGTCGGCGTGTCGTCGGGCTCGGCCGTCCCGATGTCGTAGACGCCCTCCTCATAGTTGAACGCCCAGCTCCACCGGAAGCCGACCACGCCCACAGTGTTGTCCGGGGTCTGGGAGACGGCGGTGAGCTCGTTCTGGTCGCGCACCGTGAAGTAGAACATCCCGAGGATCAGGACCAGGGGGACGAAGGTGTACATGACCTCGAGCGGGATGTTGTAGCGCAGCTGCTTGGGCGCAGGATCTCCCTCGCGGTGCCGGTAGCGCACGGCCGCGTAGATGATGAGGCCGGCGGTGAACAGGCCGACGAACGCCACCGCCACCCAGGCGCCGAACCAGAGGTTCTCGAACGTCCTGCTCTGCTCGGTGATCCCCTCGGGAGCGTTGAACGACAGCGCCTCGCGAGCGCTGCATCCACCCAGGAGCAGCGGGAGCCCGATCAGCCCGACCACGGCCAATCTGGCCCGTGGCCCTGACCTGCGGCGTGGATCCTCTGTCACTTCGAGCAATCCCCTCGGCTGTTGCGGAGCGGTCGGGCGCGGCGGGAACCGGCCATCGGCAGCCCCTCGGCGGACGTGGGGAGACTAGCGCAGGACGGCCCGGCCGGGGAGCGGGGGTGCGGCTACCTTTGGCGACATGTCGCGCAATTTCGACGCGGCCTCCGGCCTGCCCGTCACCGACTCTGCCCGCCGGGCGCTCTCTGCCGCGCTCGATCACGGCTGGGCCGATCCCGGGCGACTCCACCGCGACGGGCGCCTGGCACGCCAGCTGCTCGATGCCGCGCGGGCCGCCGTGGCGGGAGTGCTCGGTGTCCTGCCCCAGGAGGTGTCGTTCACCACGTCGGGCACCCACGCCGGACACCTCGCCGTGCTCGGGCTCGCCCGCGGGCGCAGGCGGGCCGGCCGCTCCATCGTGACCTCTGCAGTGGAGCATTCGGGCATCCTGCGAGCAGCCGACTGGGCCAACCCCGACGATGGTCCCAGGATCGTCCCGGTCGACAGCCAGGGCCGCCTGGATGTGGCCGCCCTGCGCCGTTGCGTGCGCGCCGGCGGAGTCGCGCTGGTCGCCGTCCAGCATGCGAACCAGGAGGTCGGCACCGTCCAGCCGCTCGGTGCCGTGCACGAGATCACCGCGGCGGCCGAGGTGCCTCTCGTGGTGGATGCGTGCGCCTCCCTGGGACACATGCCCATGCCCGGCACCTGGGACGTCCTGTTCGGGAGCTCGCACAAGTGGGGCGGGCCAGCGGGCGTCGGGGTCCTGGCGATCCGCAGCGGCGTGCGCTGGCGTTCCCCCTGGCCCACCGACGAGGCGGGCCGCCCGGCCGGCTTCCCCGACATCCCGGCTGTCGTTGCCGCCGCGACCGCACTGGAGGAGGCCGTCGTCACGATCCCCACGACCCTGCCGCGCCGGGACGTGCTGATCGCCCGGCTGCGCCAGGAGGTGCCGAGGCTGGCCGATGACGTCCTGGTTCTGGGCTCGGACGTCGACCGGGCCCCCCACATCGCGTGCTTCACGATCGTCGAGGCCGACGGGGAGCGGCTCGTGGGGGAGCTGGACAGGCTCGGCTTCGCAGTGAGCTCCGGATCCGCCTGCAGCGCCGACACGCGCCGGCCCAGCCACGTGCTGGCCGCGATGGGCGCCATGACGCACGGCAGCCTGCGGGTCAGCCTGGCACCCGAGGTCTCCGAGCGCGACGTCGCGGAGTTCCTCGCGGTCCTGCCCAGTGCGATCAGCGCCGCCCGGCGGTCGGCAGAGGCGAAGGCCGGCGGATGAGCCTCACGGCCGAAGGCGACCCATCACGCACCGGGCCACGGGACGTGCTCGTCGATGCCCGCGGGGTTCTCTGCCCGGTGCCGATCATCAGGCTGGCCCGGGCCGCACGTGCCCTGGCCGCCGGGGGGACGGTCACCCTGCTCAGCGACGATCCCGCAGCCGCGCACGACGTGCCCGCCTGGTGTCGCCTGCGCGGACACGAGCTCGCCGGCGCCGAGGAGATCGACCCGGCGTCGGACCGGCTGGCCAACGTGCTGGCAGCCGTCCTACGAGCATCAGGCGCACTCCCGCCTGCTGCGGAGGGCCGCGGGGACCCGCCGGTGCCCGAACCGGTCGACAGCGCGGCACCGGGGGCCGCGTCGACCGAGCCCCACGCACCGAACCCCCGGCCCGGACCGGTGCTGATCCATGTCGTCAGGGTGTCGCCCGGTCAGCCTCCGGGCCAACGGCCAGCCAGTCCAGGCGCGCCGTCGGGCGCAGTGCCGCTGGCACCCGACGGGTCTGGCGAAGTCGCCTGAGGTACTGCGTGCGGGGGATCTCGACGACCCCGAGGCTGAGCAGGTGTGGCGTGGCCCACTGGACGTCGATGAGCCGGCGGCGGTCGCCGGCCAGGCAGTGGGCGAGCGCGGCGACGGCCACCTTCGAGGCGTCGGTCCGCACGTGGAACTTCGACTCCGCCGCGAACAGGCCGCCCAGCTCCACGCCGAACAGGCCGCCGGCCAGGCCGTCGGAGTCCCAGACCTCCACCGAATGGGCCCAGCCGAGGGCGTGCAGGACGTTGTAGGCCTCGCGGTACTCCTCGGTGATCCACCCGTGGGGACGCGACGGGTCGGCGCAA
This sequence comes from uncultured Bifidobacteriaceae bacterium, assembly GCA_964638055.1. Taxonomy (GTDB): domain Bacteria; phylum Actinomycetota; class Actinomycetes; order S36-B12; family CAIYMF01; genus Prado023. Next base: position 36,648 of record CAZWXF010000001.1, on the reverse strand, counting down.
CCGGCCACGACCGCATCGAAGGCCTGGTCGATGCTGACCCACGCACGCCTGATCGACCTGCGCAGCGACCGGCTCACCTCGACCCTCGCCGGCACGAGCACGCCCCTGGGGTCGGGAGACCACCAGCCCAGGACGTCGCGGCCGCGCTCCACCTCGTGCGGGAGGGCGAAGAGGCCGCTGCGATAGCCGGCCAACAGAAGGCCGGGGCTCAGGTCACCACCCACGGCGACCATCTCCTGCCCGACGCGGGTCTGCGCCGGGTCCGGCAACCGGAACCTGGATGGCGGCGGCTCGGTCGACATGGCCGGGGGTCAGGGACGTGCGAGGCGCAGGTGCGGCGCGATCTCCTCCGCGGCGTGGCTCCCGTACGCCTCGGCCATCCGGGCGAGGAACAGGGCAGTCCCGGGGGCGTACTCCTGGGTGCCGATCGTCTCGATCACGTGGGTCGCCAGAAGCGAGCCCACCTGTGCGCATCGGGGCAGTCCGACGCCCCAGCCCAGGCCCGCCAGGAACCCGGCACGGAAGGCATCGCCGACGCCTGTCGGGTCGAGTCGCTGGGTCTCCACGGCCGCCGGCACCTCGAGCACGGGCTCCCCCGCCTGCTCCACCCGCGCCCCCTTGGAACCGAGCGTGGTCACACGGGTGCCCACACGGGCGAGGATCTCGGCGTTCGACCAGCCGGTCTTCTGCTCTGTCAGCGCGGCCTCGTACTCGTTGGTGAAGAGGTAGGCGGCACCGTCGACGAGCTCGCGGATCTGGGCACCGTCCATGCGGGCGAGCTGCTGGGAGGGGTCGGCCGCGAAGGGGATGCCGCGGAACCGGCACTCCGCGGTATGTCGCAGCATGGCAAAGGGATCGTTGGCCCCCACCACGACGAGGTCGACGCCTCCCACTCGCTCGATCACCGGCCCGAGCTCGATCTCGCGTGCCTCCTGCATGGCCCCGGCATAGAACGTCGCGATCTGGTTGGCGTCCACGTCGGTGGTGCAGACGAAGCGCGCGGTGTGCCGCAGCTCTGAGACATGCACCCACTCGGTGTCGACGCCGTGGCGGCTCAGCCACGATCGATAGTCACCGAAGTCCGGGCCCACCGCGCCGACGAGGATCGGGTTGAGCCCCAGCATGCCCATGCCGAACGAGATGTTGGCCGCCACTCCCCCGCGGCGGACCTCCAGCTCGTCGACCAGGAACGACAGTGAGATGTTGCCCAGCTGCTCGGGGACGATCGAGTCGGCGAACCGACCCGGGAACGTCATCAGGTGATCGGTGGCGATGGACCCCGTGACGATCACCCGCATCAGGCGCACACCCCCGTCGTCCTCCCCGAGCGCGTCCTCCCCGAGCGCCGACGCCCAGTGGCGTCGGCGTCAGTGGAAGGAGTCACCGCAGGCGCACGAGCCCGTGGCGTTGGGGTTGTCGATGGTGAACCCCTGCTTCTCGATCGAGTCGACGAAGTCGATCGTCGCCCCGGTGAGGTACGGCGCGCTCATGCGGTCGACCACGACGGCCACGCCGTCGAAGTCCTTGACCTGGTCGCCGTCGAGTGCGCGCTCGTCGAAGAAGAGCTGGTAGCGAAGGCCCGAGCAGCCACCCGGCTGCACCGCCACCCGCAGCGAGAGGTCTTCGCGACCCTCGGCCTCGAGCAGGGCGCGTACCTTGTCGGCGGCGGTGGTCGTCAGCAGGATGCCGTTGGTGACGGCGGTCTCGGCGGTCATGTCGCTCCTGGTCCTGTCCTTGTCGAGCTTCGGTCTCTGGGACGTGCGTGTACTGGCCGCGCGACGCGCACGAACCGTGCTGACGCACTCACGGCCTCATCGCTGGGAACATCCGCCCTGTCTCGGGCATTCCCGGGGCGATCGAGGTGTCGTGACAGGCCTCCATGCTCGCATGGATCCGCAGCGACCGACAACCAACGTCCCGCCGCGGCGGCCAGGCCTTCAGCCTGCGCGGTGGCGGGAGGCACCGTCGTGTGGGGGTGACCACGTTCGGCTGGCGCGAGCAGCCAGGGCGGTCAGCGCCTCGGAACCGACGGTTCCCTCGGGCGTGGCGGGAACGACGAAGCAGGCGCTCACCCCGGAGCGGATCCACTCGCGGCGGCTCAGGTGCGCCTCGCCGGCCAGCACGACGACGGGCAGGGCCTGCGCGAGCGCCATCCGGGCCACGATGCCCCCCGCGCGTGGGGCGAAGGTGTGGTCGAGCACCGGCTCGGCGAGGACCACGAGGTCGACATCGGTGAGGATGCGATCGACGTCCAGGGCGGCGAGCATCGTCGCTGCACCCGGCGCGCGGCGGGCTCCCAACCGCAGCAGCGCCACTCCCACTCCCCCACCGGCCCCTGACCCGATGATCACCGCGGGGTGCCTCCCGTCGGGCAGGCGGCCCAGGAGCTCGGCCCAGCGGCGCAGGTACGGGTCGAGCCCGGCAGGGGGGAGCGCGTCAGGGAGCGCGGCACCGGGGTCGTGGTGGGCCGGGTCGGGGTGGGCGGGGTCGTGGTGGGCGGGGTCGGCGTGGGGAGGCCCGGCCGGGTGGTCGTGCTCGTCGTGGGTGCGCTCGACGACCCCCCGCGGCCCGAGCAGGGGGAAGTCGGCGTCGGTGGCCAGGATCAGCTCGGTTCCGGAGAGGCGGCGCAGGGCCGGCCCAAGGTCCAGCTCGGCGATCGTCCAGGGCTCCTGCGTCCCGACCGGGGGCGGATGCAGCGGCACCGAGCGGCCGGCCGCATCGAAGGCACCGGCTCCCAGGGCGGCGAGCAGACCCGCACCCCCGTCCCACGGCGGGCCCCCTTCGGGTAGTCCGACCACGACGCGATCGGCTCCTTCGGCGAGGGCGGTCGCGATGAGGCGCCCCAGGGACCGCGACGTGTCCGCCTCGGCCCCTGGTCCTCCCCCGATCCAGGCGACGCCGTCGACGACGGCCAGCGCCTGACCTTCGTGGCCCGCGTCCTGCTTCCCGCGGAGACCCGGGCGCCCTGCCCTGATCGCCTCGACCAGATCCGGGCCGGAGGTGCCGAGGGGACGGCAGGTCACGTGATCGCCCGGCGCGGTCGCGGCCCAGCCTCGGGCGATGGCCGAGCCCACCTGGGCAGGTCCCAGATCCGGTCCGAACCGGGCTGGGCACAGCAGGACACGCACGGCCGGAAGTCTGGCACGGTGCATCAGGGGCGGTCGGAGGACCGGCGCGGGGATTCGCCTCGAGGGCGCTGCCCGTCCACCTGTGGGACGATGGGCACCCGCCCTGCACAGGAAGGCGCCCACGATGACCGACATGGCCACCTGGGTCGAGCCGCGACCGACAGCCCTCGCGCTTCTGCTCCTGGGTCAGTCCGCGGATCCCGAGACCGAGCGAGGGGTGGAGTGCCCCGGGGCGCTGCCGCCGGCCAGCGATCCGAACCTCGTGGAGCGCGCGCGCCGGGCCCGTGCCGCACTCGGCGAGCGGGCATACATCCTGGGGCATCACTACCAGCGCGACGAGGTCATCCAGTTCGCCGACGTCACAGGGGACTCCTTCAAGCTGGCACAGCGGGCGGCCGCGAACCCGGCCGCCGAGTACATCGTCTTCTGCGGCGTGCACTTCATGGCCGAGAGTGCCGACATCCTGACCTCGCAGAGCCAGCAGGTCGTCCTACCGGATCTCGCCGCTGGCTGCTCGATGGCGGACATGGCGGAGATCGGGCAGGTCCAGGACGCCTGGGAGCGGTTCGAGGACCTGGGGCTGGCCGAGGGGACGATCCCGGTCACGTACATGAACTCCACGGCGGCCATCAAGGCGTTCACGGGCCGCCACGGTGGCACGATCTGCACGTCGAGCAACGCCAATCAGTCCATGACGTGGGCGTTCGAACAGGGTGAGCGTGTCTTCTTCCTGCCCGACCAGCACCTCGGGCGCAACACCGCCGTGCTGGAGCTGGGACTGTCGCTGGACGACTGCGTTCTGTTCGACCCCCACAAGCCGGGCGGCGGACTCTCCGACGAGCAGCTGCGCCGGGCGAAGGTCGTCCTGTGGCGCGGGCACTGCTCGGTGCACGGCCGGTTCACCCCCGAGGTCGTCGACGAGGCGCGGGCCCGCATCCCGGGCGTGAAGATCCTCGTTCATCCCGAGTGCCGCCACGATGTCGTGACCAGGGCGGACCTGATCGGATCGACCGAGTTCATCATCCGAACGATCACCCGCGCCGAGCCCGGCTCCGCCTGGGCCATCGGCACGGAGCTGAACCTCGTGCGGCGCCTGGCCAACGAGCATCCGGACAAGCAGATCAGCTTCCTGGACCGCTCTGTGTGCTACTGCTCCACGATGAACCGGATCGACCTGCCCCACCTGGTCTGGGCGCTGGAGAACCTGGCGGCGGGCAACGTGGTGAACCGGATCGTGGTGGATCCTCAGACGTCGCACTGGGCGCGCGTCGCGCTGGACCGGATGCTGAGCCTGCCCGGGATCTCCGCCCGGTAGCCACTGCCGGGGCGGAGGTGGACACCGACGCCCGGGTCCCGCCGACCTTCCCCCGACTGCCGCTGGGCCGCGGCCTGCCGCGCCTGCCGACCGGTGAGGGGGCCCTGCCCTCGACCGGCAGGTCACCGAGGGCCACCTTCGCCTCGCCGACGAGCGCGGTCGTCTCGTGGTCCGGGGCCGGCGCAGGGGTTCTGGCCCGCGGGTGCGGACCAGCAGGGACGCCGGGCACCGGATCGCCGAAATCGCCGGGGCCCCAACAGCTGATCGCGCCGCTGCATGCGCTCAGCTCTGTGCGCGGGTCGAGCCCGTCGAGACCCGCTCAGCACACCGTCCGCACGCGGCAGCACCAGCGGGGCTCGACCGCCTTGGTCTCGACAAGCCCGACCAGCGGAGCTCGGCCGCCTTGGTCTCGACAAGCTCGACCAGCGGGGCTCGACCGCCCTGGCCTCGAACAAGCGGTCCGCTGGTCGAGCCCGTCGAGACCCGCTCAGCACACCGTCCGCACGCGGCAGCACCAGCG
>CAZWXF010000001.1:0-31585 GCA_964638055.1 uncultured Bifidobacteriaceae bacterium | reverse complement strand
GAGCTCGGCCGCCTTGGTCTCGACAAGCTCGACCAGCGGGGCTCGACCGCCCTGGTCTCGACAAGCTGGACGGGCCGGGTCACGACTGACTCGACCGGCGAGGGCACGGGCGCGGGCCGGGGGCGTCACCACCAGCCACGGCGGTGCGCCCACACCAGGAGGACGGCCGACATGGCGCTCATGATGGTCAGGGCAATCACGAGCCCGGCCAGGGTCGTGTTGTCGTTGGCGATGAGGTTCATGCCCAGGACGGAGGCCAGGGCGGTGATGGGGAGGGTGACGACGGCGATCACTGCCAGCCGCTCGGCCGCGATGGTCATCTGGGTGTCCGTGCGCGTCCGGTAGAACTCGATCACTCCCTGCAAGTAGTCACGCTGGCCGTCGGCCAGGTGCTGCACGCGAAGGAGCTGGTCCATGTTGTCCGCGATCAGGTCCCGCTCGTCATCGGTCATGGTGCGGGACACCGAGGAGACACGGCCGTACACCTCGGCCCCGGTCGCAGTGATGTTCGCCACGGCCAGCAACGCGTGACGCGTGCGGAACATCTCGTCGAGGAAGGCCTCCGGATCGCCCATCCGTCCCATGATGACCCTCTGCTCCAGCGCCCAGACCTCCTCGGTCACAGCCTCGAGGATCGCCTCCATCCCGGTGCTCATCGAGGAGATGATCGCGTGCGAGATCTCCATGGGGGTCCTGGGATGGAACCGGTCGCCCTTCATCCGCTCCCACACGTGGTGCGTGTCACGCAGGGGCACGTTCGGCGGGACGGCGACGTTCGTGGGGCCGTGGACGGTGACGAGGAACCGGTCGCTGATGAACTGGTCCAGCTCGACGTAGTGGACGTGTCCGAGCACGCCCCGCTCCGGCGAGTGCAGGATCACGAACACGTGGTCGGCGTAGGCGTGCAGCTTGGGCATCCGCTGACGCTGCTGGCACTCCATGATCGCCCACGGATGGAACCCGAAGACATCGCGCAGCACGCGGGTGGCCTCGTCGTCGCATTCCGAGATGTCGACCCAGACGAACGTGCCCGGCCGCGAGAACGACGCTTCGATCTCGGCCACGGAGATCACCTTCGGGCCTTGCTCGTCGATGAGCCTCACCTGGATCATCCGATGGCTCCTGTCCCGTCGATCAGGTATCCCGAAGGTCGTCTGACACGCGCGCAGCGTAGTCCCGCGATCTGGCTCGCACCGGCCCGAAGGGAACCGATCCGGCGCGAACGAGGCGTCATAGCCCCGGGGCGCCCCAGATCGGGAACCAGCGGGAGAGGTCGCGCTCCATCGCCACGTCGTCGCGGATCAGGTCGCGCACCTGCAGCTCCAGGACCGTGTCCCGTGCCTGTTGCCCGGGCAGTGGTGCGAAGGGATAGAAGGAGGCCTGCTTGAACAGGTACACCAGCGCGAGGGTCCGCTCCTGCGGCCCCCGGAAGCCGACCACGGAGCACAGCAGCTGCGGACCGAAGCCGGAGTCCTGCAGCGTCAGGTTGATCGCGTGGAGGTTGGTCACCAGCGCCGGGACGTCCGGCGGCTCGGTGACGAGGACCAGCCAGGTGTAGCCGTACGCGTCCACCGCGCGCTCGAGTGCAGGATCGCCGGAGGCGGCCAGGAGGGCCTGCACCTCGGCCTCGACGTCGGCGAAGGCGCGGCCCTCAGGCACGCGGAAGGCGACGGCACCCCTGCCGGTGGGCTCGTATCCCAGGGCTGCGCTGAGGGTGATCGCGGCCGAGGGCAGTCCGAAGATCGCGTCGAGGTCCGCGGCCGGGGGCTTGCTGCGCCCGAGGATCGAGTCGAAGAAGCCCACGGCTACTGCCCCAGCTGAGCGGAGATCCGGGCCAGCTGCTCCAGGCGGCGCTCCAGCGGCGGGTGCGTCGAGAACAGCGAGGCCAGGGACTCCTCACCGCCGAAGGCGGGCGTGATGAAGAACGCGTTCATCGCCTCCTTCTCCCGCAGGTCCCGAGTCGGGATGGCGGCCATGTCGCCGCTGATCTTCTGCAGCGCTCGGGCCAGTCCTGCGGGGCGGCCCGTGAGCAGGGCACCGGCCCGATCCGCGGAGAGCTCCCGGTACCGGGAGAGCATGCGCGTGAGCACGAAGCTCACGACGTACACGAGGATCGACACAGCCATGATAATGAGGAACGCGATGGCCCCGCTGCTGTCGTTGTCCCGCCTGCGGAACATGCTGCCCCAGAGCCAGCTGCGGGTGAGGAACCCGGCCAGCACTCCGACGAACGATGCGACGGTCATGACCAGGACATCGCGGTGGGCCACGTGCGCCAGCTCATGGGAGAGCACCCCCTCCAGCTCCTCGGCATCGAGGCGGCGCAGGAGTCCGGTCGTCACGCACACCACCGACCGCTTCGCGCTGCGGCCGGTGGCGAACGCGTTGGGCATGTCAGTGTCGGCGATCGCGACGGTCGGCTTGGGCATGTCGGCCATCGCGCAGAGCCTGTCCACGAGCGCGTGCAGCTGCGGGGCCTGCTCGGGGGTGACCGTGCGCGCACCCATGGAGAACAGCGCGACTCTGTCGGAGTAGTACCACTGCGCCCACGCCATCCCCCCGGCGATCACCAGGACGAACCCTGCCCCGAGTCCCATGTAGATCAGGACCGCCATGAGCACCACGTAGAGCAGGCCCAGGAGGAACATGGTCGCCCCCATCCGGGCCGTGAGCCCGGGATCGGAGGCGTACCTGCTTCTCGCCATTCTCCTGTCCTGACCGCGGTGCGTGATCGTCCTCAGGCCTGGGTCGGCGGCTTGTCCGGACCGGCATCGATCGCCTCGGCGGCCGGTGAGCTCACTGCAGGCGGGGCTGGTGTCCCGGAGAGCTGGGCGCGCATCGCGGCCAGCTGGGCCTCGACGGCGTTGTCCGCGGACATCCGCTCCAGCTCGACCGTCAGGGAGTCCTTGCCACCGGGCACGTCCAGGCTGCCGGTCGCGATCAGCTCGTCGATGGCGCCGGCGCGAGCCTGCATCGCGGCCGTGCGCTCCTCGGCGCGCTGGATGGCCAGGCCGACGTCGCCGAGCTCGCTGGAGATCCCCGTGAACGCCTCGTTGATCCGGACCTGGGCCTCGGCGGCCGAGTACGTGGCCTTGATGGTCTCCTTCTGGGTCCGGAAGGACTCCACCTTGGCCTGGAGCTGCTGGGCGGCAACTGTGAGCTTCTGCTCCTGGCCGCTGAGCTGCTCGAGCTGGACGTGGAGGTCACCCATCTGCTGGGAGAACCCCGCCTTGCGGATCAGCGCCTCACGTGCCAGGTCCTCGCGTCCCCCGGCCAGCGCGGCCCTCGCCTGGTCGTCGAGCTTGACGACCTGCTTGTCCAGCGAGGCGATCTGCAGCTCCACGCGCTTGCGGCTCGTGGCGACATCGGCCACGCCCCGACGCACCTTCTGCAGCATCTCCAACTGCTTCTCGTACGAGTAGTCGAGGGTCTGGGCCGGGTTCTCGGCCCTGTCCAAAGCGGCGTTCGCCTTCGACTTGAAGATCATCTTGAAGCGCTGCCACATGCCCGCCATGCTCGTCTCCTGCCCTGCTGGCGGGCCTCCCCGCCGATCCCCTCAAGAGTAACGTCCCACGGCGTCCTGCTCTCCCCGTCGCTGCCGCCTTTACCCTGTACGGGTGAAGTTCCCGATGAGGTCCGGCAAGCCCACGCCCGAGGCCGCTGCCGTGGCCCCGCCGGCGACGCTGTCGGGTTCCAGCACAGGCAAGGGACGCCCGACTCCGTCCCGCAAGCAGGCCGAGGCACAGCGCAAGCAGACCCTGAAGGTACCGACGGACCCCAAGGAGGCCAAGAAGGCCGCGAAGAAGCGCGCTGCCGCGGAGCGGGCGGCGGCCAGGGCCGCACTGGCATCCGGGGACGAGCGCGCGCTGCCCGCACGCGATGCCGGTCCGGTCCGGGCCTTCGTGCGCGACTTCGTGGACGGGCGCTGGGCCGCCGCGGAGCTCTTCCTGCCGATGGCCGTCGTCGTCCTGGTCCTGGGATTCCTCCCGGCCACCCGACTGCAGGCGTTGGCATCGAGCCTGTGGCTCATCCTGACCATCTTCATGATCATCGACACGGTCCTGCTCCTCACGAAGCTCAACCGCGAGCTCCGGCGCCGGTGGCCCGACAAGGCCGATCGCAAGGGCGCGCGCTTCTACGCGACGATGCGGGTCCTGCAGCTGCGCAAGCTGCGCCTGCCGCCACCCAAGGTGCGCCCGGGCGGGCGGCCCGCCAAGACCAAGAAGGGGAAGGGCAAGGAGTCGGGGCAGGAGGTCCCGAAGGAGGTCCTGAAGGAGGTCCCGAAGGACTGAGCCGTCGCTGCCCAGCTCGGCTGCGCCCGCGAACCGGTGACGTGCGTCATCCGAGCCTGCGATCATCGCCGGGGTCTCCCGCCGATGTCAGCGCCCTCACCTATGGTCGGGGCATGGAACACCGGAGACTGGGCGCCAGCGGCCTTCACGTCAGCGAGATCGCCCTGGGCAACTGGCTCACGCATGCCTCGCAGCTGACCGAGGAGTCTGCGATCGCCGTGGTCAACGCCGCCCTCGACGCGGGGATCACGACGTTCGACACAGCCGACGTGTACGCCCAGACGGGCGCGGAGTCGGTGCTGGGCAGGGCGCTTCGCGGCCAGCGCCGCGAGGGCCTGGAGATCATGACGAAGGTCTTCTGGCCGACAGGGCCGGGCGCCAACGACCGGGGGCTCTCCCGCAAGCACATCGTGGAGTCCTGCGAGGCGTCGCTGCGACGCCTGGGCACCGATCACATCGACGTGTACCAGGCCCATCGCTACGACGCCCACACGCCACTGCCCGAGACGCTGCGGGCCTTCGATGACCTCGTGCGCTCCGGCAAGGTGCTGTACGTGGGGGTCTCGGAGTGGCGGGCCGAGCAGATCTCGGCGGCGGTGGCGATCGCCGACGACATGGGCCTGGACCGGATCGTGTCCAACCAGCCGCAGTACTCGATGCTCTGGCGGGTCATCGAGACCGAGGTCCTCCCCGTGTGCGATCAGGCCGGGATCGGCCAGGTGGTGTGGTCCCCTCTGGCCCAGGGCGTCCTCACCGGCAAGTACGAGCCCGGCCAGCCGTTCCCCGAGGGCTCCAGGGCTGCGGACCCTGCCGGCGGCGGATCCATCGCCAGGTGGCTCACCGACGACGTGCTCACCCGCGTGCAGCGGCTCCGGGCGGTCGCGGCGGATGCGGGGCTGTCCATGCCGCAGCTCGCGATCGCCTGGGTGCTGGGCAGCCGCAGCGTCTCGGCGGCCATCGTCGGGGCCTCCCGCCCGGAGCAGATCACCGAGGTGGCTGCGGCCAGCGGGATCGTGCTCGACGATGATGTGCGCGCTGCGATCGACGCCGTCCTCGGCGACGCCGTGATCATCGATCCGGCACTCACGCGCTCCCCGCAGCGCCGGCCCTGAGGAGAGACGAGATGACGTGGAACTGGCGCTACGAGGTCGATCACGGCGGCGAGGTGGCCGTCGAGCCCCCGGCGGCGGGCTTTCCCTCACAGTCCGACGCCGAGTCCTGGATCGGTGAGGCCTGGCCCGAGCTCCTGGCCGCGGGGGTGGACGCCGTGACCCTCTTCGAGGAGGGGCGGAAGGTCTACGGCCCGATGAGCCTGCACGCCGACCGGTGAGGCCATGCGGTCTGGCGCCTCAATCGGCCAGGAGTAGCCCACTGTCGAGCGCGGCCGCTCGGAAGGCCGCCAGCGTCCCAGCTCCGAAGAGGACGAACGTGATGTCCAGCGGGTCCCGGCCCGCGGCGAGCCACCTGGTCACCTCCCCCAGGGCGATGGGTGCGGCCAGGTCGAGGGGGTAGCCGTAGGCGCCGGTGGAGATCGACGGGAACGCGATCGATGAAGCCCCGAGGCCGTCCGCCACCCCCAGGCTGGTGCGGTAGGCCGACGCGAGCAGCGCGGAGTCCCGGCGCGAGCGCCCGAACACCGGGCCGACCGTGTGAATGACCCAGCGGGCCGGCAGCAGGCCTGCGGTCGTCGCCACGGCCTCGCCGGTGGGGAGGCCGTCGGGCAGGGCGGTGCGACGCAGCGCGCGGCACTCCTCCAGGATCGAGGGCCCACCGACCCGGTGGATGGCGCCGTCCACTCCCCCGCCACCGAGGAGGCGCGAGTTCGCGGCGTTCACGATGGCGTCTGCAGCGAAGGCCGTGATGTCACCCTGGACCAGTCGGATGGCCATGGGGTCATTGTCCCTCGACCCCCCACGCCACCGCCCGATGCCGGATCGGGCACGCCGCCTTGACGACTCCTGGCCCGCCACGGCGCGGTGGTAGCCTCGGCCCCGCACGTTCCCGCAGTCCGAGATCCAGGGGAAGCCGGTGTGAGTCCGGCGCTGACCCGCAACCGTGAGCCCGATCCGGGCGAGCCGGAGCACCTGGCGGACTGGGGCTCCCCAATACCGTCCGAGGTCGGCGGTGGAGCCCGGGCTGGGCGCCTTCGCCCGACCGGTCCCACATCCGGCAAGGGCCTGAGAGAAGGCATTGCCATGAACCGTTCTCCCTGGGGCCGATCACGCCTCAGCCCGCGTCCGCGCGGCGCAAGCCCCTCCCGAGTGCCCGGCGCCGGGGCGGCGGCCTCGCCGACCCGCCACGGCGGAACCGTAGCCCTCGTGGCCGCGGTCATCGGCCTGCTCCTCGCGATGGTCGCGCAGTCCCCCGCCAGCGCCGCCGCGTACCGCTACTGGAGCTACTGGCAGGGCGCCAACGGCACGTGGGTCGCGGCGCAGACGGGCCCGGGCGAGCACGAGCTCGTGGACAGGGACATCCAGGGGTGGCGGTTCGGGATCACCACGGACGCACCCGCGCAGACACCCGACAACGCGCCCGACTTCGCGGCCCTCTGCCCGGACCTCGACGCTGCCGACGCGCCGGCGGGTCAGGTCCGCGTCGCCGTGGTGGTGGACTCCGGCTACGTCGCCCACGCCCCGGCCGGCGAGACACCCCCGGCCGACAGGGTCTCGTGCGTCTCGCTGAGCGAGGGCAGCACCGGCAACCAGGCCTTGGCCGCAGCCGGGCAGGTGACGGAGAAGAGCGGTCTCATCTGCGCCATCAACGGGTACCCGGCCTCCGAATGCGGGGCCGAGGTCAGCGACGCTGATGCAGCGGCGGCCGCATCGGCGGCGGCCACAGAAGCCCCGAACCCTGCCGCCATCCAGGCCGGCAGCCCATCGGAGGCACCCAGCGACTCGGGTTCTGGGGCTGCCCCCCGCCTGCTGATCAGCGCGGTGATCCTGGGGATGGTCGCGGTGGCCGCACTCCTCATGGCGCGGCGACGCCGTCCTGACACCGACGCCTGAGTCCCGGCCCACCCCCCGACCGCCAGTGACACGCCACACCCCCACCCGCCAGGTCCATGCGCTGGCGTGGTGGGGGTGGGCCCTGGGACTGCTCGTCGCTGCCGGGCGCACCGCCAACCCGCTGCTCCTGGGACTGATCCTCGCCGTGCTGGCGCTTGTCGTCGCCGCCCGTCGGCCCGACGCCCCGTGGGGACGCGCCTTCGCCGTCTCACTGCGCCTCGGTGCGATCGTGCTGGCCTCCCGGATGCTGCTGCAGATCCTGCTCGGCGCTCCCGTCGGGAGCCATCCCGCCTTCACGCTGCCGACGGTTCCCCTGCCCGACTGGATGGCGGGCGTTCGCCTGGGGGGGCTCGTCACGTGGGAGACGATGCTCGTCGGCGCGTGCGAGGGCCTGCGCCTTGCTGTGATGATCGCCTGCGTGGGAGCCGCCAACAGCCTGGTCGCGCCGAGCCGCCTGCTGCGCAGCGTCCCCGCAGCCCTCTACGAGATCGGCGTGGCCATCGTGGTCGCGCTCACGTTCGCGCCCCGCCTCATCGACGACAGCCGGCGCATCAGCGCGGCGCGGCGGATGCGAGGCCACGAGGAGGGCCGCGTTGCTGCGTTCGCCCGCTCAGCCGGGCCCGTGCTGGACTCCGGGCTCCAGCGCAGCGTCGAGCTGGCGGCGGCCATGGACAGCCGGGGCTACGGACGTGCGGGCCTCGTGAGCGTCCGGGAGCGACGCACGCAGGTCGCGCTCGTGCTGGCCGGCTTCACCGGAAGCCTCGTGGGCCTCTACGGCCTGCTCGACACCGCCGCCCCCCGCGTCCTGGGATGGCCGATGCTCGCAGCCGGGCTGCTCCTGGCGATCCTCGGAGTGCACGAGGCGGGGCGGCGCAGCATCCGCTCCACCTACCGCCCCGACCGGTGGCACGTCCCCGAATGGCTCACCCTGGGCACTGGCGCGCTCGTGGCAGGGGCGTTCCTGGCTTCCTCGACCATCACACTCGCCCTGAGCTACGCCCCCCTCGCCCTGCCCGACGCCCCCCTCCCGCTCGTGCTGGCGATCGCGCTGGCGGCCGGACCGGCGTTCTGGACTCCGATGCCGCCCGGAGGTCCGCGATGAGCGGGCGCATCTGGCCCGGCCACGGGCCCGCGGGTGGCCCCGCAGTCAGCTTCGAGGGGGTGAGCATCCGGTACGAGGGGGCACCGGCGCCGACGATCCACGAGGTCGACATCGAGGTGGACGAAGGGGAGCTCGCCCTGGTCGTGGGGCGGACCGGGTCGGGCAAGTCGACCCTCCTACGCTGCATCAACGGCCTCGTCCCCCACTTCACCGGTGGGCTGATGACCGGACGCGTGGTGGTCGCCGGCCGGGACACGCGCACGCATCCGCCACGTGAGCTGGCAGATGTCGTCGGCGTGGTCGGGCAGGACCCCGCCGCAGGGTTCGTCGCCGAGATCGTGGAGGACGAGCTCGCCTACAGCATGGAGTGCCTCGGCCTGCCCGGCGCGGTCATGCGCCGTCGGGTGGAGGAGGCGCTGGACCTCCTGGGGCTGGCCGACCTGCGGGCCCGGCCGCTGGCCGCCCTGTCCGGTGGTGAGCGGCAGCGCGTGGCCATCGGGGCCGCGCTGACGGCCCAGCCGCGCATCATCGTGCTCGACGAGCCGACATCCGCCCTGGATCCCGGGGCGGCCGAGGACGTGCTGGCGGCGCTGCAGCGGCTGGTGCATGACCTGGGCCTGACGGTCGTGCTGGCCGAGCATCGCCTGGAGCGGGTCGTCCAGTACGCCGACCGGGTGATCGTCGTCGAGGGCGGACGGGTCACCGAGGGCATCCCGGCCACCATGATGGTCACCGCGCCGGTCGCGCCCCCTGTGGTGGAGCTGGGCCGACTGGCCGGCTGGAGCCCGTTGCCGCTGTCCGTGCGGGACGCGCGCCGGGCCGCGGGGCCGCTGCGGGCACGGCTGTCGATCGTCCACGCCGCCGATCCGGCCCCCGGTGGCGAGCGTCCCGACGCCGAGCGATCCAGCCCCGGGCGACCTGACGGTGAGGGCTCCGACGGGAAGGCCGCCGAAGGGAAGGGCTCTGTCGGGAGGAGGCCTGACCGTCGCTCCCGGACCAGGGACGCACGCGGCGTCCCGCCGCTCGCCCCGGTCCTGGCCAGGGGCACCGACACCGAGCGGCGACCAGCGGGGCGCTCGGACGCCGCCATCGTCGCGCGGGGCCTGTCCGCGGGCTACCGGGGCAACCCCGTGCTGCGCGGGATCGACCTGTCCGCCCGCGCGGGTGAGGTCGTCGCGATCATGGGCCGCAATGGTGCCGGGAAGTCGACCCTCCTGCGCACGCTGGCGGGGATGCGCGCCCCAGACGACGGCACCGTGCGCGTGGCCGGGTGCGACCCCCTCGAGCTGAGCGGCCGTGGGCTGATCGAGCGGCTGGGACTCGTTCCGCAGGATCCGGCCGACCTGCTCTACGCGACGTCGGTGTCCGGTGAGCTGGCCGATGCGGAGCGGACTGCCGCGGCGCCTGCGGGACTGGGCGCCCGGCTCCTCGCCGAGCTCGCACCGGGGATCGACTCGTCTGCCCACCCCCGGGACCTATCGGAGGGGCAGAGGCTGGCCCTGGCGCTGGCGGTCGTCCTGACCGCACGCCCGCCCGTGCTGCTCCTCGACGAGCCCACGCGGGGCCTGGACTACGGAGCCAAGCTGCGCCTCGTGGGCCTCCTGGATCGGCTTCGCGCCGACGGCGCGGTCGTCCTGATGGCCACCCACGACGTCGAGCTGGTCGCCGAGGTGGCCACCCGGGTCGTCATCCTGGCCGACGGGGAGATCGTGGCCGATGGCCCGACCGCCCAGGTCGTCGTGGGCTCGCCGTTGTTCGCCCCACAGGTCGCCAAGATCCTGGCTCCCGTCCCGATCCTCACCGTGGCACAGGCTCGGGCTGGGCTGGCCGCCTCATGAGCCGATCCGCCGCGACCGGTCCGTTCGCCCCCACGGTCGGATCGGCTCGGGTCCCCGCCATCGCCCTCACGACGCGCAGCGTGACCGCCATCGTCCTCACCAGCGCCGTCGGGGTCCTGGCCTTCACATGGCCGATGCTCGCCCCGGCCGGGTCCGAGCTCGTCGCCCATGCCGCGGATGCCCCCCTGCTGTTCGCCGTCATGGTCCCGGCGCTGCTCGCCGTCACGTTGAGCCTGGTGGGAGAGGGCGCCGTGGGCGCCAAGGCCATCGCGATGCTCGGGCTCCTCGCGGCGATCGCCTCCGCCCTGCGCGCGCTGGGAGCCGGCATCGCGGGGCTGGAGCCGCTCTGGGTGGTGGTGGTCCTGGGTGGCTACGCCCTGGGAGCCGGCTTCGGGTTCGTGCTCGGGCCGGTCTGCATCGTCGCGTCGGCGCTCCTCACAGGGGGCGTGGGCCCATGGCTGCCGTTCCAGATGATCGGCGCGGCGTGGGTGGGCTTCGGCGCCGGTCTCCTCGGGGGCCTGACCGGCGGGCCGGCCTCGCCCGATCCCGTGTCGGCAGGCGCGCCGAGGCCGACCCGCCGCCGCGGGGCCCGCATCTGGTTGCTCGCGTGCTACTCGGCGCTGGCGGCCCTGGCCTACGGATGGCTGCTGAACCTGTGGTTCTGGCCCACGCTGACCGGACTGCCCGAGGGGCTGTCCTACGTCCCGGGAGCCGGGCCCATGGCGAACCTGGGTCACTGGATCCGGTTCAACCTGACCACGAGCATGGGGTACGACGTCCCACGGGCCCTGCTGACGGGGACCTGCGTGGTGCTGCTGGGTCCCAGGATCCTGTCCTCGCTGCACCGGGTGACCCGCCGGGCCGCCTTCGGCGTCCAACCGAGGTTCGAGGACTGATGCGCGTCGAGCTGCTCGGGACCGGCAGCGCCGACCGCTGGCCCAACCCGTTCTGCGACTGCCCCTCCTGCTCCTGGGCCCGACGGGCGGGCGCACTGCGCGACCGGACCTCCGTCCTCGTCGACGAGCACCTGCTCGTCGACCCCGGGCCCGACGTCGGCGCGCGCGGCCGCGACCTCACCGGCGTCGACACCGTCCTGGTCACGCACGCCCATCCCGACCACCTGGACCCGGCCTTCCTGCTCGCCTGGACGTGGGCGGCGGCGGGAAGCGACCGCTCGCTCGTGGTCGCCGGGCCCGCCCAGGCCGTGGACCAATGCCGGCACTGGCTCGCGCCGGAGTCCCCCGTGCTGCTTCGGGCGCTGCGCCCTGGGGAGGTGCTGACCGCTGGCGAGCTGACGATCAGGGCGCTCACGGCCGCCCACTCCACCGCCGGCGGCTCCGAGCCTGACGGGACCGCCCTGCTCTACGAGGTGTCGGGGCTGAACCAGGCGACGGGGCACGCCCGGTTGCTCGTCGCCACCGACACCGCGGCGCTGCCCCATGACGAGCTGGTCGGCCCCTACGACGTGGTCCTCATGGAGCAGACGTTCGGCGACGTCCTGGATCACGGCACCGCCCACCTGGACCTGCCGGGCTTCGTCCGCGAGCTCGACCGGCTCCGCCAGGACCGACGCCTGGCCCCTGGCGCGCGCGTCGCGGCGATCCACCTGTCCCATCACAACCCCCCGGACATCGCAGCGCGGATGGCCCGGTTCGGCGTCGAGGTCGTGCCGGACGGAACCGTCCTGACGGTCGGCGGCCCCGGGGGTGGGAGGGGCCGCCGGCTGATGATCACCGGCGGCGCGCGCAGCGGGAAGAGCAGGCGGGCCGAGTCCCTCGCGGCGGCCCGGGGCCACGTCCACTACGTGGCCACAGCGCCACGCCACGACGACGACCCCGAGTGGGTCGCCCGCATCGACGCCCATCGCGCGCGGCGCCCGCCGCCCTGGCAGGTGAGCGAGACCCGCGACCTCGCCGCTGTCCTGAGGTCCGCGGCGCCCGGGCAGCTCGTCCTCGTGGACTGCCTCACGCTCTGGCTCACCGGGACCCTGGACGCGGCGGACGCCTGGGATGACCCGGATCGGGCAGGCGCTGTCACCAGCCACGCGCTCGACGGCCTCGTGGCCGACCTCCTCGACGCCCGCGCCGATGTGGTGCTCGTGACCAACGAGGTCGGCTCGGGCGTGGTCCCGACCACGGCCTCCGGGCGTCTCTTCCGGGACCTCCTCGGCACGGTCAACAGCTCCGTCGCGGCCGCGTGCGACGACGTGGAGGCGGTGCTCTGTGGACTCCCCACGCTCCTGAAGGGAAGGCCATGGACCTGTTGACCCACTGGCGGGACTCGATCGAGGCCCCCGATGAGCACGCCGCAGCATCGGCTCGGGATCGCCAGGACCGCTTGGCCAAGCCGCGAGGGGCGCTGGGGCGCATCGAGGACCTCTCGGTGTGGCTCGCAGCAGTCTCCGGCCAGTGCCCTCCCCCGCCGCTGACCCATGTCGCCCTGACGATCTTCGCCGGTGACCACGGGGTGGCCCGGCTGGCAGGGACCAGCGCGTACCCGTCCGAGGTCACCGCGCAGATGGTGGCCACGTTCGTCTCGGGAGGCGCTGCCGCGACGGTGCTGGCGCGCCACCTGGGCGTGAGCATGCGCGTGGTCGACGTGTGCGTCGACAGTGACTGGGCCGGGGTCGAGCTGCCCGCTGAGGTCACGGCCGACCGGATCCGGCGGGGCAACGGGTCCATCGACCGGCAGGACGCGGCCACCCAGGCCGAGACCCTCGCCGCACTTGCCCTGGGGGCACGGATCGCTGACGACCAAGTCGATGCCGGCGCACAGCTGCTCCTCCCCGGGGACATGGGGATCGGGAACACGACCCCCTCGGCCGTCCTCGTCGGCCTGCTGAGCGGGTCCGGCGCGCCGCAGGTCGTGGGTCGCGGCACCGGGATCGACGACACGACCTGGATGCGCAAGACCGCCGCGGTCCGTGACGCCATGCGCCGTGGGCGACCTCACCTGGATGACCCCGTGGCGCTGTTGGCCTGCTCGGCCGGGGCGGACCTGGCGGCGATGACGGGCTATCTCCTGCAGGCAGCGGCGCGGCGCCGCCCGGTGCTGCTGGACGGGGTCGTCTCGTGCGCCTGCGCACTGCTCGCCTCGATGATCGCACCGGCATCCCGGCAGTGGTGGCAGGCGGGACACCGCAGCACCGAGCCGGCCGCCGAGCTTGCGCTCAAGCGGCTCGGGCTCGATCCGATCCTCGACCTTTCGCTGCGTCTCGGCGAGGGCAGTGGCGCCCTGCTCGCCCTGCCGGTGCTCGTTGCCGCGGGGGACCTGCTGCGCGAGATGGCCACGTTCGCCTCCGCCGGGGTCAGCGATCGGACGGAGAGCCCAGGATGACCCAGGCGCCCGTGGCGCAGGCGTCCGGCTGGCTCGATCCGATGCGCTTCGCCGTCGGGACCTTCACGCGGTTCCCCGTCCAAGTGCCGGCCGCGATCACCCGCGAGGTCACGGGTCGCGGGTTGGCCCTGGGTCCGGCGGTGGGCGCTGCTGTGGGGCTGGTCAGTGCGGTGCCGCTCCTCGCCGGCCCGGACGACCCGGTGGGGCGCCTGCTGTCGGCGACCCTGGCGCTCGCCCTGGCCGCCTGGCTGACCCGGGCGCTGCACTGGGACGGGCTGGCCGACCTCGCCGACGGCCTGGGCGCGGGCGGGACTGCCGAGCGTGCCCTGGCGGTGATGCGCCGCTCGGACGTAGGACCGTTCGGTGTGCTCACCCTCGTGCTCACCCTCGCCGTCCAGGTGGTGGCCCTGGCCCGCCTGCCGGCCGGATGGGTTGCCGCCGCGGCATGGGTCCTGGCGCTGGCCGCGGGTCGTGCGGCCATCGCGATCGGTTCTGGACCCGGAACGGCTCCGGCAAGGCGCGACGGCCTGGGGGTCGCGGTGATCGGATCGGTCACTGCCCCGCTGCTGGTCCTCGTCGCGGCGCAGATGGTCCTGATCGGGTCGAGCTTGGTCATTCTGCGTGACATCTCTGCCCTGGCAGTCCTGGTAGGGGCCCCTCTGAGCACGATCACCGTCGCCCTGGTCGTGCGGGTGATGGCACGCAAGCGCCTCGGAGGCAGCACCGGAGACGTCCTGGGCGCGACAGCCGAGCTCACGACCGCAGCCGTGCTCCTGATGCTGGCCTGGCCCTGAGCCCTCAGCCCTGAGCCCTGCCTCCCGACCCCCGCCGCAGCGGGTGAGGCTTCCGTAACCAGTGCGTAACCTGCGGACATGAGCCGGCCACAAGGCTATGAACATGATTCGCACATGGCCTGGGACGAGATGTTCGACCACACCGGGGAGGTCAGGCCCGGCAGGGAGGGCCTGGCCACCGCGCTCGACCAGCTGGGGACCGACGGCCTGCTCGCCCGCGCGCGACTGCGTGACGCGCACCAGAGCGCCCAGGGCATCACTTTCACCCTGTCGGGGCGCGAGCGCCCGCTGCCCATGGACCTCGTCCCGCGCATCGTGGACCCGGCGGAGTGGCAGGTCATCGAGGCGGGCGTGGCCCAGCGGATCCGCGCCCTGGAGATGTTCCTGGACGACGTCTACGGCGCCGGGGAGATCCTGCGCGACCGGGTCATCCCACGCCGGCTCATCACGTCATCGGCACATTTCCACAGACAGGCCCATGGCGTCCGCCCGCCCAACGGGGTCCGCATCCACGTCGCGGGGGTGGACCTCGTGCGCGACGACGAGGGCGTGTTCCGCGTCCTCGAGGACAACCTTCGCTGCCCGTCGGGCGTGTCCTACGTGCTGGAGAACCGGCGCACGCTCTCCCACGTCGCCCCCGAGCTGTTCGCCGGCCAGCGCCTGCGCAGCGTCGAGGAATACCCCGCCCGCCTCAAGGCCGCCCTGCTCGCCGCGGCACCCGTCGGCGTGGCCGAGCCCACCGTCGTCGTCCTCACCCCCGGCGTCCACAACTCGGCGCACTTCGAGCACGCGTTCCTGGCCCGGCGCATGGGTGTCGAGCTGGTCGAGGGCCGAGACCTGTTCTGTCGTGAGGGCACGGTCCGGATGCGGACCACCCGCGGCTCGGAACCGGTCCACGTGATCTATCGGCGCATCGACGACGACTACCTCGATCCCGTGCACTTCCGGCCCGACTCGGTCCTCGGGGTCCCCGGCCTGCTCAACGCCGCCCGCGCCGGCGCGGTCACGATCGCCAACGGCGTGGGCAACGGCGTCGCCGACGACAAGGCGGTGTACCCGTACGTGCCCAAGATCGTCCGCTACTACCTGGGTGAGGAGCCGTTGCTGCCCAACGTGACCACCTATGACCTGCGGGACCCCGAGCAGCGGGAGTTCGTGCTCCCCCGCCTGGATGAGATGGTCGTCAAGCCCGTCGACGGCTCAGGCGGGTACGGCATCGTCGTGGGTTCGGCCTCCACCGATGCGGAGCTGGCAGTCGCCGCCCGCAACATCCAGGCCGACCCGCGCAGCTGGATCGCCCAGCCGATCGTGGCACTCTCGACGAGTCCGACCGTGGTCGACGGCGGGAGGCTCGAACCACGCCACCTGGACCTGCGCCCGTTCGCCGTCAATGACGGGCAGCGTGTCTGGGTGATGCCCGGAGGACTGACCCGGGTGGCCCTGAAGCGGGGGAGCCTCGTCGTGAACTCCAGCCAGGGCGGCGGGTCGAAGGACACGTGGGTCCTTGCCTCCGGCGACACCGAGCTCCCGCCGCTCGAACCCGAGCTGGTGATCGACGAGGTCGGACCCACGTTCTCGGCCGCCCAGCGCCGCAAGGCGATCGAGGGCCGGGGCAGGCTCGAACAGCCCGCCGTCCACTCCGAGCGCATGCGCCAGCAGGAGGAGCAGCAGCAGCAGGGCGGTGCCCGATGCTGAGTCGCATCGCGGAGGCGATGTTCTGGATCGGCAGATACGTCGAGCGCGCCGAGGCCACCACCCGGCTGCTCATGGAGCACCACCAGCTCCTGGTCGAGGACACGCGAGTCGACGCCAGGTCCGCCGTTGATGCGATGCTCGGCCCGCTGTCCCTCATGCCCGCTGCCGACTCCGGCTTTATGCCCTCGCCCTCGGGGCTGGTCCGCCAGGTGGTGGGTGACTCGATGGACTCCTCGACCATCACCGGCAGCGTCGGGGCCGCCCGCGAGAACGCCCGCACCATCCGTGAGGCCCTTCCCGGTGAGATGTTCGAGCGGCTGAACTCCACGCACCTCTGGCTGCAGGCAGGCATCTCGACGGTGATCCCGGGCATCCCGCTGCGGCGCCTGCTCGACGAGATGGCGATGGTCACCGGGGTCATCGGCTGGCAGATGAACCGGGACGAGGGGCTGGTCTTCCTGAGGCTCGGCTCGGCGCTGGAACGGCTGGACATGACCTCTCGCCTGCTGGAGATCAACCATGACGTGCTCTGGCCGCAGGCTGGGGCAGCCACCACGCTGCGCGCGGCTGGGGGCCTCAACCCGTTCCTGCGGACCCAGCGGGCGCTGACCGGCGATCAGGTCAGAGCCTTCCTGATCCTGGACCCGACCTTCCCCCGCTCGATGCTGCAGGTGGCCATCGGCGCCGAGCGATCCGTGCGGCACCTGGCCGAGTACGTGAGCCCGCAGCAGACCTCGACCCTGCTGCGCACGGTGGGCATCCTGCGCGCCGAGCTGGAGTTCGCGTCCGTGGTGCCCACCCAGGCCGACCTCGAGCTGTTCAACCTGCGCGCGCGGGAGGCGGCCTTCGAGGCCAGCGACGCGGTGACCACTGCCTTCTTCCGTCAAGCCGGCACGATCGTGTGGAGCCACTGATGACCCAGCGCCTCAGCGTCACCCACACCACATCGCTGAGCTACTCCGGGGATGTGGTCGCGTCGTTCAACGAAGCCCGGATGACGCCCCTGAGCACCTCGGGCCAGCTGATGCTCCGGCACGACCTGACCGTCAGCCCGGCCGCCAGGATGCAGCGGTACACCGACTACTGGGGCACGGCGGTGGAGGCGTTCGACGTCCATAGACCGCACCGCTCGTTGACGGTGATCAGCACCAGTGTCGTGGACACCGTGGAGCGCTGGCACCAGGCCCCCGGCGTGACCTGGGCGCAGCTGCACTCCGAGGATGTCGCCGACCGATGGTGCGAGTTCCTGGAGAGGGGGACCTTCGTCGACGATGCCACCGGGGACCCGGCACGGGACTCGGTCGTCGAGGCGCTGCGTCGGGCTCGCACCCCGCGCGACGCCATCGGGCTGGCCCTCGAGGCGGTCCGCGACCGGCTGGCGTACACGCCGGGGGCGACGCACGTGCACACCACTGCCGGTCAGGCCTGGGCGGACGGCCGCGGGGTCTGCCAGGACTTCAGCCACAACACACTGGCGCTGCTGCGGGCAGTGGGCATCCCAGCCCGCTACGTGAGCGGCTACCTGCACACCGAGGATGCCGAGATCGGCGTGCCGGGGGTCGGGGAGAGCCACGCCTGGGTCGAGGTCTGGAACGGCGACTGGGAGGCCCACGACCCGACCAACAGCCGAGATGTGGGTGCCGCGCACGTGGTCGTGGCCCGCGGCCGGGACTATCGCGACGTCTCCCCGCTGACGGGCATCTACGCGGGGGGCACGAGCCGTGACCCTGAGGTGGTCGTCGAGGTCACCCGCCTGGCCCGCTGAACGTGCCAGCGCGGGTCGCGTTCATACCCCCGATCCGGCACGCCGCGATCGATCCTGCACGCAGCAGCGCAGGGCCCCCTCCGACGCAGGATGGTCCGCTCCTGCGGGTCAGCCGCGCGGGGAGGCCGTCACGAAGGGCGTGCGGACCACGCGGGCAGTCGTCGATCGGCCACGGATGTCGACGAGGACGTCCTCGTCCACACCGACGCCCGGATCGAGCAGGGCCAGCGCGATCCCGGCGCGCAGCGTCGGGGAGAAGGTCCCGGACGTCGTCGTCCCGATGGGCGATCCGTCAGGCAGGGTCACGGCCATGTGCGGCCTGGGCACACCGCGACCGGTCAGCAGGATCCCGCGCAGCGCCCTGGGACGACCGACCTGGCGCTGGGCGAGCAGCGCGGCACGACCGACGAAGTCGGGCTTGTCCCACCCCACGGCCCAGGACAGCCCGGCCTCCAGCGGCGTGATGTCCCGGGACAGCTCCTGCCCGTGCAGGGGGTAGCCCATCTCGGTGCGCAGGGTGTCCCGGGCGCCCAGGCCGCAGGGCGTGGCGGCCTCGCCCAGCGTCCGCCAGAGCTCGGGCAGCAGCGGCGAGGGCGCGATCAGCTCGTATCCGAGCTCGCCGGTATAGCCGCTGCGACAGACCAGCAGCTCGCCGCCGCCCCACTCGGCGGAGTCGAACGCCATGTAGGCCAGGGACGCCACGGGAAGCCCCTGCGAGTCCAGCAGCTCACGGCTGCCCGGACCCTGGACAGCGACGATCCCGCTGTCCAGCTGGTGATCGGTCAGGCCGACGGCGTCGGGCAGTGCCGCCCGGAGGGTGTCGCGCACGAGTGCGGCGTTGCCCGCGTTGGGCACGACGACGAGCTCCTCGGCGCTGACCAGGTAGACGATCAGGTCGTCCACCACCCCACCGGCCGGGGTGAGCAGCATCGAGTACTGCGCCTGGCCAGGGCCGATGCGGCCCAGGTCGTTGCACAGGATCGCGTCGAGGGCCTCGGCCGCACCGGGGCCGTGGACGCGCAGCCGGCCCATGTGGGAGACGTCGAACAGCCCCACGCCGGTGCGCACGGCCGTGTGCTCGGCGACGACGCCGGTCGGATAGTCGATGGGCATGTCCCACCCACCGAAGTCCGCCATCCTGGCGCCCGCGGCGACGTGCAGAGGGTGCAGAGCGGTGATTCGGGAGGCCACGCGAGCAGCCTAGGTGGACACCACGCGTCGACCCCGCCCCCCCGATGACCACCTCACGCAGGAGCCTGGCCGAGCGGATCAGCTGCTCGGCTGCGCGGCCCCGGTGGAGGCGTTGGCGGCGTCCTCGTAGGTCGACGGCCAGCCTCCGGTGCGGAATGCCTCCTCCTTCCATGCGACCAACCTCCCACGGGAACCGCCGCTGGCAGCAGACGATCTGACAGGCCCTAACGTGTGCCCCATGCCCGCCGAGACAGCCACCAGCGGCCCCACCACCGGAAGGCCCGCCCTCGCGACAGGAGCGGCCCGGACGGCCACCCACCCCAGTCCCGACTCGTCCAGGCCCGACTCGACGCGGGGCGCCGTCCTGCGCTCCGCCCGATCCTTCGAGGGAGCGGGTCTCCTCGTCGTCGGCGTCCGCCAGGACGACGACGGTCCCCGCGTCGTCTCCCGCGCGTTGGACGAGGCGACCCGAGCCCTCGTGACGACCGCGGCGCGCACGATCGGGGCAACGGGCAAGCCAGACGAGCTCCTGCGCCTGCCCGGTGATCCCTTCGGGCTGCCGGCCCTCGCCCTCACGGGCCTGGGCCCGGGCCCGGACGACCCGGGATCCATCAGCCAGGCAGCCGGTGCGGCCGTGCGCCAGGTCAAGGTGGCAGACATCGCCCTCGCGGTGACCGACCGGATCGATCAGCAGGCCCACGCCGCCGAGTCACTGGGCGGCCTCCTGGGGTCCTACCGGTTCCGCATCGGCGCCGAGTCCGAGTCCGGCCCGACATCCGTGACCATCGTGACGGGGCAATCCGGCGACGGCGAGGACGGGCGCACAGCCGACGACGCCGAGGCCACGGCCTGGCTCGACCGGGTGAGCATCGTGGCCGACGCCGTCAACCTGGCCCGCTGGCTCGTCGACACCCCCGCCTGCGACCTGCCCCCCGCCGCTCTGGCGGCGCAGGCCCAGGGCCTGGCCGCCGACGGGGTCGCCGTCGAGGTCCTCGACGAGGTCGCCCTGGCCGAGCAGGGGTTCGGCGGCATCCTCGCGGTGGGCGGCGGGTCCGCCCATCCGCCGCGACTGGTCCGCTTGGCCCACTCCCCCGCGGGGGCGTCCCGGCACCTCGTGCTCATCGGGAAGGGGATCACGTTCGACTCCGGGGGGCTCTCCCTGAAGCCCGCGGCAAGCATGGCCACCATGAAGTACGACATGGCCGGAGCGGCGGCGGTTCTGGCGGCGGTGAAGGCGATCGCAGCCCTGCGCGTGCCGCTGCGGGTCACCGGGTACCTCGCGATCGCCGAGAACATGCCCAGCGGCACCGCCCAGCGCCCTGGAGACGTGATCACGTCGTTCGGCGGCAAGACCGTCGAGGTCCTCAACACCGACGCGGAGGGCCGCCTGGTCCTCATGGACGCACTGGGCCGCTGCGCCGCCGACGCGCCGGACGCGATCGTCGACATCGCGACCCTGACCGGCGCCCAGCTGGTCGCCCTCGGCGCGCGGATCGCCGGGGTCATGGGCAACGACGACGAGTGGCGCGGCGAGGTCGTCGCCGCCGCAGGTGCCGCTGGTGAGCTGGCCTGGCCGATGCCGATCCCCGACGACCTGCGAGCCTCGCTGGACTCGCCGGTCGCGGATCTGGCCAACATCGGCGAACGCAACGGCGGGATGATGACCGCCGCCGCCTTCCTGAGGGAGTTCGTGCCAGCCGGCGTGCGCTGGGCCCACATCGACATCGCGGGCCCGGGCTTCGTGACCGGCACGCCCTGGGGTCACAACGCCAAGGGGGCCACCGGGTACGGGGTTCGCACGCTCCTCGAGGTTGCCGAGCGGATGGCCATCGAGGGCGACCGAGAGGCCTGACAGCCGGATCCATCGGATGCGGCCTCTGCGCGAGGCTGCTCCGGCCGGCGAGCCCTCGATGCGCCGCTGCGGTGCCCGGCCGCCCGTCTGCTCGTCGTCGGCCGGCGGGTCGACTGGTACGACGCCTGCGTGCTAACAGGGGCAGATGCCGCCATCTGCTGGCAGGATGAGCCCGGAAATGGGCGGGCCTCGCGACCGGCGCCCGGCGTGCATCGGTCGCGGCGATCCCCCGCGCAGGAGCAGGCCCAGAACCGGGGTGACCCGGAGGTGAGGTGGGTGGCGACGTGGCCGACAACCAGTTCGACCTCGTGATCCTCGGCGGTGGCAGCGGCGGGTACGCCTGCGCTCTCCGGGCCTCACAGCTCGGCCTGTCCGTGGCGCTGATCGAGCGCGACAAGCTCGGCGGCACGTGCCTGCATCGGGGCTGCATCCCGACCAAGGCCCTCCTGCATGCGGCAGAGGTCGCCGACGCCGCGCGGGAGAGCGAGCAGTTCGGCGTCCGCGCGACCCTCGAGGGCATCGACATCGGCAAGGTCAACTCGTACCGCGACGGGGTCGTGGGCAGGCTCTACAAGGGCCTGCAGGGCCTCGTGCGCGGCAAGGCCATCACGTACGTGGAAGGAACCGGACGACTCGTCTCCGCGAACACTGTCGACGTCGGTGGCACCAGCTACGTCGGCCGCAACATCGTGCTCGCGACGGGTTCGTACGCCCGCAGCCTGCCCGGCCTTGAGATCTCCGGCCATGTCATCACCTCTGACGAGGCCCTCCAGCTCGAGCACATCCCAGCCTCCGTGATCGTCCTGGGCGGCGGCGTGATCGGCGTGGAGTTCGCGTCGGTCTGGAAGTCGTTCGGAGCGGACGTCACCATCATCGAGGCGCTCCCGCGGCTGGTTCCCGCCGAGGACGAGGCATGCTCGAAGGCGCTGGAGCGGGCCTTCCGGAAGCGCCGTATCAACTTCTCGACGGGCGTCCGGTTCGCCGGCGTGACACAGGACGAGAGTGGCGTGGTCGCGACCCTGGAGAACGGCAAGACCTTCAGCGCCGAGCTCATGCTGGTCGCGGTGGGGCGGGGGCCGAACGCCTCGGGCATGGGGTTCGAGGAGGTCGGCGTGACGATGGATCGAGGCTGGGTCCTCACCGACGAGCGCCTGCGCACGAACGTCCCCGGGATCTTCGCCGTCGGCGACATCGTGCCCGGCCTGCAGCTGGCGCACCGAGGGTTCCAGCAGGGGATCTTCGTGGCCGAGGAGATCGCCGGTCTCGCCCCCCTCGTCATCGACGAGCTGGGGATCCCCCGCGTCACCTACTGCGAGCCGGAGATCGGCTCGATCGGGATGACCGAGGCCCAGGCGAAGGAGAAGTTCGGCGCCGACGCGGTCGCGAGCTACGAGTACAACCTCGCCGGCAACGGCAAGTCCCAGATCCTGGCCACAGCAGGCTTCATCAAGCTGGTCCGGCGCAAGGACGGGCCGGTCGTGGGCGTGCACATGGTGGGGGCCCGCATCGGCGAGCAGATCGGCGAGGCCCAGCTGATCTACAACTGGGAGGCCTACCCCAGCGAGGTCGCCTCGCTGGTCCACGCCCACCCCACCCAGAACGAGGCCCTGGGCGAGGCGCACCTCGCCCTGGCCGGCAAGCCCCTGCACGCCCACGCCTGAACGAGGAACCCAGGAGCACAGATGTCCGTCACGGTCAACATGCCCCAGCTCGGCGAGAGCGTCACCGAGGGCACTGTCACGAGATGGCTCAAGCAGGTGGGCGACACCGTCCAGGCCGACGAGCCGCTGCTGGAGGTGGCCACGGACAAGGTCGACACCGAGATCCCGGCCCCTGCGACCGGGGTGCTGCTGGAGATCACGGTGCAGGAGGACGAGACCGTCGAGGTGGGGGCAGCCCTCGGCGTGATCGGCTCGCCCGACGAGGCGCCGGGGGGCGCCGCACCCGCTGCTCCCGCCCCGGCGCAGGCTTCTCCCGCTCCGGCACCGGCAGCCGCTCCCCCGGCGGCGCCGCACGCCGTGCTCGCCGCGGTGGCTGTCCCACGGATCGCACCGGACCCCGGCCCAACACGCTCGGGCAGCGTTGCCGTGCCGGGGACAGAGACGCCTGTCGTCCTGCCAGCCCTCGGCGAGTCGGTCACCGAGGGGACCGTCACTCGCTGGCTCAAGCAGGTGGGTGACCAGGTCACGGCCGACGAGCCCCTGCTCGAGGTCTCCACGGACAAGGTCGACACCGAGATCCCGGCCCCGACCTCGGGCAACCTGCTGGAGATCCGGGTGCTCGAGGACGAGACCGCGGCTGTGGGCCAGACACTGGCCGTGATCGGCACGCCCGCGCCAGCGGGTGCCGCAGGCCCCGCGCGGCCGGAGCCCCCCGCACCACCGGCTCCCGCACCCACGGCTCCCGCAGCCCGACCCACCCCGCCCCAGGCACCTGCGCCGGTCCAGCCGCCTGCCCCGCAGCACGCGCCAGTTGTGGGCGCCGCCGGATCCGGCGTGCCCGCCACCTACGTCACGCCACTGGTCAGGCGACTGGCGGAGGAGGGCGGGATCGATCTGAGCCGCGTCCGGGGAACCGGGGTGGGGGGGCGCATCACCAAGCAGGACGTCTTCGACGCCCGCCACGCTCCCCCCGCGCCGCCAGCACCGGCCCCTGCCGCCGCCCGCCCCAGCGCTGCCACGTCCGCCCCGCAGGCGACTCCCGCGAGCCCGAAGGCCGCCGCACAGCCGGCCGCGTCGGCTCCGTCGACTCCGGCCCCCTCCGGCACGGTCAAGATGTCGCGGCTTCGCCGTGTGATCGCAGAGCGGATGGTCGAGTCGCTGCAGACATCCGCCCAGCTGACCACCGTCGTGGAGGCCGACGTGACCCGGGTTGCCGCGGTCAGGGCCCGGAACAAGGCCGCCTTCAGCGCGCGGGAGGGCCTGAACCTCTCCTTCATGCCGTTCTTCGCCAAAGCCATCATCGAGGCGCTGCGGACATACCCGATGGTCAATGCCTCCATGGACCAGGCTGCGGGGACCGTCACCTACAACGATGCGATCCACATGGGCATCGCCGTGGACACCGAGCGGGGCCTCCTGGTCCCTGTCATCCGGGACGCGCAGAACCTGAACATCCCCGGACTGGCCCGACGGATCGCCGACGTCGCCGAGCGCACGCGCACGAACAAGGTCTCCCCCGACGAGCTCTCCGGTGGGACCTTCACGCTGACCAACACCGGCAGCCGCGGGGCGCTCTTCGACACCCCGATCATCAACCAGCCGCAGGTGGCGATCCTGGGGACCGGGGCGATCGTGCGCCGTCCGGTGGTGATCCGCGACGAGACCGGTGCCGATGCCATCGCGATCCGATCGATGATCTACCTGGCCCTCACCTACGACCATCGCCTCGTCGACGGCGCGGACGCGGCCAGGTTCCTCACGGCAATCCGAACCCGCCTCGAGGGGGGCGAGTTCGAAGCCGAGCTGAGCTGAGCTGACGGCCGTGCCAGCGACCCGGCACCCACACGCCCGGCTGCAGCGTGCCCGGTAGTCCGGGGCCGTCCCTGCGCGTGGTCGTGTCGGGCAGCAGCGGACTGATCGGGTCGGCGCTCGTGCCAGCCCTTCACAGGCGCGGGCACTCCGTCGTCCGGCTTGTCCGCCGCGATGCCCGAGCCCCGGACGAGGTCTCGTGGGACCCCGCCCAGGGCAGGCTCGATCGGGCCGTCATGCGCGGCGCGGACGCGATCGTGAACCTGGCCGGCGCTGGTGTCGGGGACCATCGCTGGACCTCGGCCTACAAGTCGGAGATCCGCGCCTCGCGGGTTCTGACGACCCTGACACTGGCCCTGGCGGCGGCCGATGAGGGCAGCACGATCCGACGAATCGTCTGCGGCTCGGCCATTGGCTTCTACGGTGACACCGACTGCCAGGCGGTCGACGAGTCCGCGCCCGCCGGAGAGCTCTTCCTCTCCGGCGTGGTTCGCGACTGGGAGGCCGCCGCGGACCCCGCACGGGCGGCGGGCATCTCCGTGGCGCACTCCCGCAGCGGCCTGGTGGTCTCCAGCCGGGGCGGGGCCTGGGCACGCATGATCCCGCTGTTCAGGCTCGGACTGGGAGGCAAGCTCGGCGACGGGCGTCAGTGCTGGTCCTTCATCTCCCTGCGCGACGAGGTCGCGGCCCTCACGCACCTGCTCGAAGGAGACCTCCGAGGGCCGGTCAACCTCGTCGCCCCGAACGTCGCATCCAACGCGGAGATCACGAGGGCCATGGGCGAGATCCTGCGACGACCCACCGCGCTGAGGGTGCCCCGGTTCGCGCTTCGCCTCGCGCTCGGGGAGTTCTCCTCGGAGGTCCTGACCAGCTCACGCGTCGTGCCACGAAGGCTCGTGGAGGACGGCTTTCACTTCCGCGATCCGACGATCCACGACGCCCTCCGGTGGGCCCTGCACGAGGAGGGAGGCCAGCGTGGCTGAGCGGGACCGCCGAGGGCGACGACCGGCTCCGATCCCGTGCCCTGCCACGGCCCCCACGGCCGCGCGGGCCCCCACACCCTTCCGGAGCCCAGCGCTCCTGCGAAGGCCACGGCGACCTCATGCCGCCGCTACGCGCACCACACGCCACGATCCGGCGTCAGCGCCCCGTTCCACTGTGACGACCCATGTGCGCCTGCCCGCCGCCGCGATCTGGTCGACCACTGACCCGGCGCCGCTCTCGAGCCGGTAGGCGCCGCGCTCGTCGACCACCCGGAGCCGCGCGGAGTCTCCTGCGGCCTCGATGACCTCCACCCCCACGATCCGGGTCGCCAGTCCCACGGGCCGCACTCCGGCCTCGGCCAGGGCCTCGACCATCTTCACGTCCGACTCGTGCGCCGCCGAGCCGACCGCCGCGTACTCGGCCACCGCCTGCGGATCGACGGCCACGAGAGCGCTCGAGCGCAGCTGGTCGAGCCCGACCATCACGGCCAGCCAGTCGACCGGTCCGGGGGGGACGCCAGCGGCTGTCGGACCGGTCCGGGACTGCGTCGCGCCGGGTGAGGCCGGAGGGGCTCCTGAGGATCCCGCCGCGTCGCTGCCTGGCCCTTCGCCCTGCGACGCAGGGCCCGGCCCTCCGGCGGACGCCCCCGCCAAGGGACCGTTCGACATCCCTGCACTGGCACCGGCGGACGCGGCCGGCGAGGGCTCGGGCCCCGTGGTCCGCCCCCGGTCACCGGAGGCGACCGCCACGCGGGTCACGACGAGACCCACCACCAGGGTCGCCGCGACGGCGGCCACGTGCCGGCGGCGCAGCGGCACACGACGTCGTCGAGCCGCGCTGCCGGCAGGGCCCAGCGCCCGTCGCGCGGATCCCCCGTCCGACGTGCTGCTGGGGCCTGCCGTCGACGGCCCTGCCGGTCGAAGGGGTTCACCCGGTGCTCCCAGGAAGATCACGCCCGGCACGCGTTCGCTCCCGCCAGGGTGGTCGGAGGGCCCGGGCAGCACGCCGTCCGGTGCCTGCGAGGCACTGGTCTCATCCACGCTGCCATCGCGCGGCGCTGCGGGCTCCGAGTGCGCCTCCAGCGGATCGCGGTGGGCCGCGGGCCATCGCCCCACAGGCGGCTCCCATGGCAACGCCTGCCCCTCCCCCGTGTCTCTCATGGCGGAACCATGCAACGTGACCGTGAAACGGTCAAACAGTTCTCCACAGGCCCGAGGAGCCGACCCCGCGTAGGCTCACCCCATGCGCGTGGTGATCTCCGACGAGCCGGTCGAGTACACCGTGGCCTGGGAGCAGCAGCGGGCCTGGCACGCGGAGGTGGTCGCCGGCGGGGAGCCGGTCACCTGGCTGCTCGAGCACGAGAGCGTGTACACCGCAGGGCGCCGCACGCAGCCCGAGGATCGCCCGTGGGACGGTTCCCCGGTCGTCGAGGTCGATCGGGGCGGTCGCATCACCTGGCACGGCCCGGGCCAGCTCGTGGGCTATCCCATCGTCCGGCTGCCCGACCCCTTCGACGTGGTCGCGCACGTCCGGCGCATGGAGGCCCTGCTCATCGCGGCCTGTGCCGAGGTCGGCCTGTCCACCTTGCCGATCGAAGGCCGGTCGGGGGTCTGGGTGCCTGCCGACGAGCGCGGCCCCGACCGCAAGGTCGCCGCGATCGGCGTGCGCGTGGCGCAGGGAGTCACCATGCACGGCTTCGCCATCAACGCCTGTCCCGACCTCACGCACTTCGATCGGATCGTCCCCTGCGGCATCCGCGATGCCTCGGTGACGTCACTGACCGCTGAGCTGGGCCGGTCGGTCGAGGTAGCCGAGATCCGCGAGATCCTCCTCGCCGGACTGCCAGGGCTGCTGCCAGTCGGCGCTGGCCGATGATCGGGCCTGATGGGCGGCGGCTCCTGCGCCTGGAGGTCCGCAACGCGGCCGTGCCGATCGAGCGCAAGCCCGAGTGGATCAAGACCCGTGTGCGGACCGGTCCCGAGTTCCTGGCCATGCGCGAACGCGTCGCCGAGGCGGGCCTGCACACGGTCTGCCAGGAAGCCGGCTGCCCCAACATCTTCGAGTGCTGGGAGGACCGTGAAGCGACGTTCCTCGTCGGCGGTGCCCAGTGCACCCGCCGCTGCGACTTCTGCCAGATCGACACGGGTCGTCCGGAACCGCTGGACCGCGACGAGCCACGCCGCGTCGCCGAGTCCGTCGCCACGATGGAACTGCGCTACGCGACCGTGACCGGCGTCGCCCGCGACGACCTGCCCGACCAGGGCTCGTGGCTCTACGCCGAGACCGTGCGGGCGATCCACGACCGCAACCCGGGGACCCGCGTCGAGGTGCTCATCCCCGACTTCTCGGGCGAGCCCGACCTGTTGGCCGAGGTCTTCGCGTCCGAGCCGGAGGTTCTGGCCCACAACCTGGAGACGGTCCCGCGCATCTTCAGGCGGATCCGCCCCGCCTTCCGGTACGACCGGTCCCTGGATGTCATCGCCCAGGCCCGCGCCGCCGGGCTGGTCACGAAGTCCAACCTCATCCTCGGACTTGGCGAGACCATCGACGAGGTCCACGTCGCCCTGGCGGACATGCGCGCCGCCGGCTGCGACCTGGTGACGATCACCCAGTACCTGCGCCCCACCCCCCGGCACCATCCGGTGGAGCGCTGGGTCCGGCCCGAGGAGTTCGTCGACCTGGCAGAGCGCGCCAGCGAACTGGGGTTCCTCGGCGTCCTGAGCGGGCCGCTGGTCCGCTCGTCCTACCGAGCTGGCCGGCTGCACGATCAGGCCATGGCCGCGCGGGCGAGCATCCGCTAGCCCCCGGGCGGCGCGCTTCGCGGGTTCAACCTGCGGGCAACGCGGGGTCCGCACGGCAGGGCGCCCGTTAGGATCCGGGCATGTCGAAGATCGGCGACCGCGTGCGGACCATCCGCGACAACTACAGAATGGCGCGCAAGTTCGATCCGAGGCTTGGCTGGATACTGCTGGCGATCTTCGTCATCGGCATCGCGCTCGGCATCTCCGTGGGCATCGCGACACGCAACCCGATCACCTGGTTCATCGTCGGCCTGTCCTTGAGCCTCCTCACGGTGACGATCGTCTTCAGCCGCCGGGCGATGCGCTCGGCCTACAGATCGATCGAGGGCAAGCCCGGCGCGGCCGTCGCCGTGGTGCAGAACATGACCAAGCAGGGCTGGGGGATCACCCCCGCGGTCGCGGCCAACAAGTCCCAGGACATGGTGCACCGGGCCGTCGGCAGGCCCGGCGTGGTCCTGATCGGCGAGGGTACGAGCCCTGGCCTGGCCGCCCTCCTGGCCAACGAGCGCAAGCGGACGGCACGGTTCGTCGCCGACGCACCCATCCAGGAGATCGTCATCGGCGAGGGTCCCGGCGAGGTCCGGATCTCGAAGCTGGACAAGCACCTGCGCAAGATGACGAAGTCGCTGGCACCCGGCGAGGTGACGACCCTGCGGCGCAAGCTCGAGGCCCTGGCCACCAACCCCGCTCCGATTCCGAAGGGACCGATGCCCAAGGGCGGGCGCATCCCGCGCGGGAAGCTGCGCTGATGGCCAGCGTCGTCACCGAGACCGAGGCGATCCATCGAGGAGCGCGCCTGGGACTGCCCGGCTCGGGCCCTGGATCCATGGCTGGCATGGGCCGGCGCACCGCTGCCCTCTTCATCGACTGGTTCGCCGCCCTGCTCATCTCCAGCGCCCTCGTGCCCGATCCGACGTCGCCCGCAAGGCCCATGCTCACCCTGGGGGTCTTCGCGCTCCAGGTCTGCCTCTTCACCTGGCTCGGTGGAGCGTCATTCGGCCAGCGCATCATGCGCCTGCGCGTGCGCGGGATGAATCGACGCGTCACCCTGCTCTCAGCAGCGGTGCGGACGGTCCTCATCTGCCTGGTGATCCCGCCGGCCGTCTGGGACAACGACGGTCGGGGCCTGCACGACAGGGCCGTCGACACCGTCGTGATCAACGCCTGACCCGCCCGCCAGCTGTCGGCGCCTGGCATGCACCCGGGCACCGGGAACGACGCCGCTAGGCTTGCCGCATGGACCGGTGCGCTGTCTTCGTCGATGCCGGCTACCTGCACGAATCAGCCAAGACGCTCATGCTGGGCGGTCATCCGGGCGCCACGGTTCGGGCGAACGCCGGCTCCCTGGTCCGTGAGATCACCAAGCTCGCCGTCGCCCAGACCGCGCTGCCCCTGCTGCGGATCTACTGGTACGCGGCGGCCCCGAACCGCAATCCCTACCCCGACCAGCGCGAGCTGGCCAGCCTCGGGGACATCAAGCTGCGCCTGGGCAACCTGCGCGAGCGCGCCGGTGGACGCATGGTCCAGAAGGGTGTGGACGCCGAGCTGCACGCTGACATGACCGGGCTCGCCCGCAACCGGGGCGCGGTGGACTTCGTGCTGCTCTCCGGTGACGAGGACCTGCTGCGAGCCGTGGACGAGGTCCAGTCCTACGGCGTCCGAGTGCACCTGTGGGGCGTCGAGGCCGGTCCGGACGGGGGCAACCAGTCCTTGGAGCTCATCGCCGCCGCTGACCGCCGCTACGTCCTCGAGGAGGCCTGGATCCGGGGCGTCTACACGATCCTGGAGCCCCCCAAGCCCGACTCCCCCAGGCAACGCGCACCCGGCGGCGGGCTGGCTGAGGACGCAGAACCTGCGAAGGCCGCCGAGCAGGCGGGGAAGGTCACCCCCCTGCGGCCGGCGTCACGAGGGGGAACCCAGCCCGACCTGACCCCTGTGCCCGCGGCGGCGTCAGCCGAGTCGAGCCGGACCCCGGCAGCGTCCCTTGCTCCGTCCGCCAGCTCAGGGCGCATCCCGACCCCGCTCTCGCTGCCCAAGCCGTCCGCGGCTCCACATCGCCCTGCAGCGGCACAGGCCTCCGGGCAGGACACGCTGCTGTACTCGTCGTCGGCAGCGCACTCGGGCTACTCGGTGCCGGACTACGACTTCCACCGCCTCTCGGACCTGACCACGCAGGCCGAGCAGTTCGCCGATGCCGCCGAGGATGCGCGCACCACGTTCGACGCGATCACCGTGGGGAGGGTCTACGCCCGTCGGTGGCTGAGCCGGGCGACGCCGGAGGCGGCGGCCATGCTCACGCTGAAGTACCCGACGATTCCGCGCAGCATCAATGCCGAGCTGCTCCGGTACTCGGTCGCCCGCGGTGTGGACACCTGGAACAGCGAGGTGGACAAGCACACGGTCCGGCAGGCGTTCTGGGCCGAGGTCAAGGGGGGCGGGGAGGGCGGCGCCCCCGGTGCCGGTCGCGCGTAACGGCAGCGAAACAATGGCGTCACGGACGGGAAATCCCGCCTACGTACCGTCCAGCACGAAGCGCGGCCGGAGCCCGGAGCACCGGGTCGCGATTGACCCGAACCCAGGAGGTTGGTCTTGTTCAACACTGCGGAGGAAGTGCTCACGTTCATCAGGGAGAACGACGTCAAGTTCGTCGACGTCCGCTTCTGTGACCTCCCCGGCGTGATGCAGCACTTCAACGTGCCGGCACAGTCCCTTCCCGAGGAGTTCTTCACCGAGGGCCAGATGTTCGACGGATCGTCCATCCGCGGCTTCCAGGCGATCCACGAGTCGGACATGAAGCTCATCCCCGATGTGACGACCGCCTTCATCGACCCGTACCGAGCCGAGAAGACTCTGATCGTCAACTTCTCGATCCGCGACCCCTTCACCGACGAGCCCTACAGCCGCGACCCACGCAACATCGCCGCGAAGGCCGAGGCCTACCTGAAGTCCACCGGCATCGCCGACACCGCGTTCTTCGCCCCCGAGGCGGAGTTCTACGTGTTCGACTCGGTTCGCTTCGAGACCAGGCAGAACGCCGGCTACTACTTCATCGACTCGGTCGAGGGCAAGTGGAACTCCGGGGCGGAGCAGGAGATCGATGGCTCCCCCAACCGCGGCTACAAGACCCCTTACAAGGGCGGCTACTTCCCGGTCCCGCCGGTCGACCACTTCGCGGACCTGCGCGACCAGATGGTCCTGGGCCTCGAGCAGGTCGGCCTGCAGGTCGAGCGCGCCCACCACGAGGTCGGCACCGCCGGCCAGGCGGAGATCAACTACCGGTTCAACACGCTGCTGCAGGCCGCAGACGACGTCATGAAGTTCAAGTACGTCATCAAGAACGTCGCCTGGGCTGCCGGGCGGTCCGCCACCTTCATGCCCAAGCCGATCTTCGGTGACAACGGCTCCGGCATGCACTGCCACCAGTCGCTGTGGAAGGACGGCAAGCCGCTGTTCTACGACG